>VGRU01000001.1 GCA_016875255.1 Deltaproteobacteria bacterium
CCTACCGGCAGGCAGGCTCACCCCCCTTTTCCAAAGGGGGGCTACGTTTGCCATTTATAATGGAAATCGTAGGGCCAATATCCATATCTTCATGATGTTTTAACCCACTCGCTTTCACGAAGACCCAAACATATAAAAACCCGCGATTGTAAAGGTTTGGAAGTACACCCACCTTCCTTTTTAAGGTTAAGGTTAAAAAGAATGCTTCTTAAAGCAATCTACAAAAATCGCCAAAAGCACCTTTACCATATAGTAGATGGACCTTAACTTTGTGATGGATGACTCCCCGGCATATCTTTTACTCATTCCAATTGGAACCTCAGCCACCTTAAGTCCACATTGATGAAGGAGCACTAACACCTCTGGCTCCGGATAATCCTGCGGATAATCGAATGCAAATAATTGAATCGCCTTTCGATTCGCCGCCCTGAACCCGGAAGTGGGATCGGTGATTTTCTGTCCGACAATCAATGAAATCACTCTTGAAAAAATGGAGATGCCGACTCTCCTCACCACCGACGATTTGAACTCCGAATCACCGATGAAACGGGAACCAATGACCAAATCCACTTCTTTCTCTTCTAACGCCTTGAGGAGCTTAGCGATTTCCTTTGGATCATGTTGACCATCTCCATCCACCTGAATGGCAATCTCATGCCCTTTTGCAAAGGCAAATTTATAACCCGCCTGCATCGCCCCTCCGATTCCCAGATTGAAGGGAAGATCCAAAACGATTGCGCCGCTGGCTCCGGCTTTTTCTGAAGTAAGGTCAGTAGATCCATCGTTCACCGCCAGAGTATCGGCTCCGGGAAGATATTGTTTTACTTCCTCAACCACCTTCCCTACGGAACCTTCCTCATTATAGGCAGGAATAATCACTAAGATTTTTTGTTTATTTTTCATAAAATTTATTTTCAAGGTTATGGTCTTTTATCAAGAAAAAAAGGGAGGGAAGGGAAAATGAGTTGTGTAAAGCAACTTTTTGATATTTAAAAATTAGTTGACCCTTTTTAGACGATTTTCAATTTCCTCAATCCGACTATAAAGAACTTGAATTTTACCCTTCAAATCCAAGACCTCTTTTTCGAGAAACTCCCTCTTTGAGACCTCACCATCCAATTTTTTCTCTATTCGATCGATGGCAACAGAAATAGCATAATACTCCGTTTCAAGCCTCTCAAATCTTTGGTATACCTGATCAAAATGCGCGAAGATATCCCTGAATTTTTCATCGTGTTCTTCTAATTTCTTCTCAATTCCTTCAAAGCGAGCATCGTGTTGGTCTAATCTGGCTTCCACCCGATCAAATCGTTTATCGATCTGCTCGAACCGCCCATCGATCTGCTCGAATTTTGGCTCAAGTTTCTCTTCATAAAAAACCCGAAGGGCCTCCGAAATGTCTTTTTTGCTTAATCCCGCTTTTTCTTTCTTTTCCTTCTTCCTTTCCAAGATCATCCTCCATTTTTTATAAAACACCTTATCGTTTATTTCTTCAAAAGTCAATCTTAAAGTTTTGAGATTTCTGAGAAACCTTGGAAATCTTTGATTACACCGATTAGGGGCCGATTACACAGATGGGAAAGCATTGAGAATTCATAAAAATCTGTAATCATCTTTGAAATCTGAGTAATCAGGAGAGCGTGTGGTAGTTTTTCAGAGCGCTCAGTTTTAAAAGTTTAACGGCCTTTGCTTTCTCAGAAGCGAGGTTAGTGGACCCATCATTCACCACCAGGGCATCCGCCTGGGGAAGGTATTTCTTGACATCTTCAACCACCTTCCCTACGGAACCCTCTTCGTTAAAAGCAGGGATAATCGCTAAGAGTTTTTGTTTATTCTTCATCATCACATTTTCTATCAAATTGATCCTGCTTTATCAAGCCAAAAACAGACAGAGTTAAATGAGAAGAAAAGGAGTTTCATTGAGACGGAGATGAGTTAGGGAAGCATATTGGATGTTCCATTCTTCTTTAGGGATGTGAAAAGCCTCTTTCAATTTTTTCCACCCGGTGCTTTAAATTATCCAATTCCGATTCAACCGATGTTAATCGCCTATCAAGTTCTGAATAGGAAAATTTAATCATCGCCTTGAGTTCTTCGTGGGAATATGTAACTTCCTTTCGAAAAGAGGAGATCTCCCTGTCAAATTTTTCATTTAAATTCATTACCCCTTCTGCGACCAGTTTGATCTCATCTCTCAAGCCCTCAGCGGTAATGTGAAACTGATGAAAGACACGTTCTTCTAACCCTTTCATCTCCCCTCTCAAATTGTTTACTCCTACTCTGACCTCCCCCCTTAAATCATTCAATCCCTCTTTGGTGGCTTTCACCTTAGCTCCCAAAACAATTAATTCCTCTTTGGTGGCTTTTGCCTCGCTACTCAAAACATTCAATTCCTCTTTTGTGGCCAGTTTTGCAAAATTCTTATCTAAATACTCCCTCATCTCCTTTTCCATTTTATGTCTCCTTGTATAAGGATATCATTCGCGATTTTTATACCATCCTTTTGTAATTTTGCCAAGAAATTTAAATAACCATGACTCCTGAATTCTCTATCCATCTCTGTCTACCCGGATGGAATGCCATAACCTTTTCCGAAGGCATACTGACAGCCGGCCTGCATCGCCCCTCCGATTCCCAGATTGAAGGGAAGATCCAAAACGATTGCGCCGCTGGCTCCGGCTTTTTCTGAAGTAAGGTCAGTAGATCCATCGTTCACCACCAGGGCGTCAACTCCGGGAAGATATTGTTTTACCCCCTCCAACACCTTCCCTACGGACCCCTCCTCATTGTAGGCAGGGATGATTACCAAGATCTTTCCTTTATTTTCCATCATCGACTTTTTTCTCAGGATCTCTTCGCTCCTTGCGTAAAAATCACCGCTCCCTTCTTTGCCTAACAAATCTTTAATGGTAACACTTTAGCTTTTTGAAAATCTTTGTAAAATCCCTCCCGACCTCCCTTTGCCAAAGGGAGGAGGTAAGGGTTTCCCCCTTTGGCAAAGGGGGACTAAGGGGGATTTTATGATGAATCTTTTGGTCAATTGACTCGTAAAACTCCTCTTTTCAAAATGCTAAAGTGATACCCTTAATGAGGCCAGAAGGCCGCTTATGCCTTTCTGCAAGAACGCATGCACAGACATCGGAAAGAGATCTTTGATCACATCAGAACCCTCTATCTTCTGCGCTTGACTTTTTACCTTAACATTGCAAAAAATTGAACCAAACGGACATGGGTGAACCGTTCGGAAAGGCTTCGAGGCGAACCTTCAGGCCAATGAGCACCCACGTTTGTAACCCATACTGGAGTTCACCTTAGGTGAAATCCGGCCATTCCATTAAGACATCCGATTAACCGCCATTCGAAGCGTTGGAGAGCGGTTTACCCATGGCCGTTTATGCAACTGCAAGGTTTACAAAACCATCAATTTTTGCAAGCCCAATTTTTCCATTCGGGTGACAGATGAAGATGTGATCCCATTAGCGCCTGCGGGACAGGGTAAAGGAAGGGGACAGTCCTTCTATGAATCATAAAGGGACTGTCCCCTTTTATCTCGATTGTCTCATTTTATAGGTCAGTTACAACAGATTATAACGTCTCAGCGCCTCTGCCACCCTTGCATCTGTCTCCGCAAGAGCTCTTAGAGATGATATAACCTTATCTATCTTACCTTCCTCAAGTTCTTTCACCTTGCTCTCAAAGGGCCTTATCATACTTCTTCTATCCCAGATGGCAAAACCAATGGTTGTGACTGTGATCGAGGTGAATATGACTGCAAAAATCCAAAGAAAATTGAAGAGCTGGCCAATCTGTTTCCCAAATTGCTCGAATCGTTTATCTATTTGCTCAAATCGTTTGTCAATTTGCTCAAATCGTTTGTCAATCTCTTCAACCTTTACTTTCAGGGTAATAAGAAGTTCCCTGTCTTTTTGAGTAAATCCGTCTGACGCTCTAACAGGAGATGATAAGAAAAAAACCATTATCGATATTAAGAAAAAGACTACGCTCTTTTGGCAATGGCTCATTTAATGCCTCCCTGAATGATTCGAGTTTCCCGAATTGATTTAGTTCATTTTATCGTAGCAAAGAGATATATTTCTGTCAAATAAAACGTAGAGCAATATTTGATCACAAATCCAAATATTCCAAGCCCCAATTCTTCAAGAAAATAATGACATATGAAGATGTGGCCCCAGCCAGTTGGTCAGAGTCGTTCACTATAGTGTATCGAGTCTACTTCAGCCTGGTTATATTTTCTAATAATTCTTCAGAGACATAAAATCCTTTTTCTCTGAGTTCTCTCACTTTATCATGAGCATTCTTTATCAATCCTACCCTCTCAGCTTTAACCAAGACGCCGATGGTACCGGTTACTTTCAATCCCATATTTTCTGCCACTTTACGGGCTTTTGAATCGTCGATAATTACGCTTAAGCCTGTCTGTGTTGCCAATGCGATGACATCGGCTTCGCCTTTCCCTAAATTCAAATCTGTGATGAGAAGTTTTAAAAGGCTACTCTCAACCTTTCTTATCGAAAGGCATGGAAGGGATAGATTTCCAAATTCTTTGATGACCGACTCCGGTATGACAACCTCTTTGTAAATTTTACAAAGAATCTGCAGAAGGTCGATCCTCTCCAAAGCGATCAATGAAGAGGTATCAGCAATGATTAGCTCAGGCATGTTGTAGCTCTTTTTCAAGGTTAAGCTTTGAATATTTTATGGGTGGAATACCTTTACGTAACAGAATTTCCACGAAGGCTTTCTCCGAATAACCTGCTATTTCAGCAGCTTTTCCAAGAGAGACGATACCCTCCTCAAGAAGCTTTATCGCAAGAAACAATTTTACTTCATCTTCTTTTATATTCATTTCTGGAAGATTAACTGATATTCCCATGGGATCACCTCATATTCTTAAATTCAAGTTTATTATACCATGTCCTTTATTTAATTTCGAGTTCTGCTTTGGTTCCGGCTACGACTCCTGAATTTTATATCCATTTCTTTCGGATCATGCTGGCCATCGCTATCTACTTGTATCGCAATATCGTAGCCTTTCTCATAGGTATATTGGTAACCTGCCTGCATGGCTCCTCCGATTCCCAGATTGAAAGGAAGATTTAAAACGATTGCGCCGCTAACTTCTGCTTTCTCGGAGGTATGATCGGAAGAACCGTCGTTCACGACGAGGACATCCGACTGAGGAAGAACATGCTTCACTTCCCCGATCACCTTCCCTATGGACCTTTCTTCATTGCAGGCAGGGATGATTACCAAGACTCTCTTCTTAAATCCCAAAGATATTTTCTGGTTTCGTTCCGATCTATCCATCTGTGATGTATTGACCACTTTAAGACCCTGCAATTTCTTTAATTTATTGATTTTGATTTTTTTGATACCAATCGTATGTGATCCTCAATCCCTCCTCGAGGGAGATTCCTGCAGACCAACCCAAAGTTTTTATCCTTCTGATATCGAGAAGCCTTATTGGATTTCCGTCTGGTTTAGTAGGATCGTAATGAATCGATCCTCCAAATCCCGTGACATCCTTTACCAATTTCGCCAATTCCGATACAGATGTCCCCACCCCTGTTCCCACATTGATGGGTTCATTCTCTACATAATGGTCCATCAAAAAAACACAGGCTTCTGCCAAGTCATCCACATATAAAAATTCTCTCTTTGGCCTACCCGTTCCCCAGATAGTTACCGCCCGATCCCCTTTATTTTTGGCTTCGCAAAACTTTCTGATTAAGGCAGCCATGACATGACCGTCTTCGTTAAAATGGTCATGGATTCCATAGACATTGGCCGGGATGACCGAAATGAAATTGGTTCCATACTGCCTGTTATACGCCTGGCATATCTTAATCCCTGCCAGTTTCGCCATGCCAAAAGGTTCGTTGGTCGGCTCAATAGGTCCCGTTAAGAGATATTCCTCCTTCATAGGTTGTTCGCATATCTTCGGATAAATACAGGAACTTGCCAGAAATAGAAGTTTTTTCACTCCATATCTGTAAGAAAGATCAATTACATTTGTCTGAATCATAATATTTTCATAAATGAACTCGGCTGGATAGGTATTGTTAGCGTAGATTCCGCCCACTCTGGCCCCCGCAAGAAAGACATATTCAGGGCTTTCTTTTTTGAAAAACTCTGCAGCCTTGACCTTTTCTGTTAAATCCAACTCCTTGTGGGTTGATGTGATAATATTCTTATAGCCCAGTGATTCGAGCCTTCTCATAATGGCCGACCCGATGAGTCCGGTATGGCCAGCCACATATATCTTTCCATTCCTGTCCATCCCAAATGCCTTTCAGGCTATGTATGATGGTCTCGTAAAAAATCCAGCTCTGTCACCCTGAACTCGTTTCAGGGTCTCGTAAGTTCTTGTAATTGTTAGATGCTGAAACAATACTGAATTAAGTTCAGCACAAGGTTCAGCATGACATTTTTTCTGTTTTCTGACTTTTTACGAGACCATCATGTATGCTTCTCCAAATATTCTTCAACTGTATTCATGATGTATTCAATTTCCTCTTCACCGATATCCTGATGGACTCCTATATGTAGCCCATGGTCTCCAATATATTCGGCATTCGGAAAATCACCGAGCCTGTGGTTTAAAAAGCCAAATCCGGGGCACTGGGTGGGCATGGAAAGGAAAAGGTTCCTTGTATCTATCCCTTTCCTCTCCATAAAATCAACGAGTTGGTTCCTATGGAAAGGGGCATCCTCTTGAACGATAATGGGGAACGCATGAGGGCCAATCTTTTCATAAGGGGCTTCGGATATCGTATACAAATACTCGTCAAACCTTTTAAATTTTTCAATCATCTTGAGGAGGTTTTTTCGCTTTTTCTCAAGGATCTCATCAAATATTTCGAGATTTCCCAAACCAACCGCCGCCTCCAACTCGTTCATTTTGGAGGAGAATCCTATCCTTTCAAATTTGAATCGAATATCAATTCCATCCCCGGACTGGAATCGTTTATTGCAATACCCTGAGCTGATATTGAGCACACAGCTTTCACACTTACATGCTCTTCCGTGAGATCGGAGGGACCTCAGGATCTCCGCAAAGTCGGTCCTGTCTGTAACGACCATCCCACCTTCGATCGTTGTGATGATATGGGCAACATAGGTGCTGTAAGCCGCCATGTCGCCCAGGGTTCCCACATTTCGTCCTTTATAGACCCCTCCATGAGCCTCAGCCGCATCTTCAACCACATAGAGATGATACTTTCTGGCTATCCTCATGATCGAGTCCATCTCCGCCGGCTTCCCCATGAGGTGAACAGGCATGATAGCTCTCGTCTTCTCAGTAATTCTCTCTTCGATCCCTTCCGGATCGATATTCAGAGTCTTTCTGTCAATATCCGCGAAAACTGGTTGAAAACCAGCTTGCAGGACTGCATTCCCGGTTGCTACGAAGGAAAGGGAGGGCACAATGACTTCGTCTCCCCTTTTTGCACCGAAATCGTATAACACGGCTAAGGCAAGCGCATCTGCATCCGTGCCCGTGCTCACGGCCACGGCTTCTTTCGCCCCGACAAGCTCAGCAAACCTCTTTTCAAACTCCCTTACCAAACGTCCACTTGAGACCCTATTTGAATCCAATGCCTCCAGAATAAGGGACTTTGATTTTTCGGTAATCGTCACTGCCCCAAAAGGAATTCTCATGTCACTCCCACTTTCATAAAGGGTTTTCTCCCAGATGCTTCCGCTTCAACTTTTTTGTCAACCCTCTCACAATCCCGTCAAGGACTTCTTTCCCAAATTTCTCTCTGATCATGCTTTGATATCTTTCGTTACTATAATATTTAACATACGCCTCATCCCTGAACCTCAAAACATCCGCACTTTTGAGATGTTTCGTGGGAAGGGGCAGATGTTCATAAGAATAAGGTGAATAACCTGCCCATGTCTCCGGTAATCTCCATCCTTCTTTAATTGCCTGGTCATAGAGAGGACTCCCTGGATAGGCAGTGGCACAGTAGAGGTTTATAAACTCACAGTTTAACTCCATCGCCAGATTTAGGGTATCCTGCATGGAAGCAAAGTCATCCTCAGGCAGGCCGAGGATAAAGTTGCCTATTACATTAATGCCTATCGATTTAGTCATTTTGATTACTTCTTTTATTTTTTCTACCGTAATGCCTTTGGTAACACTCTTTAAAACTCTATCATTTCCAGATTCAATCCCATAAGCCAGCCATGTGAAACCAGCTTCTTTCAGTTTCTTCAATAATCGCTCGTTGACAGTATTGATCCTGGCATAAGCCCAGATATTTAGTGGATAGCCTCGTTCAATCAGCAGGTCACATATTTTCAAAACATGCTCTTCCTTCAACACAAACATTTCGTCAATAAACTTTATATTTTTGACACCATAAGTGCTTACTAAGAGATCTATCTCTGAAACAACCTTCTCCGGACTTCTATACCTTATGCCAGGTTTTCCAAAAATGGCATTGATACAACAGAAATGGCAATGATAGGGGCAGCCGAGACTTGTATAAATGACTGCGTATGGCTCTCTTTTCTGCCCTAACTCTTGAAAACAGTGCCAGTTATGGGCACGGTATCTATCCATGGGAAGTAAATCCCAAGAAACATAAGGAAGCTCTTTGTCGAGGTCTTCAATGAGAGGCGCTCTTTCGTTTCCGATTATCCCTCCATCTCTCCGATACCAGATCCCCCTGATCCTCTCCACCCCTTTTTCGTCATCTCGTTTCAGGGCTTCAATGAGTTCGGATAGGGTGTAAAACCCTTCTCCCTCACAGACAAAGTCTGTCGGCTCTTCTTCCATCGTCCTCCTGGGCAAAGCGCTGGGATGGAGTCCTGCCAAAACCGTCTTGACGGTCAATCCCATCCGGGCCATCTCTTCCAAAACTGTCTTCGCTCCGACCATATTCATCGTTGAGGCTGAAGGATTGGTCCCCGAGACAATGATTCCCACAAGAAGAGGGTTCACTTCGGATATCCTTTCCACCACCTTTGTGAGGCTTAGTTTCTCGGCCTCCACATCAATCATTTCAACTCTAATGCCCTTCATTTTGAGGAAGGTCGCCATGAGGCCTGCCCAGAGAGGTGGCTCAATGCCGGTCAGAGAATCATCGCTCAAGGAGCCATATAATTCTCTCTGACTTCCGGGTTTAATTAGAAGGATGTCAGTTTTGTCCATCAGACATTTACCCCGTTAGAAAGCCCCAGTATTTCCAAGGGTGATATACAGGCCAGTCTATAATTGTCCAGACATCGGCTCTCTAATCCCTCCTTTCCTCCCTTTGCAAAAGGGAGGGACTTCCCCTCTTTGGCAAAGAGGGGGAAGGGGAGATTTTCTGAAATATGTCTCTTCAATAATGGACTCATTAGTAATACCTTATTGAAGCTGGGCGGCTAATCATTGCTCTTTCTAACGGGGTTGACCCTTCTAAAATAGTCCCTTGCCATCTCCAACCTTTCGGCCGTACCGATGTCGAGGAGTGGACTATCCGTCTTATATCCATATACGCCCTTATCCAAAGTTTTTGGAATGAGGTCATATTCCAACGATTGTTTTCTCCCTGGAGGAATCTCCTTGAGCGCATCCCTGCTAAAAAAATAGACTCCTGCATTAATCAGTCCAGAGCCTCCTGCCATTTTTTTCTCGCTGAAATGGGCGATCTTTTTATCCCCATCTAATTGAATCACTCCATAATCTTTGGGGTCTTCAATAGGGGTGACAGCAACGGAGATGAAAGCCTTTTTTCCAAGATGAAAGCGATGGAAGCCCTCTATATCTACTTCGCAAAAGGAGTCCCCGTTTAAAACCAGAAATGGATCACTTCCTATAAATAACTCTGCATGTTTGATCGCCCCTGCTGTCCCCAGGGGTTTCTTCTCCTCAGAGATGAGAAACTTTAACCTTCCTTCTTTTTTCTCATAATACCTTTTAATAAAATCTCTCTTATAACCCGTACAGAGGATAAAACGAGTCATGCCATACTTTGCAACGTGATTGATGAGGATGTCCAGAAAAGGTCTTCCTTCGATCTCCGCCATGGGTTTGGGACGGTCACCCAGAACTCCTCTTAACCTTGTTCCCAATCCGCCGCAGAGGATGACCACATCCGTCCCTCGAAGGAGTGCATGTCTCATTTCTGTGTATGATAATTAGGGGTAAAGTCCGGTTCGTAGACCGCGATCTGGCTTCCCAGGGCTTCGAATTTGAAAGGCACCTGAAGAAGTTTATTGAACCTCTCTTTAACAGAAGGCTGATTTTCAGGGTTTACAAATAGGAGAATAAAACCACCCCCGCCGGCCCCCAATAACTTTCCACCTATTGCTCCTGCCTCTCTCGAAGCTTTATAAATCTCATCAATCTCAGAAGTGGATATTTTTTCGCTTAAGCTCCGTTTTAGTGCCCAGGCCTCATGCAACAATTTCCCGAATTCATAAATAGAATTATGGCCATTGAGAACGGATACTGCCTCATCGACCATCTGTTGCATGACAGTTAGTTCCCTTGTTTTCCGGGGAATATTTTCCACCTGAGATTTCGATATCTTAAAGGCATCCCGTGAAAAACCCGTAAAATAAAGCATTAAATGGCTCTGTAACAATCGTAATTTCTCCTTATTAAGGGTAATGGGGATCACCTGGAATTCACCCTCTTGATTGATGACGATTTTATTAAATCCACCCACGGCGGCATGTATCTGATCCTGTATTCCACCCTCTTCTTTAAGGATATCCCTCTCAATGTGAATCGCTTCGCGGGCTAATTGTTTCTTCGTTGGCATATTCCCTTTCAGGGCATGAATAGCGTGGAGCAGTCCCACAACGAATGAGGAACTGGAACCGATGCCTGTTCTCGCAGGAATGTCTCCATCGTGATGGATCTCCAGCCCCTCCTCAATCTTCATATGGTGAAGAATAGCTTTGACCGCAGGGTGAACGATTTCCGATATCTCTTTCACGCTTTCGATTTTTGAATAGACAATTCTGTATTTATGCTCAAAGAAAGGCGGGAGATACCTGCAACTGAGGTAGCAATATTTATCAATGGTCGTCGCCAGAACCGTTCCGCCATTCTCTTTATACCAATCGGGATAGTCGGTTCCGCCTCCAAAAAAAGAGATTCGATATGGAGTCCTGCTGATGATCATAAATCCCCCCTCCTTCCTCCATATAAAAATGGTTGAATCCAATGCGATTTACATTGTTTCCGTTCCCCCTCATTAGACATTTGAAAACTGTCTATTCCTCAACACTTGATACCCTTTGATGAGTTCGGAGATTCCATCCTGCAGGGAGAATTCCGGTTTAAATCCGGTGGCTTCGATCTTGGCATTGCTGACGATATAATCCCTCTTGTCCGGATCTTCTCCCACGGAAGCCTCCGCAAAATAAAAATCCGGGACCTGTTTCTTTATCTCCTCACATAACTCCCACTTGCTTAAATTGGCATCGCTCAATCCAACGTTGTAAGGCTCCTTTTTCATTCGATCAAAGTTTTCGAGGCCGTGAATAAATGCTCTTGCCACATCCCGAACATGAAGATAATTTCTTTTGAAGTGGGCTTCAAAGAGAACCAAAAAACGATCCGTGACCGCACGGTAGGTAAAGTCATTTACCAATAGATCCAGTCTCATTCGGGGGCTGATGCCAAAGACCGTTGCAAGCCGCAAAGTAATGGAATTTCCTGAATCAAGAATAAGCTTCTCTATCTCTACTTTGAGCTTCCCATAAAGGGAGACGGGTCTCAATGGAGTCTCCTCTGTACAATAGACTCCCTTCTCCCCAATGCCGTAACCACTGTTTGTGGTGGGGAATATAATCCTTTGATCTTTGCTTCTTAAATCCAGGAGCATCTTTATCGCATCGAAATTTGTCGTCTTCGCCCCGATGGGATCTTTGGAACAGAGAGGGGCGCCCGTGAGGCAGGCCAAAGGGAAGATAACGTCAACCTTTTTTATCTGTCCGGAGATAAGGTCCCTATCACGCGCATCACCTCTGATGATCGTTAAATTTTTATTTTGACAACAATCCAGCAACGAGTTCTGTTGGTATATGAAATTATCAACCACCACCACCTGATATCCTTTTTGGAGTAAAGCCGGAACCAGAATGGAGCCGATATATCCCGCCCCTCCTGTCACCAATATTTGTTTATCCATTTAAATCGCCTCCTGGCCCCCACGTATGTTGGGTTTGGGTTACGGCTACGAAGCCCGTATCGGTTAACGGTAACGGTTACGTAAAAAGCATTAAAAGACGACAAACGTAGCCTTTTACTAACGAAACGGGCCTCGTTACCCTAACCGTCAGACTTTTGTTAATGATACGGGCATCGTTACCCTGACCGTATGACGAAACCCTGGTTTTCTATCTAAATTCCTCAATGGCTTTAACAATGCTCTCCTCATCCAAATGGTTTAACCGATGTAGGTGCTCCCGACTCCCCATATCAAAAACATAGGTATCTTCAAAACCCATTCTTTTAATTCTGAATTTTGAGTTTCTTCTGGTCAGAATATTTGTGACCAGGCTGTCCAATCCCCCTTTATTGATAAAGGCCTCTTCAAGAGTGATCACATAATCATAAGGGCTTATACTTTCAGAAAACAACTCTTCATTCAGGGGCTTCAGCATAAAGAGGTCAATCACTCCGGCTCGGATTTGATGTTCGTTCAACAGGTTGGCAACTCTGAGCGCCTTATGGGTCATATAGCCTGTGGAGACAAGACATACCCTCTCCCCCTTCACCAATTCTTTAAATCCATTTTGAAACTCTGAGTCCTCGATACTATCATAAATTTGGGGCAGGGGTTTCCCGTCCAGCCTGAGGTATTTAGGCTTTTTTATTCGAATGGAATAATCGATAAATTTTTCTGTTAACTTCCAATCACTTGGTGAAAAAAGGGTAATATTGGGCAGTGTCCTCATGATGGAAATATCTTCGAGGCAATGATGGGTGGGCCCTGAAACATCGTAGCTTAAACCTGCCCCCACCCCTATCAAATTGACATTGACCTCTTTTAATTGGGCATGGAGTGAGAGGTTCACCCTGATCTGTTCATAAGCCCTCATGGTTAGAAATGGGGCGATCGCATAGGCATAAACCGTAAACCCCTCCAAGGCCAATCCCGTAGAAATATTGATCAGATTTTGTTCGGCTACTCCGACATTAATGAATCTCTCCTGATACTTTTCCCTTAACATATCCAGCCTGGGAGAACCAAAATCAGCGGATACAAAGAAAAGACTCCGGTCTTCTTCCATCCGCTGGTAAATCCCCTCTATGAGGATCTCCCTCATAATTTTGGATTCGCTCTTCATTTCAACTCCGCAACGATTCGGTCAATCTCCTCTGGTTTCAGATTCTTGACATGGCTTAATGGATCCATTTCAAGATGGGGAACGCCTTTGCCCTTCACGGTATTAGCAATCAACGCCTTAGGTTTCTCCTCTTTATCCTCCCGCAGGGTCATAAGAACGTGATAGAGTTGATTGATATCATGTCCATCCGCTATCTCTACCTTCCATCTAAAATTAATAAATTTATTATCAAGGGGATCCAGGTCAATTACATTTTCGCAAAAATCAAGCATACAACCCCTATTCCGATCTATAATCATGATTAAATTATTCAGTTTGTGTTCGCCGGCAAACATGATGGCTTCCCAGACAGCGCCTTCAAAAAGTTCACCGTCGCCCAACAGGACGAATACCTTCTCACTTTTTCCTCTCCTCTTCAGCCCCAGGGATATACCACAGGCTACCCCCAACCCATGGCCCAAAGCGCCATTGGTCGTTTCATATCCAGGGATGATACAATCCGGGATGCATCCCAAAAAAGACCCTTCCTGACCGACTCTTTCTAATTCTTTTTTATCAAAAAAACCTAAATCAGCCAGAATGGGATAGAAGCAAATGGATCCATGCCCCTTGCTGATAATGAACCTGTCCCTGCCTTCCCATTTCAGGTTTTTGGGATTGAAATTGATAATTTCGCCATAATATAAGGTAACAAATATCTCGACCGCCGAAAGGGAGGAGGCAATCCTCGTCTCCGGAGCAATCTTATGTATTTTCAGGGTCTCTTTTCTTACCCAGGAGGCCTTCTGTTTTAAGGATTCAATAAAATTGAAATCAAAGCTCATTTAAATCCTTCTCCGCTTTCCTTTCCGAATTTAATAGATGAACCACAGCACCTAATAAATCTTTTTTCACAAAAGTGGCGTTCGTCCTCTTTTTCTCTTCTGCCCCATAACCCGTTTCAACAAGATACGTCTTCATCCGTAAACGGCTTCCGGCTTCAATATCCGTATTTTTATCCCCGATAAGGGCCACCTCGTCTACCCTTAAATGGTTTTCCTCGACAACATCCTGTATCAATTTATTATTGGGTTTTCTACACAAACAATCTCCTGTATATTCTGGAATAACTCCATCGGGGTGATGGGGGCAATATAAAATATTCTCTATCTTAATCCCTTCGCTCTCAAAATTTCTGATCATATACTCTGTTAAACGGTGGAACTGCTCCTCCGTAAAATAGCCTTTTGCAATGCCGGCTTGGTTAGTGATGATATATATTTTTACCCCATGTTGGGTAAGTAATTTTAGAGCTTCAAGCGAGCCTGGGATGAGTTGAAAATCTTCAATTCTGCTGACATACTCTTTTTCCTGATTGATTGTGCCATCCCGGTCAATAAACACTGCCCTGATTCTATCCATCAATAACTCTCTAAATCCAAAAAGAATAGCTATATGACAATAATTTGTTCTCCCCTTATTCCCATTCTCTTTAATAATTCAACCTTTTTCTCCACCCCTATCAAATTGGAAACTATAATCTGGCCATTAAACCCCTTGATGTTCTCCAAAGGTAAAACATCATAACTTAACCATCTTTTATCACTGGAATCATCATACACTGCCTTGATCTTCACTAGCGAATGGGTAATAAGATTATGAATAATCCCTGCCACATCATCTGTACCAAAGAGGGCGACTTCATGAATATTATCCATAACCAATTTTTTAAGAAGAATTTTACATTTATTAATAGCGTTCATTGTATTTGTTTATATTCGTTAGAAAAAGATATCTCCTATAGACTTCCTGTAATATTCTTCTCAAGGGCTTCTTTCTTTCCATAAGTTCACTATAAAGCATTTTTAATAAAGATCTTGTTATTCCCAGAACAATAACTGGCTTATTGATAATGATGCTTCCTATCCTGATGGGTTCCCAGAAAAGCCCGCGCGGCATTTCCCATAATATATTTAGGGGGGATGTATCTCTTTTTTCCAACCTTTCAATATCCCAATTATCGATTTTCTTAGGAATAGCCAAGTCAAATATTTGTTCAGGGTTGATTTTATCCTTCCCTTGTCTCAATTTTTTTATGGCAGGATTCTCAACAAGGGGAAGGATGCGACCCGTCTTAAGCGCTTGAAGAGCGGTTGTTGAAACGTGTTTCCCATCGTGAGGACCGAGATAATTCCCCTGCCCTGCCTGCCCCGGATGCCACACATGATAGAGAAACTCCTCCTGATGCCATACTTCCTTTTTACCTGCATTGATCAACCGAAATGTCATCTCATAAGGACCACAAATGTGCCCAAGATAATCGATATGTTCATCCGCTCCACCAATATTGATAAGGTCCTCACGAAGCGCAGACATGCAGGCACCGTAATTCCGTGTGTGAAAGGGATCTTCTTTATCAAGTAAACCTGTTGTCTTGCCATTCTTCCAATTAATACACCCCTGACCAATCACCTCTTCAATCGAGGGGTAGTTAAAAGGATAAAATCTTTTATCGTTATTTCGGGCTTCATCCATATGGAGAACAATATTTGTATCTTCTTCAAATGATTTGATAATGCTCTCGATAAAGGTGGGGGCGACAATAGTATCGGAGTCACAAAAGGTAACGATCTTACCCCTTGCTAACAATATACCAATATTATACATGAGATGCTTATGGTAATATATGTTTTGGGGCATATCCATAACGATCCACTGGTCCACAAGAGGTGTCTTACCCACATTATCACTCTCTTTAATTCCCACCTCTATCTCCGAAGAACGCCTGTCATAATACTCTATCCAGATTACTTCATATTCGTCCCTTGGGATGGTTTGATTGGCGAGATATCGAAGTATATGGAAACTCTCCCGGCATGACCAGTCAAGCAAAATAATGCTTACCTTTGGGGAATAGACATTTTTATTAAAAGAAAGGATTTCCATCCCAATTTTCCTTTCACCATTAATTAAGGTTTGATGAAAATTAATTTTTTTTGCAATATTGGATCGTTCTATATAATCTAAGAAGTCTGGTCACGAACCAGTCAGTTACCCTTCGCACATAACGGGGAAGGTTGTAATATCTGTTAAAAGTCTTCCCAAGAATCCCCATCCATTTGTTAGTAAGCCGGAGAGTAAATTGGTTAGATTGGATCACCCTAACAAGTCTGAGAACAAATCTCTTCTTGGTAGGATCTGGAATACCATTCAATCGACTTATTGCCTCACGAATATCGTCATAAATAAAAAGCTCATAATAGGAGGCATATCTTTTAACCAAGGATTCACATTTTTTTAGACTCTCCTTATGTATATTGGGTATCACGATGGCTGCCGTGACAGTCTCTGGCTTCTTTAAATTATCCTTTCCCACCTTTATCTTCTTTACAAAATCTTTCTTTCTATAACCATATGGATCTTTAATATTATTCAACAAGACTTGCGATGTTACTTGCTTCCTTTCAAAATAGCTTTTCTCAATTAAACAAGCCAACTTCATCGCGTCTTGTTTCCGAGCCTCAAATTTTTCATCAAAAATGCGATTATCAGATTCTATGATTTCTTTATTGGAAAGATTAATGTCACCATTTTCAACTTTGAAAACTTGACTAATAGGCGTTTGATAGCTACGAATCTTTTGGTCGTGCTCAAAGACTACATCAGCCAGATAAAGGATCCTTCTATGCCCAAGATAAGCGAGCATCTGATACGTGTCATAGATATGGTCGTCAATCCTATATTTTCGGTACTCTTCGGGGCAAATTCCTATCTTCAGACATGCCCTTCTGGATAGAATGGGAAAGGTGCAGAGACTTTCCCGGAACAATAGGTCGTTAACATGAATCAGGGCGATGTCATCCGAATAGGTGGAATAAACGGCTGAAATTGTCTTATCCCAGCCTTTCGTCCGGATGATGACATCATCATTAATCAATATCAAATACCGCCCTGATGAGGCCTCAAAACAGGCCCTGTTCAGTGAGCCCATGTTTGAACCCTTCGGAAAAACCACCTTCTTGATAGAAAGCCTTTCATCCGAAATGTTTTGGCTTTCCCAATCATCATCATCCAAACATAAAATAACCTCAATCTCTTCAATGAAATATGCAGTATCCAGGATGCTCTCAAAGAACCTCTTGACCAATTGAGGTCGACCTCTCGTCGGAATTAGAAAAGAGAATTTATACATTTAACTATATACCTCTACCCAATTTTGTTCATCTCTTTCTTGTATCTCTCCGTCACCATCCTCGGCTCTCCTTCGGCAATCACTTGTCCATGACGGAGCCAAAGGGCTCTGTTACAAATTTCTTCAATATCCTTAAGATTATGGGAAACAAAGACAGTTGTAATTCCCCCTTTGATCAGTTTTAAGATAACCTCTTTCGATTTTTTCTGGAATCTCTCATCTCCCACAGAAAGAACTTCATCGACAATTAAAATCTTTGGGTCCGTATGGATGGCGACTGAGAAAGCCAACCTGAGATACATCCCGCTGGAATATGTTCTTACAGGGAGGTCAATAAATTCCTCCAATTCAGAGAAACGGATGATCGTATCCATCTTACGGAGGACATCCAGCTTTGTCATCCCAAGAAGAATGCCGTTTAAAATGATATTCTCTCGACCCGTGAGATCTTGATGGAAACCTGCCCCAAGCTCCAACAGCGGGGTAACTCGTCCCAAAACCGTCACTCTCCCCTTTGATGGCAAAATGGTACCGAGTATGATGGAAAGGAGGGTACTCTTCCCTGCTCCATTTTGACCGATGATTCCAATACACTCCCCCTTTTTAATCTTGAGGGTAAGGTCCCTGATAGCATAGAAATCGCTATTTACATGATTGCGCTTTTTGTAGATTAACTTATAGAAATTAACCATAAATTCCTTGAATCCTGGTCTATCCTTTTTCGCCGGATATTTTTTCCAAATATGTTCCAAATCAATGACAAAATGATTCATACTACTTCATCAATCCTCTTGCTTAATCTTCGGAATATGGCAAGTCCTAAAAATAATATGGATATCGAACCCAATAAAGCAATGCCAATCCAATTCCAATAAATCTTATTAGACATAAATAATTCTCGCCATGAAGACATGAGAGATGCCAGTGGATTTAAATACAAAAATAAAGTTCGGTAGATTTCCGGAATATTGTCAAATTTGTAAACGATAGGGGTAATCCAAAAAAGCACCTGTAAAAGGAACCCGACAATAAACTGGAAATCCATGAAATAAACATTGATCACCGATACGGCGAGAGAGAGACCGATGGTGATCATAAATTGAATAATAAGAAGGATTGGGATCCCGGTTAGCCAAATGATATCAACATGTTTTCCATAAACATATACCAGAATTATAATAATCGGTAAAGAAAATACAAAATGGATGCCTTGAGATAAAACGCTTGCTATGAGAAGATAGTGTTTGGGGAATGGAAATTTTTTTATAAGGCTTTTGTTTGAGATCAAAGATACAGTGGATGCACTCACGGAAGTAGAAAACCATGTCCATGGAAACAATGCAGAGAGGATGAAGAGAGGAAAGTTAGGGATATGAACTCCTAATATGATATTGAAGGCAATATAGAATACAAAGGCGAGGAGGAGGGGATTAAGGAGTGACCAAAATATGCCGAGAGATGTTCTTTTATATTGAAGGATTATCTCCTTTCGGGTGAGTATCCAGAGAAGATCTATTTCCCTTTGAAGTTTTGTCCGATCAATTTTCATCAAAAACCTTTCTACTTATTGGCCATTCCCCCTCGGAATGCCATGACACGAATATCTTTCATTTTGACGCTAAAATGAACACACACATCCCTAAAAACGGTATTTTCTTTGAAAGAAATTCTGAATGGATAACGGGGAAATCCACCGCTCTATAGAGCCGGATCTCAAACCCATTTTCTTTTAAAATAGCCTTCCAGCGCCAAGGGGTAAATGTATTGATATGTAAAGGATTGAGACGTAACACTTTTGAGACAATGATATCATACCAATTGGGAACGGTCACAATAATATTTCCTCCTCTTTTTAGGATCCTGTGTGTTTCCTTAAGGAGCCCGGGGAGGTCCGACACATGTTCGAGGACATCCAGACATAAACAGACATCAAAATGTTCATCCGGAAAGTGAAAGGATTCCAGTTTACCGCAGTGAAGAAAAACATGGGAGGGGTTCCCGATTCTCTTTTTTGCAAATTCGATTTCAGGCTGGCTGATATCAACCCCGACCAAAGTATGGAAACGGTCTTTAAGCCTAACGGTGAATTCCCCGATCCCGCATCCCACATCAATTAAAGCCTCTCCTTGCTGAACATACTTTAAAACATGCGTCATCTTCTTGTGCATCAGATGACGGGGGTTGTCGTAAGTGGAGATGATTTCATTAAACAATGTATCATTAAGAATTTTTTTCTCTGACTTCATGTTAAATCCAATCCGTATAAGGAACTACGCCTCGTCCGGGATTTCGCCCGGAAGAGGTGGCCCCTTGGGGGCAGTCTTAAAATAATCCTTATTAACTTCCCCCTTTGTAAAAGGGGGATTGAGGGGGATTTTAACAAGTCTCAAATCCCCCCCTGCCTACCGGCAGGCAGGCTCGCCCCCCCTTTGCTAAAGGGGGGTAATTCTGTTGGGAAGATATCGACAATCTTTTGTCGATGTTGTTGCGCTAAGCGCCTAATTTCCTCAATATTAAGATAGGAATCGTAACAGCCTGGTGGCTCTATTTTTCTCCTTCATTTTCCTTGAGGCCCCATTTGGGGTTAAAAATCCCTTTTTTATCAGCAAATTGAAGGCCAATCTTTAGAGCTAAAAAAAGATTTTTTAAGTTCTTGGATTTAATAAAGAATTATGTTTTTTGTTGTCTCATTTGAACGATTTCATATCCCCAAAAATTGCCAACAAAAGATTACAGTTTTTTTATAAACTCAGGCAAATATTATCCAACCACTTGCTTTTATTATCTTTTTCTCAATTTATGTAAAAGTTTACAATTCATCGAATTGATTACACCTCTTCACTTCTTGCAAGGCACCCAAAAGCCCTTAAAGTCTATCTTGATCAAGCCAATTTAAACATATAAGGGCTTCCTTTATAGAAATTAAGGAACCTATCACCCCCCTGACAATAGTTCCTTAAATATCAGAGCATAGATTCTTCAAAAATTTTAATAGAAAATAGGGACAGCGGCCATTTCTTTACCGCTCATTTTGCTGCTTTTATCCTTAATCTCTATCTTGAGCTTGTTCAAAAAACGCTACGAACGTTTTAGATCATCCAGTATTGTTCCTATTGCTCTTGCCATTTCCGGAATGTGTTCCGAGCAAACCACAAAAACAGCCTCAGCATCAACATCAAAATAGTGATGGGCGATAATATCCCTCATCCCTTTCGCCTTCTTCCAGTCAATCTCAGGATACTTCACAAGAAGCTTCGCACCGGTCAGTTTGTCGACCTGTTTTAATGCCTCCCCTATGGTAATCAGCTGCATGCATTTGCTGTCCAGTTTCTCGATACCCTCATCATCTTTGAGAAAATCGTCACTTGTTTTTATCGTTCGAAATCTCTTGGTAATCTGTTCCAATGACCAGATAATGTTAGCAAAGATTCCTACTATTAATCCCTTATCATGCATAAATGACGTCATGCTCAATTCTTTTTCTAAGTGTCTCGTTCATCTTTTCTCGCAGCCGGACTATATCGACGCGCCTACCGAAAGTCTCTTCAATAGCCTGTTTTACGCCGATAAGATAAAAGAGGTCGGGTTTTTCGAGATCGACTACAATATCAATATCACTGTCCTCATCGACATCGCCTCTGGCCCAGGAACCAAAGACCCCTATTTTTTTTACTTTGTACTCTTTCTTGAAATAATCTTTCTGTTCTCGTAAAAAAGCCAATATTTGGCTCGCAGTATAGTTCATCTCCCTCTTTCCCTCTCTTGTATCAACTGACCGACAAAAAGGAGGATGGGTCTTGATTCTTGACACAATTCATCTTTGGACTGACACTTAAGCTTATCCTGGACTTCCGAGACGACTAAACCATTCTAATCAGGAGTGATGTCATTTTTACTCCTGTGCAATTTACAATGGTGTTTCTACTAAACTATTTCTCAAAAGTCAATAAAATCTTAGGGTGGTGTCAATTTTTGCCTTTATTTTCTTAATCATTGTCTCACTCATTTGGCTTTCTCCCTGCCATATAACAGTAACCCGAAAACAATTTAAGGGGCTTTATTTTTGCAAGAATCATCTCCATTTGAGAGGTAATTTGATAGGTCATTCTCCCCAAACCATAGATGGTCATTCCATGCCTGGTTATCTTAAACTCTCTGACTCCAGATTCTTCAAAATATTTTCTAAGATTCCCTTCTCGAATTCTATAGAACCCCTTCTCGATTTTCCAGTTTCGGTAAATGAAAGCCATGATATAAGTGAGTGGGCATAATCCGTTATTCTCTCCCCCAAAACCTATATAGCCTCCGCTCTTTAGAATTCGGGTAGCCTCTGAAACGCCTTTTTGAATATCATTCAAATGGTGAAGGATGCCAAATCCATATACGATGTCAAAGGTATGATCCTTGAAAGGAAGATATTCCATATCGGCAACAACGCCCTGTCCTCCCCGCCGAAAAAGTGAGCGAATATTTTCGAAAGATATATCTATCCCAACAGAGGGGCCAAAAATGTCCCCTTGCCCTCCTTTCCCACATCCGCAATTGAGGCTTAATTTGGCCTTTTGAACTGGAAATAATTCTTTCAGCCGTTGGATATGGGTGCGGGTGCTTGTATTGATAATCTCATCTTCTTCTAATGGGGTTTTATGATCATACCATCTTTGTTGAGTTATTTTTTGCCTATCCATCTTTCCTATCTCGTAGGCCCCTCCTAATTTTGATCTTCAATGAAGGCATGTATAGCCCTGATGAGATTGACCTTCCCAACATTAGTCCCCGGAACGGGCTTTTCCCTTCTCGTCAGAACCTCAGTGATTTTGGCCTCTAATTGCTCTTCTTCATAGACGATAAAGATGTGATCATCCTTTCGCTCCTCTATGGCTTGGGCAATCTCCATCTGGTGGTCCGTCCCATGCTCCCCGTACTTCTTCCTCCTCGGAAAGATAAGCAGAGGGATTCCATACTCTTTACAGAGAATGATCGTTCCAATCCCCGCATGGGAAATCACGAGTTCGGACGTCTTAATGTATTCCATGGCTGCGCTGATCGGCACAAAATCGAAATGCTTTGTGTGTTGAGGACGATATCCTGAATAACCCTTCTGGATCAGGATATCATAGGAGGTATGGGAAGCAATTTCATCGGCTTTTTTGATGAGTCGATCAAACCCCTGAAAATGATTGCCGACGGTGACAAAGATCATAGGAGGCCTTTTTTTATATTAGTTAGATGACAACGTCCAGGACATCGTGGACAGAAATAATGTTCACCACATCGTGGATTCGGAACTTTGAGACTATGGATCGAGTGATTCCGTGCCTCAAATCGAATGGCTACTGGCGCTTAAAAGTTAAATTCTTGGACCTGGGTTCCAAGATTATCAAAAAGCTTCTGTCCACGATGTCCTGAATGTAAAATTTGTCCACGATGTCTTGAACGTTATCAGTTAGAAAGTAAAGAACCCCGCCCACAGGGCGGGGCTTTAAAACCTAAATTCTAAATCCAAAACCGAGATCCCGAAACAAGTTCGGGATGACAAAAAGACCAGAACCAAACCCTCTTGTCATGCTGAACTTGATTCAGCATCTGGTTGGCTTTTTTCTGCTTTCAGCAGACGCATCTTTCATCCCCGTCCACAGGAAGGGGTTTTCAGATGCGATTTTAATAAAGTCATATCAATCCGCCCATATATTTTGCTTTAGGGCCATATTGTTTGAGAAGGGGTTCCCACTGCACTAAGAATAAATCAGTAATCGGATAAACGCATCTTCCGGTCAGAGAGGGCCGATAGACCTGGGCGCTGCATTCGAGATAGATCAATTTGGCGCCAAAGAGGAGTTTCCCAAAGTAGAAAGCAGGGGCGGCTATTTCAGATCCCGTAGAAAAGAGGATGTACGGTCTTTCCCTTAAAAGGATCATAAATGTTTTTACGACCCCCTTTATAAAAGCCAACGGACCTCTGAAGATGTTTTCCACATAATAGGCGTCTTCCCGGTTCATCGTGGTCACCTCTCGATAGGTCACCAGAAATTTCGGATAGCCTTCGAAGGCCTCCCATAATTGAAGCATCTCAGTATAATGTCCACCCGCGGAACAGATAAGTCCGATCTTTTTCTTCTTTTTCATTAAATTGCCTAATAAATAACTCTCAAATCCCCCCATCCCCCCTTTGCTAAAGGGGGGTAAGTGGGGGTCTCCAATTTTCATGGTTCGATGGTGAGGCTTCACCATGAAGGATTACTGGAAATTTACTTAGTTCTTTCAATCTCTTAAAGAAATCTCCTTGGCGCTAATCCCGAACCGTTTAAACCAGCTAAAAATCTCTCCGAACGAAACTTTTCTCAGCCGGCTCAAGCTCCTTCTTTTTTCCCACATCTTGGGAAGGCCACGAAACCCAGATCCATAAGCCTTGATTAAAATCCCAATCAAATGCCATGGAGAATATATTTGAGTAAATTTTCCAGCCGCCCCCCGATGGCTAAGCGCCCCGTAGGCCTGAAACGCAAAACGCCAGATCGTAAAAAAAGGGGTAAAGAGAAGAAGGGGCAATGGAAAGTATTTGAGGGTGATCCAGAAGCGATTTCTCTCGACATAAAAAGCCTTGAAGGGCGAATGTTGCCCTCCGGTTCCGGAGTTTTTATGATAAAGGATGGCTCTGGGAACATAACAGCCTTTCCAGCCTGCCAACCGCGCTCGGATTCCGATTTCGGCATCATCCGCATATGCGAAAAAATCTTCGTCAAACAGCCCGATCTCATCAAATACCTTTTTCCGGTACATGGCCCCACAGCCCGGAGGAAAGAAGATCTCTTCCACCTGCTCAAATTGTCCCTGATCCTGTTCAAATTGACCCTTTGCCCGACTCAATCCATCCCAATAAATGAGCTCCCCAACTGCTTCAATCTGGTCTCTTTTGTAATAAGAATAGATTTTAGACCCCCACATACCTATCTGGGGGTTCACATCGATCGCCTTCACCAATTCTTCGAGCCAGTTAGGGCTGACCCATGTGTCATTATTCAAAAGAACGATATACTCCCCTCTCGCGGCTCGAATGCCAACATTATTGCCTCCTGTGAAGCCAAGATTGATTTCGTTTCGGATGATCTGAACGAATTCTCCGTATCGCTCCCGAACGAACTCCACTGACCCATCTGTCGAGCCATTATCCACCAGGATTGTTTCAAAATGGGAATAGGTCTGATCCTTCAGAGAATCGAGACATTCCTGAAGAAATCTCTTCCCATTCCAGTTGGGGATAATGACAGATAATAGGGGCTTCATCTTCTCCTCATCTCAAGCCAAGGATCTGATCCACCCTTGCAAACTTGAAATGGTTTAAAAGGAACTCCAATTTTTTCAGGGCAGAATGAATTCCATAATAGGAGATTAAACGATTGGTAAAAGAGAGCTTCAACCTCGGGGTTTCTGCATAACCTTCCCAGGGATGAAAATAGAGCAGGAACGGCTGTTTTCGATTGATTCTCCTTAATCCCCAGAGAAGGAATGAAAATGGAAATATTCTCAAATAGAACCCTCCAGCAATGGGGATCTTCAGCTTTCCCAGCTTTAATGGAGGGGTGGGAAACTCCATGAGGGGACTGGTCGGATCTTCCTCTCTAACATCCTCCAATGAAATCCGGTAAGGTTGCATCGGCGCTCCGCTCACCCCGTAGAGAGGATTTAATTTTACCGGAAAGATACTGGCATCATATTGATAGCCATGGTCTATGAGAACTTTGAGTGCCCATTTTGTCCGATTATCAAGGGAGAAGCAAGGGGCTCGAAATCCCTTGATCTGCACCTTTTCAAGAATTCCCTCCATGACGGAATGGAAACGCTTCAATTCTTCCCGAAAAAGGTCTTCGCTTAACTTCCACAAGGGCTGATGCGAAAATCCATGACATCCGATTTCATGACCTCTCTCAAAAATTGAACGAACAAGATCGGGATGACGTTCCGCAACCTCTCCAACAATAAAAAAGGTTCCTTTTGTCTGATAACGGTCTAACAGGTCAATAACTTGTTGGGTGGCTTCCGGCGCCTGAAAAAAAGGAGGCCTTTGTCCCCCTAACAATTCAGAGTGAAACCACTCCTCTGTATCAATGGCTAAGGCGTTGATCATGGATATCACAATTCTGCCCAAAAAGTAATGGGTTAGGGCTATGAAGCCAGTTTGGATTGATAGTCAACCGGTTATGGGTGACGATGCTCGTATCGAAGCAAGAGGCTCGAAAAACGAAGCTCGAGCATCCAGATTCTATTCGCGAGTCTCGATACGAGCTTCCACAACGACAAACGTCATTTTCAATTTAACGATACGCCTGCCTGCCGGTAGGCAGGGGCATCGTTACCTTTTCAACATTACTTTTACGCAATTATATCACATCCGTATCTCCCCAGTTGACATACCACCCTTTTGGGTCCAATAGCTCCTTGTCTTCTTCATGCGAATATAGCATGAATAGAAATGTTTTGGGACTCCGAAGAAACCCCTGTTTCCTCAATAGGTGATAATAGGGATGCACTTCAGGGACCATGAAACCCAGCAGGTCAACCCCCTCCCTTTGGCTGTATGTGATCCCTTTCTCCACCAGAGCCGTTAAAGCATCCTCATCGAGCGCTAACAAGTCCACGATCACAGCGCTATGAAATGCAAGGAGATCCACCTTTCTAAGAATGATAAACCCTCTCATCTCCCCTTTTTCGATAGCCCGGTAAATGGTATAGTTTCGTGTCGGATGTCGGAAATAACGCCAGGCCATATACTCCCGATCCCGAATTCCCATGTTGGGGTAAAGGGAAATGGCCCTACCCAAAAAATACTCAAATTGGTTATCCAGTTCCCCAATTTTTTCGATTTCAATCCTTCCATCTTCTTTTCTTCTCCTCCTGACAAAAAGAGGGTTATATAAAATTCTTGCCAATCCACCGATGAGAAGACTGAAGGGTAAAAAATGGAGGTAACGATTTATGATACCACAAAATCGGATGGGGTAAACGAGAACAGGGAGTCTCACGATCTCCTGCCATCCGATCTTTTTAAATCCATGAATGGTCTCCTTCCGGATGGGATAGGCAGTGGTGAAGGAGTTTCCTTCATCTTTAACACGCCGGATCGCATATCTTCCCAACTCTTCAAAGATTCCTTTTCTCCGATAAGCAGGGGAAACCATCAGGTCAACAGAGAGCGTTCCACGGACCACTTTCCTATGAACAGAAAACTGCCTTGGAAGATCCGCAAAATGACCGATGATCTTATCGCCATCCTCCACGATATAAATCAGGGCTTTCCCGACTGGCCCTTCCATAAACTCCCACTGCCAAAATCTGGGATCCAATTTGTCTTTTTCCATCTCGCCGAAGACAGTCCTTCTGAGAGATAAAACCCCCTTCAGGTCTTTCTCATCCCCCTCCCGAACTTTCCAGCGATGCACTCCGTCCTTCATTTTGCTTCGCATTCCTTTTGATGCGCTTTTTCCCCTCTTTTCTTTTTCTCGCTATAAGGGCGACACGCTAAATAAAAATTTATCCCCAACAGGCAGAAAGCTAACAGCCCAACGATAAAGAGGATCTGGACCATGGTCTCATGGAACAAAGCAATGGCTCCGACCTGAATGACGGTCATAAGGGATAAGGGATAAAGGAAGATGTTTCGACGGGTGGCGAGGTGATAATAGAGCAAAATGAAGGTCAGTGAAAAGAAGGTCATATTGATCGAAAATAACCTGATCAAAGGACCGCATTCCGGATAGAGCTTTCCGGTGAGCATCTGGGTGATCCGGTCAGGGAAAAGATGAGAGATAAGAATTCCCGGGACACAGAGGGCGCCTGCCACCATTAACCCCCGGATCAAGACCGGTAAGGTCTCCTTTTTCTGAGCATCCAGTAAGGAAACCTTCGGAAACATGACCATGACCACCGGAAGGGGAAGAAAGAGAATTATTTTACCCACCATTTGAGCAATGGAATAATAACCGGCCTCCATCGGGGTGAAGAGATGTTTGACTAAAATCAAATCAATCTGTGTTAATGTCATAAAGCATAAAAGAGTCATTCCCACGGGGAAAAAATAGCGATAAGCTTCCAAAAGGGATGAAGAGTCGTCCAGGATCGGGTATGCCTGAGAATGGGCCTCCCCCTCTTCCTTTCTCATCGAAAACCTTATCAGGATAAGGGAAAGAAAGGTCGTTACAAAATAGGCGATGGCGATTGACCCCATGGCGCCCAGTACTCCCCATCCTCCGACAACCAGAAGGATGCCCACGAGCAGTTTAAGCCCTCCATTGAGAATCAGGTTAAACGCCAATAGTCCAAATTTTTGCAGGCCCTGCAGTCCGCCCCATGGAACCGGTGCGATCATGGCAAAAAAAAGGATCACCCCCGTAAGGAGGATGACCCCGGGGGAAGAAATCTGGAGGAAGGCGGAAAGAAGGGAGCTTCCCAGGGCTATCGCTAAAAAGAAAAAGAGGGCCACAGCCACCATCACCAGGAGGAAGTGTTTGAGGAAATCTTTTGTCTGCCGGTGTTGGGACTTGGCCTGAAAGACGGAAACAAATCTGGTAATGGTGGTTTGAACGGTATTGGCCGGCACTGTGATGAGCATAAAAAGGGCCATCAGGGCATTGAGTTGCCCGTAGTCAGCAGGGGTAAGGTGCCGGACCATAAAAAAATGATAGAGCAAGTTAAACAGGTTGAAGAGACCGATACCGATGAACATCAGCCCTGTGTTTTTGAAAAACTCGTCTTTCAACTTAATATATCACCTCGTAAATGACCGATTCCCGATCCGCCTCTCTGAACACCTCTTTCAAATCTTTTAATTGAATTCCTTCGATAAACCCTCGATTTCTCTCCCGGGTATTTTTATCGACCAGAATATATTGAACCCCCTTTGCTCTAGCATAACGGATAACCTTGTGATAGGGTTCCAGAGGACCTCCAGGTTTGGAAATTTCCTTTGGCAACATCATAAATTCCCGGTCCGCATAGAATGTCTCTTGAGGGCTATTGGACATGATGATGGCATCCGAAGGGGTGTTCTGCTTCAGCCAAAGCCCTACCTCTTTCTGGATGGCGCGATGCCTCCGCTCGGGTTTTAAACTCTGGGGCATTTGAATTAAAATAACTAAGAGAACAAACCAAAACAGTGCCTTTTCTGCATCGGAAAATTTTATCTTTTCCAAATACCTTCTTATTTCCAGAATGCCTGCCCCAGCCCAAAAGAGAGAAAGGGGGATCATGGGCACCGAAAAACGGATGGTGGAGGGCAGAAAGGTCGATAAAGAAAGCAAATGGAAGAGCACCAGAGAGGCCAGGAATAACTCATAGGCGATGCCTTCTCGCCTCATTCTTATTAGCCCGAAAAATAAAATAAGCCACAATAAAAAATGGTAGGCTCTCAGGTAGTGGTAGGCCACAGAAGGAAAATGGTGAACGATATTTCTGGTCATCCAGATGATTTTTGAATTCTTCTTTTCGGGATGATCCTGCTCAACTCCTTTTGAAGGGTTAATCTTCTCTATGCTCTTTTTAAATAATTGAGATTGCGCTTCAACGGCCTTCTTGCTAATTAGCCACTGACCTGTTTCATGGTGAACATAGATAACGTATGGGAGCCCAAAGATAAACATGCTTGAAACTAAAACTCCGATCGAAGCAAGTGTTTTAAACCACCTCTTTCTAAGAAAACCATCCATGACGATCCAGGCCAGGTAAACTAAAATGTAGCCAATTGCTTCCGGTCTTGTGAGATAGGCCAGGCCAAGGGAAAATCCTGATAAAGCCATTCTCCATACTTTATCCCTTTTCAGTCCTGTCCAGAAATAATAAACCGATAGGACCAACAATCCCCAATAAGTGGCCTCGGTGAGCATCATTCCGGAGTAAATCACCAGGTAGGGATGAAAGGTGTAAAAAAGCGCCGAAAAGATAGCTCCTTTTTGACCGATTGCCTCTTTTACTAAATAAAAGAGGGGAATGATGGTCAGGGTACCGAAAAAAAGTGAGAGGAGTCTTCCCGTTATTTCAACATGTGCGGTATCCATTGAAAACAAAGAGATCAGGAGAGGATAAAGAGGATGGCCAGCGATAGATAATCCTTTTGTAAACTGCCCCTTTAAAAAATCCCTTGCCATGAACCCATAGGCCGCGCTGTCATAAGCGATCCCCTGCGCCATCAGGACGGCATAGAGCCTTAGGATAAAGGCGATTCCGATGAGAAAGAAGAGGATTTGTCTCTCATTAAGGCTATTAAAAAAAGAAATAATTTTATTGACCATCTATTTCAGTCCTCTGCCTTAAGAAAATGCCTGATGATGATTTAGTTGTTCCTGGATAGCCATACAGAATGGCGGCGCCTTTCCCGATAAAAAGGTATTTAATACAAACGCAATTAATTTATTGTCATTCCCAAATTCGAGATTCCGAAACAAGTTCGGAATGACAGGCTTTTTCTTGTCAGGCTGAACTCGTTTCAGCATCTCATTTAATGCGTTTGTATTAATCTTATGTTTCTCAAAAACCTCGGTTAATCTTGCAAGCTTATTGATCATCTTTAGAATGATAACCTAACCATGTTGGCGTATTTTCATTAGCCCATTTCCGGTATTCCCTGGTAGTCCCAAATATCCGGTAAGGCACTTCATCAATGACAGGTGATTTCATCGGTAAAAATCCCAACTGAATTCGCTCATAAACTGTGCGAGAAAGACCATCCTCAAAGTCAAATCTCAATTGTTCCTCTTCGCTTATCCTACCTATCTGATAGGTAACTTTTCCCACTTCTTATCCCCGCTTTCCGTCTGAAACACTCTTGCGAGATGCGTCAGGAAATGGGACTACTCTATTTCCTGCGATGACCTCTTCTTTGTCTTTTAGGTATTCCGTTATGATATAAATTAACCCCTCTTTATAAATCATTATTCCATCCTACAGAATTTTTTTCAAAAAACCGATAATTTTCTCACTGGCTTTGCCATTGCCAAAGGCATTCGGCGCTTTCCTCGGGAATTCTCCATCTCTGGCTTGACACACCCCTTCAATAATCTTTCCCGTCTCTGCTCCTACTACCACATTCCCTCCGCTCTTGACCGTTGCAATCCACTCCGTCTCCTCCCGTAAAGTGATACAGGGGACCCTGAACCAGTAGGCTTCTTTCTGCACGCCTCCGGAGTCGGTCAGAATGGCCCTGGCATGCTTTTCCAAGGCTAACATATTGAGGTAGGAAACAGGATCGATGATCTTAACATTTCGGGTCTCTTTGGAAAGACGGTGAATGCCGATCATCTTTCTCGTTCGGGGATGAAGAGGGAGGATGACAGGAGTATCTTTTCCAATTTCATTTAGGGCTTTTAAAATGGATTGAAGCCTTTTAGGATCATCCGTATTTTCGGCGCGATGAAGAGTCACTAAATAATATTGCGGATTGCGGATTGCGGATTGCGGATTGAGAAGATTTAAATCTTTAAGAATTGTCGATTTTTGTTGAGCTAACTTGGAATAGTAAAGTATCGAATCGTACATGACATCGCCTACGTTTTTGACGATCTTTCCTTTACCGTTCCTGATCCCTTCCTTCAACAGATTTTGAACAGCTTGAGCGGTGGGACAGAAGAGAAAAGTGGAGAGATGATCGGTGATAAGACGATTGATCTCCTCCGGCATCCTGCGGTTATAACTCCTCAATCCTGCTTCCACATGGGCGACCGGGATATTCAGCTTGGCAGCGGCCAATGCTCCGGCCAGGGTCGAGTTGGTATCGCCGTAAACAAGAACCGCTTCCGGTTTTTCCTTTTGAAGAACGGCCTCAATTCGTTCAAGCATGATTCCGGTCTGTTTCCCATGAGAACCGGAGCCCACTCCCAGATGGTAATGCGGCTTAGGAAGGTCAAGTTCTTCAAAAAAGACCCGATCCATCAGATAGTCGTAATGCTGGCCTGTGTGGATTAATATTTCTTCAATCTTCTTCTTGGATGTTTGAATGGCTCGGCTGACGACAGCGGCTTTAATAAATTGTGGTCTTGCTCCGACAATAGTGACAATCTTCATGAAATCGCCTTTTTCAACATGGAATAATGGTTACCCCTCTCTTGTTTTTCTTGTATCTCTTTCCGCAGGCTTTGCAGACTGACTTTCCTGACCGAAATGTAATTTCCGCAGCACATTGGCAGACCCACCCCATGATTTTTCCTGGATTTCCATAGACTAGAGCATAATCCGGAATGTCTTTAGTCACGACAGATCCGGCCCCGATAAAAGCATATTGACCAATCGTATTACCGCATACAATCGTTGCATTGGCCCCGATCGTCGAGCCTTTTCTGACCAATGTCTGTCGGGTCTCCTTCATCCTGGGGATAAAGCTCCGGGGGTTGAGGACATTGGTAAAAACCATGGATGGACCGCAAAAGACATCATCTTCCAATACCACGCCCTTAAAGATGGAGACGTTGTTTTGGATCTTGATATTCTTTCCCAGTACGGCGCCCGAAGCGATAAATGCATTTTGCCCTATGATACAATTTGCCCCGATCCTGGCCCCGGACATGACATGAGAAAAATGCCAGATCTGGGTATTTTCGCCGATCTCTGTTGGTTCATCTACAACCGCTGTGGGATGTACAAAATAATTCTTTTCCATCTATTATCTCCCTCATAGATTAATGGGAAATCCTTTCTGTTTCAGAGACTCTTGAGCGGCAACAAGAATCTTGACTACGTCAACCCCGTCCTGCCCTCCGGTTTTGGGTTGCTTTCGTGATTGGATACATTGGATAAAATGTTCAGCCTCAGCTCGTAGGGGCTCTGTCATCTTGATATTCGGGATGGTGATATCCCCAAATCTCAAGCTCAAATATTCACCATAAGAATCATAAGATAGGCTGCCTACCCCTTTGTCATAAATCTTCAATTTCTCGGACGCCTCCATGTCATCGAAGACGACCATCTTCTTCGACCCCACGATCGTGATCTTCCTTACCTTGTGCGGATCGAGCCAGCTTAGTTGGACATTGGCCATCTTTCCATCTGCAAAGTGAAGGCTGAGAAAAACCACATCCTCAATATCCTTTTGAATATAGCTCTCTCCATTGGCTGAAACAACGACCGGCGCTTCGCCAAAAAGCTTCAGGATAACAGACAGATCATGGGGGGCAAAGGACCAGAGGGCGTTTTCGTCCTGACGAATAATGCCGAGATTGACCCGTTGTGTGTAGATATAATGGACTTTCCCTAACTCTCCAGAATTGAGCATCTCCCTCAATCGATCAAACACCGGGTGGTAAACGAGGAGGTGGCCCACCATAAGAATACGTTCCTTTTCATCTGCCATTTTTACCATTTCCTCGGCTTCTCTCACATTTAAAGCCATCGGCTTTTCCACCAATACATCCTTTCCTCCCAGGAGAGCTTCTTTGGCCAGAGCGAAATGTGAAATGGCAGATGAGGCAATAACGATTCCTTTGACCTCCTGGTCCTGTAAGATGGGATTCATATTTTCTACCATCTTTGACTGAGGGTAGGACTTCTGGAGCTTGGTAAGTCTGGATGGATCGGAATCGCAAACATATTTCAAATGGACATTGGGAATCTCTGAAAAAACCCGGATATGATTCTTTCCCCACGCCCCCGCTCCCACCACCGCAATCCCAACCATAGAGCCCTCCGGCTAAAAATCAGTTCAAAATTAACAATTAGCAATGCTCAATTAGTAATCATCCTTTTAAAAAAGTCCAATCATAACAACTATTTTGCAATGTTAATTTTGCAATGATCATTTTAAGGGTTTCAGTCCCATGCTTTCGGGGCATCCTTTGAGGTGCCACCCTAACAGATACGCATAATTAAAAAATTTACTTCTCCACCTTTTTACCGTAAAACCCGTCAGGATGCAAACCAGGGCCATTGATAATAATTCAATCGATAGTCTGATGAGCAGCCCTATCAGAAGAATGAACCATTGCCCTACCCCTCTATTCTTTTTAAAAAATTGATAGCGGGAACGGTAATACTCCACCTTTGCCCTCTTTTTATCCTTTTCAGCACTCTTTCCTTGAAAATGGTATACCTCGGCTCGGGGATGATGGTAAATCTTCCAGCCCGCCCTCCTGATCCGATAACACCAATCGGTCTCTTCTAAAAAGAGAAAGTAATCCTCATCCAACAACCCCACCTGCTTCATTGCCTCTCGCCTGACCATCAAACAAGCGCCGATGACCGAATCGACTTCGATGGGCATGGAATAGGTACTCTCTTTCCCAGGGAACTGCTCTGGGAACAGCCTACGGAGAAGGCTTTTATTAAGCAGTTCTGTGGCTAAGGATGGGAAATTGGCAATTGAGTTCTGTTTTGATCCATCCGAATTTAAAAGCTGAGCCCCAATCACTCCTGCTTTCGGATGGATATCCATAAAGGCTTTCAAAGTTTCAATAGCCCCTTCCTTCACCTGAGTATCTGGATTAAGGAGGAGGGTGTATTTTCCCTTTGACAATCTCAATGCCTGATTATTCGCCCTGGCAAATCCGAGATTCGATGGATTGTCAATCAGGATCACTTCAGGAAATTCCGCCCTCACCATTTCTAAACTTCCATCCATGGATCCATTATCAACTACAAAGATTTCTATCTTCAATCTCTCCAGAATCTGTTTGAGAGACTTCAGGCATTGAATCAATAAATCTCTCGTATTCCAGTTGACAATAATGATTGATAGATCCATAAACTTACAAGGATGGCCCGAATCATTTCAAATCTAACGAATTTTAGAGACAATCATTATTAATCTGTTGATTTATTTATAACTTTTTGGAAATCACTCCTTCAGGTGAAACATAAACCACACCTCGTTTCCTGCTTTCATTGAGGAGGATACGAAGAAAAGGTTTTATTTTTCCAACAACCGGCCGGAGATTCCTGTACTCTTTGAAAAATCTAAGACGGTCTGTCCTCGTGATCGTTTTTGGAATCGAGGTATTTAGCTGAATAAGATTTTTCAACAAGCGTTTTTCATCCACATGGACATCCAACCGGATATCTTCAAGATCGATAAGGTAAAACTCCAGTTCACCTCCACCCTGCCGCACCAAGATATTACAGGCTTTCATGTCCTGATGATAGATGTTCTTCTCGTGCAGATGAAATAACCAATTGGCACAAGCTTTGATAAAGAGTCTCTTCTCTTCAAAGGTATCAAAACCCTTAAAAAGATACCGGTCCAACTCTTCAGCCTCTTGAGGGGTTTTCATCACGAAGAAGCTTTCTATCGGCCCGAAGAGGTTATTTCTCTCTATGAAACCGAGAGGCTGAACGGTCACCATACCCCTTGCCCTTAAACCATTCCCTCCTAACCACGCTTTAAGTCCCTTTGATATACGGAAAGCCTCTTTCAATCGATTCCTGAACGTGGGATAGCAGAACTGTTTCACACAAATCTTTTCCCCTCCATCTTCAAATAGGGAGACGGCAACCTCCGGGCTTTCCTTCTTCAACTCAGAAGGGTTCTCTTTTAATAAGGTGAGATGCCTTCTGATGACACATTCTAAGCGGTCAAAAGAAAAATCCTTGCGATGGTAGGTGATCCTTCCCTTCTCTTTTCTGACTGAAAACCCTGTGCTTTCCTTCAGGCATCTTCTGGTCCTGCTTTGCCACTGTCTTCTCTGAAGCCGGTCCATCCAGGAATGGATCTTTTTGATCCATTCTCCCTGCTTCTCAGGGTAAGTGGAGCTTCCGTCAAGATAGGCTTTAAGAAATTTAACCTGATCCCCTTTCCCCCAGATGGACCTCAAAGAATGGAAGAGATGTGCCAAGGACCATAATCTCTGTTTGAGGCTCAACGATCTCATAACCTGAGCACGATGGAGATCGGTGAGAAAAAAGGATTCGCCATCCCAGAGAAAGTTTCCTGCATGAAAGTCCTTATGGTAGAGTCCTGATTGATGCACCTTGATGACCGTCTTGGTCAGGTTGGAAAGAACCCTTTCGTCTTTCAAGAGATCCAATTGCTCTGCCAGCGAGACTCCTGGCTCGATGGCCTCCGATAGGTAGTAACTCTCCCTAACCAATCCCCGATGAACCCTCTCCATCCACCCTAGCGGCTTCGGGATATTAAGATTTCGCTTCGCCATCTGATATGCGACAAACCATTCCTTCCGGCCTCGTGAAGGGAGGAGGAGATACTTTAAGAATTCGGCCCATCCCTTTGTCCTATCCATTTTGAAAAAGAGGCTTCTTCCGTTAGGCAAAGGGAAAAGAGCGCTCCACCGCCATTTTGATTCTCCGATGACTCTTCCCCCTTCTTTTGCAATAAAATGGACCGGGTCCTCAAAAAAGGAGGAAGGGATCAACGGAGGGATGTCCTCTCTCAACCACCCCTGCATCTCGCCAACAGAAACCTTTTTAAAAGGTGGAGTCTTCATCATTCAAGTGGATGACAGTTTTTTTCACCCTTCCCCTAAAGGTACGGCATCCTTTTGATGGGATCGATAGTAATAGGACGCCACCGTGGGACCATAAATCCCCAAATATTGTTCAGGATAGGTGAGAATATAAGACTCAAGTAATTTCACAAAACCTGTGATGATTCGCCTGTATCCCTCTACCCCTTCTTTCCAATGACCATCAAGGGATGCTTTAAAAATCAATTTGGTCATCCCTCTTTGGTAAAGATGGATGAAGGGGATAACGGTTGCATTTGCCTGATGGGCAAGGTAGATCATCCCTGTTGGAAAATCCATCTCCTTTCCCAAAAAAAGAACCCTTTCCTTCTTTCTGCCCTCCCCCGCATCCCCATCATAGTAGATCATCTTGCCTGAGCGAAGCGTTTCCAATATTCTCTTTTTATAAATTTCTGACAGGGACAAATCGTGGGTAAAAATAGTCTTGTCAGGGGTATCGTAATACCGGATTTCCGGATGTTTCGGCGTTTTGGGCGTCACTCCACTAAGGAGGATGGTTTCATATCCCATCACTCTTAAAGCATTAAAAGCAAGATGGGGAATTCCGATATGACCTGCCATGAGGAGAATTCCCTTCTTTTCCTTTAATGCCTGATCCACGTGTTCAAGGCCCTCCACCTCGACATACTGTTTAATATAATCATCGTCCATCTGGGGGATCAAATACCTCATGACTTTCCTGACCCCCCTCAATTCAAAGATGCCCTTTACAATCTCTTTGATCCGGCGGGGCTCTGTTTCTTGGGGATAAAAGAAAAGAACCTTATCTTCAAATTCTTCTCTCTTTGTTCGTTTCCGATGATAACATAAAAAAGCATAGATCCTCGGATAAAAAAAGGCCAGTTTAAAGAGAAGCCATTTCAATTCCGCCTTCCCTCCTTCTCAACCGCTTTTCTGAGGACACCGAGAAGGCGCGGCGCATTCACCTCAAGAGAGTAAGATTCCTCTACTGTTGTCCTGCCCTTCCTCCCCAGGGTTCTTCGTAATACCTCATCCTGGATCAAGGCTGAAAGGCCGTATTTCCACTCTTCCTGATTCTGCGCCCAGAAACCATTCTCCCTGTCCTTGACAATATCTTTATTGACTCCAACAGGAGAACAGACGACCGGCAGGCCCACGCTGTAATATTGGAGGATCTTAAGTCCACATTTTCCCTGAGACCAGAGGTCATGGGTCAGCGGCATGATTCCGATATCCAAACTCTTCAGGTCTTCCACCTCCTCTTCAAGGGACCATTGTTTCTTGATCACCGGCATATTGGGAAGATCGAAAAAATCGTCACAGACGATCTTGAGTCTCGTGCTAGGGAACACCTTAAACAGGTCTTCAAAGACAGGAGAGAGATCCTTGAGATACTTCAGGGTGCTGCTGCTTCCCAGCCAACCGATGATGATCGGTTCATCCCGATGAAAGTTCTCTTTCAAGTGATAACGGGAAAGATCGATGGAGGTTGGAATCACCTCAATGTGAGGGTTGTAACGAAGAGTCTCTGATTTCAGAAACTGGTTCCCTGCGACGACAAAATCAGCCTGTCTCATCATATAGGCAAATCTCAATCGCCGCGAGAAAGAATGAGGGTTTCCCGAACCCGAACTACGGTACATCAACGCATCATCAAAATCGTAGACGATTTTATTTGCCTTTTTTCGGATATACCAGAATTCCAGAGGAGAGAAAAGCTTCCGGTGGATATAAAGAAGATCATAATTCCCCAGGGTATTATAAAATTTCAATTTATCAATCCACGTCCTCTGATAGAAATGAAGGGTTACATCCAGCCCATGCTTTTTTAAATAGGGAAGGTATTGAAGCATCCGATATCGGCAACTGTTGACCTCCAGGCTATGAATCAGAAAAGCAACCTTCATCCTCTAACCTTTTCGGGCCATCAGGAGAATCGATTTCGTAAAGTCGATTCCGAGAAATTGGAAAAAGGGCGAACACAACCAGACCCTAAAAAAATATTTTAAGAAGGGTTCACTGAACAACCGATACATTTCGATTGATTCGAACCCTTCACTTAAAAACAACCCTCCAAGCTCTTCATAATGGTAGGGGGTCTCGTGAGAAACGTCTTTCCAATACTGGCCCGGCGTATAAACATTCGGAGTAGTCAGAATCACCTTCCCTCCGGGCTTTAAAATCTCACATATCTTATTTACTAGCCCCTTTCCCTTTTCCCGACTCAAGTGTTCGATGACCTCAAAAAGAAGGATCATATCAAATGTCTCTTTAATCTCCTCCAGGGAGGCGTAATCATGCGAATAGGTTGGGTCAATATCCATGCTCTTATATTGGATGCGGGGACGATGTTTTTTGATTCGTTCTCCCAATTCACGATTAAAGGCTCCTATTTCGAGAACCGCCTCTCCGTCCTCAAGATATTTCAGGATGAAAGGAAGACGTTTCCTGACGACTTTTAAACTCCAGAGTTTGGGATATTGTTGATGGACTATCTCCCGCAATTGAAGTTGTTCACCCCATCTCATAAAGGCCTTCCTTCAACATCTTGGAGTTATCTCTCTAAAAACTTCCATCATTTGAATGAAATTAATCCTATCAGAATAATGTTCCATTCGATGTTCCTCTTGAATTAAAGAAGGTCGTTCCACCTCACCTTTAAGGAAATATTGAACTGCTTCTACCAATTCTTCCAAGTTTTTTGGATCTCGAATCACCCTCCCCTCTCCTGGGCGGATCCTCCCACTTGCTCCATTCGAAGAAGTGGTGATCACTGGAAGTCCACTGGCCAGGGCTTCTAACACGGTGAGCGAACAGGCATCGTAGAATGTGGGGTGGACTAAAAGGTCAGACGCCCCGTAATATTTTTCTGGCTCATGGGTTGAGCCAGCAAAAATAACCTCTTCTGAGAGGTCAAATTGTTTCGCTAAACGGAGATAAGGTTCCTTGCGATCCCTTCCCAGGATTAAAAGTTTAAATCGAGCATGACCTTCTCCTTTTATCCTGGCCAATACTTTGATTAGGAATCCCAGTCCTTTCATCCAGAAGTTATTTGAGACAAAGAGGATAACAAATTCATTTGAAATGCCATGTCGCCTTCTGATCTCTTCTCGGTATTGATGGTTTCGAGGATGAAAGCGTTCAATATCAACTCCATTATAAATGACTTCAATTTGATCATTCGAAATGCCATACCAGCGAATGATGTCCTGTTTCACCATGTCAGAGATGGCAATGATTTTATGAAATCTCTTTTTTTTATAAGGTCTATTTTCAATCCAACCACTCACCCACTGTTTAGGGCTAAGCACTCTTCCCAGTAGTTTTATCGTCCAGAAAATCGGGTTGTCATACCCCTTGAGGCTTCGCCAGAACCAGGCCCAGTGAACCCCTCCATGGGGCTGAAGGACATCGGCCTTCAAAGTATTGCCCACCCCTAACGTCACATGATAATTTCCCTTCTCAATCTCCTGGGTTGCCCTGATTGCAAATGAAAGAAGACGCAGGCTCTTTGGAAATCGAATTGTTTTGACACGGTGGAGGTGGACTCCCTGGACTTCTTCCTCCCAATGCTCTGCATAAACATGGACTTCATGGCCTTCTTTAGCCATCCGGGTGCAGAGATCAACAACATATCTTTCCGCTCCTCCCTTTCTTCTTGAGAAGTCATGGATGGCTGTGGCAAACCGGATCATTTTTTCCACCTGCCAAGTTCGATCATGGTCATATAAAATCTCTCTACTGCTTCGGCCTGTTTGTCCTGTCGAAATTCTTGGTGGGCTTTCTCCCGGGCTGCCCTCCCCACGATTTCTCTCATCTCTGGATCGCGAAGAAGCTTAAGGGTCGCTTGAGTTAATGCCTCCGGTGTATCTTTGACCACAAAACCTGAAACTCCATTTTCTACCAGCTCCGGCAACATTCCTCGATCTGCAACGATCGCTGGTTTTCCCATGGCCATGGCCTCTCTCAAGGCCCTTGCTGTCCCATCTGAACCCGCCATCAGAAAGACGAAGATATCCATACAGGCCAATGTATCAAGATAATGCTCCGTCTGATACCCTCCGAGAACCACCCACGGTTCAATGCCAAGCCTCTTCATCGGTTCGACGACGCTCTCGTTCATCTGGCTTGAGCGGCCCACCAGAAGCACCTTGACCTTCGGAAATTCTTTAACGATCCTTTGGACTGCCTCTAAAAAGACCTCTGTCCTCCGGTATTTCTGAAACCGGGCCACCATCCCGATGATGATATCATCTTCCCCTATCCCAAAAACCGGTCTCATATCTTTTAGTGCCGTTTCAGAACGATAACGATTTAGATCTAATGCAGGAGGAATCCTGACAACCCTCTCCAAGGGAAGTCCGAAATGGGCGGCATTCTCCCTTTTGGCCTTCTCAGAGAAGGTGATCATCCCATCGGTATAATGGGAGATAAGAAATCGATTCCCAAACCCTGGGCTCAGAGATTCTCGTTTATGATCGGTTCGAATGACAACCACATTAGCATGTGATCTTCTGGCTGCTATGCCACCGAGAATATGGTCGTGAGATTGGTGGACATTGATGACATCGAATTTTCCCTGAACGAGGTAGTGACCAAGAGCTGAGATGTCAGACAGGTTTTTTCTGAAAGAGGAGAGGCGATAAAACTTAATCGGACGATCTAAGTGAAATTGACTGGTTGCTTTAACGCCTTCTTTTAAAACTCTCCTCTCCATGCTATCCTCGACCTGAAAGGGAGGCTTCCGATAAGCGAGGGTGACATCATGCCCTCTTTTCTCCAATTCTTTACATAGGTTCACAATAGGCTCCGAAGGCCCTGTCCACTTCCAGTCACTAAAGAGTTGGAGGATCTTCATATGCCTTTCTGATAAGAAGGATTTTTTTCTGCCAATATAAATATCTGTTTTCCAAAAGCCACATCCGCTGACATCACGTGCTTGAAAATCTCCCTGTTCCTCTCTATTTGAAGAGGTCTCTTCTCTCTTTTAGAGGCCCAGAGGGTCGCCAAATAGACGAATGGATAGATCAAAGCGAATGCCATGGCTCTATTGCTGAATTCATGAGTGGTGACCTGGATGATGCGAAAACCATTTCGATGGAGGTTCAACCTCAACTGGTAATAGTTTTGGAGATTCATGCGATGCTCTCCATCTAAGCGATCACTCACCTCATCATAAGGTCTCCCATTGAAACGGTAAAACCCTGTAGCCAGGTTGGCCACCCTGGATTGAAGGTTAAGGGCATTGGGTGTTTCGATGAGAAGTTTCCCTTCAGTCTTAAGAACCCGATAGCATTCCCTGACAAAACAGTAAGGGTCTTCAAAATATTCAATACCATTGGAACAAAGGACGAAATCAAAGGTTGCTTCCTTAAAAGGCAACCACTGGTTAAAATCGGCAATCAAGATGGGGATCTCTTCGGAAGGGAAATCAATAGGGTTGATATCCGCCGCAATAACCTCGAATCCGCGCTCCTTCAGCTTTTTTGAGATTCGACCGTGTCGGGCGGCTGCATCCAACAGTCTTCCCTTTGAGTGGAGACCGGTTAGTATCTCAACGTTTTTATCGTAGCGGTGTTGGGACCCAAATATCTTCCTTACAAAGTTATCCCTTTCCATAAAAGCTTTTTATCCGGGTAGTCACCTCCTCTATTTCAGACTCCATGATTCCGGGGAAAAACGGGAGAGAAATGATCTCCCGGGCACACTTCTCCGTGACCGGAAAATCTCCCCTTCGGTATCCCAGATCCTTATAAGCCTTCTGTAGATGGATCGGAATGGGATAATGAATGAGGGTTTCAATCCCCTTCCCTTTTAGAAATATCTGAAGGGCATCCCTCTTCTTGACTCGAATGACAAAAAGATGATAAACAGAACGAACCCCCTCCTGTTCGACAGGACAAATCACTCCCGATCCTTTAAGTTGCTTATGATAAAAAAGGGCTTTCGCCCTTCTCTGCTCATTCCAGCGGTCGAGGTATTTTAATTTGACCCGCAGGATAGCGGCCTGAACTTCATCCAGACGGCTGTTGCCTCCCTGAAGGATGTGCTCATATTTTTTCTTCTCTCCATAACATCGAAGAAGTTTTAGCTTTTCATAAATTTTCTTATCATCCGTCACCACCATCCCCCCGTCCCCGTAGGCCCCCAGATTCTTGGTCGGATAGAAGCTGAAACATCCCATGGCTCCAAATGAACCAACTTTCTTTCCATGATACTCTGCGCCATGAGCCTGGCAGGCGTCCTCGATGAGAGTGAGATCGTATCGATCTGCTATCTCTCTAATTGAATCCATGTCTGCAGGATGGCCATAAAGATGGACAGGAAGAATGGCCTTGATCGCCTTTCTTTTGCGTTTTCGCAAAAGGTCTTCCAGACCATTCGGGTCCATGTTGTAAGTGACAGGATCGATATCGACAAAGAGGGGTTTTGCCCCTGTGAAAGAGATGGCTAAAGCGCTGGCGATAAAGGAATTGGCAACCGTAACGACCTCATCACCCTTCCCGATACCGGCCGCCTTCAAGGCCAGATAAAGTCCATCCGTCCCGGAATTCACCCCTACTCCGTACCGAACCCCGCAATAACGGGCAAACTCTTCTTCGAACGCACAGACCTCTTCACCAAGGATATACCTCCCCTTTTCCAAAACCCTTTTCAGGGCAGTGAGAATTTCGTTCTCAACGGTTCGATACTGCCGTGTCAAGTCGATGAATGGAACCATCTGTCAACCCAAACTCAGGTTGTCATGCTGAACTTGTTTCAGCATCTCTTTATTTCAATTTTCTTAGCTTTGCTATCAGGGAGTCTCAAATTTTCCAGCTAAATCTTTCCATTCGGGATTAAAATTTTTTACTAAATTTAATTTCCAATCTCTATGCCAATTTTTTAACTGCTTTTCCCTCTCTAAAGCGCTTCGAACATCGGTTGTAACTTCATAATAAATTAACTTGTTCAGGTTATATTTCTTCGAAAATCCTTCCACAAGTTTGTTTTTATGTTCAAATATCCTCCGTTCAAGATCGTTTGTTACTCCAATGTAAAGCACTCTATTCGTTTTGTTCGTAAGCATATAGACATAGTATTGTTTCAATTCCATCGCAAAACCCAACGAACAACCCACCGAAGAGATGCCGAAACAAGTTCGGCATGACGATCACAGCGTTCGTGGGACAATTGGTTCTTGTTTTTAATAATATTACTCCCAATACTCCTTCTTGTGTCTTCTGTAATACTCAATCGTCTTTCGAAGCCCTTCCTCCAGGCCGTTCCTCGGGCTCCAACCCACGATCTTTTTAATTTTGGAGATGTCCGTATAATAATCCCCTGGCTCCACTTCCTTTCGTTCTCTTGTAAACTCTGTGAAAGCCACCTTTCCCGAGCCGGCGACCTCCACAATCTTCTTTGCCAGATCGACGAAATTAATAGGAACGCCTGAACCGACATTAAAAACCTCTCCAAAAGCTGCCGGGCAAACCGCCACCTGAAGGAAACAGTCAACGAGATCATCCACATAAAGAAAATCCCTCAAGATATGTCCATCGCCGAAAACAGGAATCGACTCATGATCGATCGCCTTACGGACAAACCAGTTGAGCACGCCATACTCATCATGTGCCATCTGGTGCTTGGGCCCATAGGTATTCGTAATCCTGAGACAGGACCCGGAGATCTTATGGACATCGTCATAGACCAGGACCATCTTCTCAGCAGAAAGATTGGTCACGGCATAGATGCCCTTGGGGTTGGTCGGATGGTCTTCTCCAACGGGAAGTTTGACACTGGCCCCGTATTCTCCTCTTGTCCCAGAAAAGATGATCTTCACCTCCCGGTTATATTTTCGGCAGGATTCAAGTAGGACCAACGTTCCCCGGCAGTTAATATCCAGATCTTGAATGGGATTCCGGATGCTGTCTACATGATTCACCTGACCCGCTAAATGAAAGATGAAATCCTGATCTTTAATCAGATAGTCCATTGAATGTTCATCCCGGACATCGCTGAAATTGATCTGAATCTTATCAACAATCTCCTTCACATTGAATAGATTCCCCCCCAACCGGGGCATCATATTATCGACGATCGTCACCCTTGCTCCTAACTCAACGAGCCGGATAGAGAGATTCGATCCGATGAAACCCAATCCCCCTGTCACCAGTACCCTCTTTCCTTGAAAGACTTTCTCATTGAGGGCCATTTTTCTTCTCCTTTTTCGAAAGTGCGGTCAATTCCCAGAATTTAGCATATTTGATAAAAACATAGAACATCGTCGCTACCGCAATGATCAATCCGGGTAGTCCATCCCGGAAACCGGATTTTAAAAAGTACTCTTTGATAAAACGGAAAGGTGGATGGAAAAAGAGTTTGAAGAGGCTGAACTTTTCTCCGCTTTGTACCAGGTCCTCAGCCGCAATCCTCGAATATTTATCAATCGTCTGAATCTGATCGGAGATATCGCGATAGGTATAATGGAGATACTTATTCTTCAAAACCGAGACCTTCCCATCTACCACCACCTTGGCATGGAGTCCTCCTTCCCATCTTCCCTTTTCCCTCCGGTAGAGGCGGATTTCACCGTCCGGATACCATCCTCCATATTGAATCCACTTTCCGAGATAGTAGGTCTGGCGATAGACGAAAAACCCCTCCGTCCCTTCAGCACCGTCCTTTAAGCCGAGTCTGATCTCTTCAACCAATGCAGAAGGAATTTCTTCATCGGCATCGACGAACATGATCCAATCACATTTGGTCAGATCAGCCGCATACTGATACTGATCGCGATGGCCCTGAAACTCTTTCCGATAGAGTTTGTCCGTATAGCGCTGGCAGACTTCATAACTTCCGTCCGTGCTTCCGGAGTCAACCACCACCAGTTCCTCTGCCCAATGAAGACTTTTCAGGCATTGCTCAATCGTTCTGAGGTTGTTAAAGGTCAGAACATAAACAGAAACAGGAAGTTTTTCTATCATCTTATTTGTCATAATAGACATGACCAGAGTTCAATCATCAATAACCAAACCCAAATAACCAAATAATAACCAATCACCAAATTCCAATCACCAGACAAATCAAAAATAGTTTGTAACACTTTAGCGGTTTGAAAATCTTTGTAAAATCCCTCCCGACCTCCTTTTGCCAAAGGGAGGAGATAAGGGTTTCCCCCTTTGGAAAAGGGGGATTAAGGGGGATTTTATGATAAATCTTTTGGTCAATTGACTCGTAAAACTCTTTTTTTCAAAATGCTAAAGTGATACAAAAATTCAAACTTTCTAAACTCTTTTGTTTGGAACATTTAAAATTTGGTCATTTGAGATTGTTTCGAATTTCGGATTTCGTGCTTCGAATTTTGTCCTCCTCTGGGGTGCTTGTAATTTGAAATTGTTCCTCCAATTTCTTACTGACGATCTCTTCCACCTCATCTACGGTGATCAGCTCCATACACCGATGGTCCGTAGGGCAGACCCGTTTAAAGCATGGACTGCATGAGACTTCCTTCCTCACGACCGCATGGCAATCTCCCCAGGGTCCTGTGGCAACAGAATCGGTCGATCCAAAAATAGCTACAATCGGAGTTCCTACGGCTGAAGCCACATGCATTGTTCCGGTATCATTCGTCACCAGAAGCCGACACCGTTCCAGAAGAGCAGATAATTGCAAAAGACTGGTCTTGCCCGTGAAATCAACTCCTCGGCCACCTAAGCTTTTCAAGATTCTATCGGCCATCGACCGCTCTTCCTCCCTACCGAAAATAAGCGTAGTTGCCTTCCATCTCTCGTAGAGTCTTCTTCCCAGTTCGGCAAATCGATCGGGGTGCCAGCATTTAGCCAATCCATAGGCAGCTCCTGGATTGATGCCGATGAGGGGGCTTCCATCCAAAAGGCCCAATTCTTTAAGTTGTTTTTCAGCCCAATCCCGATCTTCCTCCTTGAGAATGAGCCGAGGAGAAGGAACGGTTTCTAAATGTCCAAGAGGTTCCATCACCTTTCTATAATAATGGACTCGATGGAAGCGAAGGAATTCCTCCTTCCGGCGAATTTTATGTGTGAGCAAGAAAGATCGCCCCTCATCCTGATAACCGATTCTGACCGGAATCCCAGCTAAATAGGTCTGAAAGGCTGAGCGGAAAGATCTGGGTAAAATAATGGCAAGATCGAACCTCCCCTTTCTCATCAAGCGACTGATCCTCCAATCTTCCCGGACAGACCCAATTCCCCTCTTTTTTTGAAAGGGAATGATTTCATCCACGAAGGGAAAGGTCTTCCATAGATCAACGAGATGATTCGGGACAAGGACAGTCACACGAGCATGAGGAAACAATTCTTTTACTCCTTGAACCGAGGGATAGGTGAGAATCGTATCCCCCACCCAGTTCACTCCTCGCACCAGAATACGATTTACATTGGTGAAATCAGATTTCAACGTACTTCCCTTTTCCTGCTCAAAAGGGGACAGACCCCAAATCTGTCCCCTTTTTAATATTCCACCTATATTCTATCTGTTTTTTAAAGTCAACCCTTCGACTCCCCATAATAAATACTGGAACTCGCTCAGGGTTGACCCTGACCAGTATTTCCACATCCTATCTTCAAATGCGAAATTCGGTCCTGTCGAATGGGTCAATAACAAAATATTTTCAAGCAGTTATAGATAATACCTCTCTTGTTGCATTAAAAACATCATCGACTGTGATTTCTTCCAGGCATTTCAGTTTCTTGCAGGAACGGTCCCTGCAGGGATTACACCCTACATTCTTAATGACTTTTTTATGAGGCCCAAAAGGCTCATTCAATACCGGATCTGTTGGCCCATAAATGGCCACCACAGGAATGCCCACCAAAGATGCAATATGCATCGGACCTGTATCTCCTCCAATATAGAGATCGCAATGCCGATACACCTCCCCCAACTGGGTGAGGGAAATTGTATGGAGAGCCAATACAGAAGATTCTCTCATCTTCTTCTGAATCCTCTTGACCCAATCCAGTTCGCCCGGTCCCCAGGTGAAGAGAACCGTTGCCTTCAGTTCACGAACCAACCGGTCTGCCAATTGAGCGTATTGGTCAGGAAGCCACCTCTTATAAAGTGTCTTCGGGCTTGTCCCTGGATGGATCGCAATCGAAGGACTTTTCATCGGAGGAAAAAGTTGTTCAAAAAAAGCTTTTACGAGTTCCCTGTCCTCCGTCGGGATAAAGAGCGGATAGCCTTCAGGCTCTACCTCTAAACCTATCCCCTTCAGAAGATGAAAATTCTTATCGAATCGGCTGATCCTCTCTGTCGGCAGTTTCACTTTTTTATTCGAAAAGAGAAAATTTCCCTCTTTGCTCGACTCTCGTTCATATCCAATCCGTTGACGAGAGCCAGACAGAAAAGAGAGGAGGCCGCTTTTCAGGATGCCATGAAAATCGAAGGCAACATCAAATTTCTTTCTCCGGAGGGATTGGATGAATGTCCAAACCTCTTGGATTGTCCTCCACCACCCTTTAATAGACTGTAACCCCTCTGACCACCTCTGTCTTGGAAAAAGAATAACCTCGTCAATTTCTGGTTGACTTTCGATAAGTCCTTTTGAGGGTTCTTCGACAATCCAGGTAATGGAGGCAGATGGAAAATGGGTCTTGATGGCCTTGACTGCAGGGAGTGTCCGGATCACATCTCCCACGGCACTCAGCCTCAAAATCAAGATACTTTGGTAATCCATCAAGAGAACATTACCCTATTCATACTCAATTTTCAATAGAAAAAACAAGAAGATGCCTATTTTGTATTCAAGAATTACATAGAGATAGGCGATCAAACATAATCTTTTCAAATAGTTCCTGAAAAAAGGGGAAGAAAATTGATCAATCTACCGGGCGAGATAATGTAGAAACTTCTCGGGAAGGCTCTTTGTCTTTCCATGTGAATCGACACAGATATGCTGGGTCTCTCCTTCGGCAATCATCTCCACCCTGTCTTCACGAAGGACCTGATACCCGAAAGTGATCAACCGTTTATTCAAGTGTTTTAGCCGGGTCCGGACGACAATCGTCTCATCATATTTTGCAGAATTTCGGTATCGGCAATGGACATCGGAGACAACCAGCCGGTACCCTAATGCCTCAAGGTCGGCATACCGGAATCCCTTTTCCCGACAGAACTCTGATCTTCCAACCTCAAACCAGACCAGGTAATTGGCATAATAGGCAACGCCCATCTGATCCGTCTCGGCGTATCTCACCCGGATATTAATATCGACAATGTCTTTCATCTTAGTATCCCTGAATTCAAATAGCGTGACCGTGTCCGTGTCGCGTGTCTGTGTCACCCCATCCCCCCATCTCCCCATCTTTCTTTTCAGAGTGCCCTCAGATACTCCGGCCTAAGTAGGGCTGGGTCCTTCCTCTGGAGAACTTCCCTGATCCGTCTCAAGACATCCTCTTTCTCTTCTGGAAGCTGAATACGGAGGGGAAGGTAGTTTGAGGCGTGATTGGATGCAAAAAAACAGCGGGTCATATGACTATTCTCTATCATCGTCTCAAGTTCCTGGATAAGCCCAAAAGGAGTTGGGAGGATGAGTTTCCCTGTCTCGATCTCACGTTCGATAGGAGTCCCCGGAACAATCATCAGTGAAAGTGCCCCCACATAGTCCGGATCCATCTCCGAAAGCACCTTTGCCGTCTCTTGTGCATGGGCCTGGCTGCCTTCAACTCCTCCGAGGCCCAATATTACGGTCACCGAGAGAAGGATGCCAGATTCCTTCACTCTCTTTCCGGCACGGATCAGTTGATCAACCGTGGCGTTTTTCTTAATTCGTTTCAACACCTCCGGATCACCCGACTCCAGGCCCAGATAAATGATTCCCACCCCTAAGTCTCTAAGGGCCTTCAGCTCTTCTATCCCCTTCAGAAGGATATCCTTTGCATTTGCATAGATCCCTACTCTGTCAAGCCCTCTTAATCTCTTTCGTAAATAGGAGAGGATCTGAAGGAGCTCTTTCTGTGGGATGATCAACGCATCCCCGTCAGCCAGAAAGACCCTTCGAATGCGATAGGCACTCGCTTCGTCAATATCTTCCTTGATCTCCTCAATACTTTTAATCCGGAATCGCTTCCCCTGGTAAGCCCCACAGAAGGTGCAGCGATTATAAGAGCATCCTACAGTCACCTGAAGGATCAAGCTTTCTGCCTCGCTGGGGGGGCGAAAGATCATCCCTTCATACTTCATAACGTATGCCTCTGATGAAAAAACACGATTGGTGCGTCACTTTTTATCTTGTTTGTTTTTACCCTCTTTTTTATCTTCGGGCAGATCAAATTGATAGATGATTTCTCCTTCTTTGACCAATCCCAGTTCTTTACGTGCAATCTCTTCGATGTACCGCTTGTCGTGCTGGAGGCGCCTTACCTCTTCTTTCAGCCTCTTGTTCTCCTCTTCCATTTTCATATTCGCTTCCTTTATCTTGATCAGTTCCCTTTGAAGCCGGATAAGATGAAGGAGCCCCTTATCCCCGAAAAAGGTAAAGAACCCGAAAATGAGAACGAAGCAGAGGAGCAGAAGGAAGAGATGCTTCTTGCTGACTTTGATAGCCATGGTTCTATTGAAGTTTGAACTTGATGGGGAGGGTCCCCCATTGCTCTGACTGGCTCTGATCCCTTGGGAGAGGGGCAAATCGCCATTGCTTCAGGTACTGGCTTGCGATCCGTTCCAGCTCCGCATCTCCTTTGAGGGTAGGGATAACCCGGTCCACCATCCCGTTCGGCAACACCCAGACGGTCATCTCAATCTCCGCTTCCACCTTCACTTTGATCTGAGGAGGGGGCGGCCGTTCTAAAATTTTCCGTGTCACAAGAGGGCCCTTCATTCCCAATTGAAGATTTTCATCTAAGGCTCTTTCCAACGAAGGTTTCTCTTTTGTGACCAGTAACCTCTCAATGATCTTCTCTTCGCCTCTGTCTTTCAACATCGGCATCTTCGAAGCCTCCTTCATCGATGGAACCGGGGGCTCCGGAATCAACTGATCCTCTTTCTTCTTTAAATATTCTTTGAATTCCTTTTCCAGCTCTTTAAACTCCGGTGAACTCCGGAAAGTCTTCATCCTCTCTTCATCGGTGGCGGCTTCCACGTTTTTCGGTTTAGTCGGATATTCAGGGGCCAGAGATCGCCAATCCTGCTGCGCATTAGCCTCATCCATCTTCTTAAGGATGACTTCCTCCCGGATCCTCTTCTCCTCCGGCGGAATCTCATCCCTCTTCTTCAACCCTAACACCTTTCTGGCTTCTCCGGTAAACTCTCGCCATCCCACTTCAAAGGGAAGTCGAAGGGTGGGAAGGGAAAGGAAGGCCGATACAAAAAAAACCATTCCAACGATGAGAAGGCAGATCAGAAAAGTGAGCCGTCTCTTTTCAAACCGTTTCCTATCTTCTTTCATTGCTGGGTCGGTCCCCCTTGAATCTGATCGAGCATCTTTTTAGCCACACGGCGTCTCTCCTCCCGGGTTGTTCTCTCAAGGAGTTTCTGATAGATCTGTCTCGCCTCAGAAAAACGCTTCTCCTCCATATAGAGCGCCCCCAGCCTCAGAAGGGCCTCTTCCAACAATTCTGTGAGATGAGGATAGAGATAAAGAATTTTAGAAAATTGAAGAATGGCCGCTTCCCTATTGCCCCCACTTGCATAAGCCTCCCCTAACTTGAACTGTGCCTGACTCGTCACCCTTTCTTCGGGGCCTCGTAAAGCGGCTGAAAACGAGGTGACGGCATCCGGGAATCTCTTCATCGTCAGACAGAGGAGCCCGATTCTCAAATAGGCTTCAAACCGCGCCTCATCCTGGGGAAACTTTTCAATAAACTCCTTCAAAATCTTCTCCGCTTCATCAAGCTTTCCCAGACCCCGATACGCTTCTTCCATCCCCCAATAGCTTCGCTTCGCCAGCGTCACTTGAGGATGATGCCTGACCAACCATTCGAATCGTTCCAGGGCCTTCGGGTAAGCCTTGAGAAGAAGGTGGAGTTCTCCGGCTTCCAGATAGGTCTCGGCAAGGAGATGGCTTTTAGGATGATTCTTAATGAACCTTTCCATTTCATCTGACGCCTCTGCCAATCGTCTCTCCGATTTCAGAAGAAGAGCGAAGCGAAATTGCGCCTCCTTCCCCCATTCGCTTTGTGGATAAAGCCGAATTAGGTCCTGATAGGTTTTTAAAGCCTTCTCTGTCATTTGGGATTGCTGGTAGTATTCTCCTAATTGCATCAATGCCTGGCTTGCCAGCGGATGCTGGGGATAACGCTTTTGAAAAGCCTCGGCCCGTGCAATGAAGGATTCATATCTCTTTTCCTGAAAGAGGGCGAGGAGGATCCCATAATCAGCGTCGGGGGCCTCTTTTGATTTACCATGTTCCCTGGTGAGCCGTTGGTAGACTTGGATCGCATTCCCGTACTGCTTAAGATTATAGAAGCTGTCTCCCACCTTTAATAGTGAGGAAGAAACAAAAGGGCTCTCAGGATATAATTGAAGAAGCCACTGAAATTCTTCGATGGCCCTGTCAAAATCTTTTTTTCGAAAGTAGGACCATCCCGTCCAGTATTGGGCCTCATCGTGAAATGGGCTTGATAGCGCGAATTTCCTCAATCCCTGAAAATGCTCCAATGCCTCATCAAACCGCTCTTCTCTGTAAGCGATCCACCCTAAAAGATAATAGCCCTTCTCTTTCCCCTCCTCCTCTTTCGAATCGACCAAACGTTTCAAATGGATCTTGGCCTGATCGTAATTGTTCTGGTTTAAATAACACTGGCCGATCAACAAGGCGATGGGAGGAGTGGACCGATGTCCTGGAAACTCGGTTGCAACGTTAAGAAAATAATGATTGGCTTCCTTCCATTCCTTTCTCTGGAAGTGGTACCACCCGAGGTTAGTCAATCCCCGAGGATAGAAGATCGTATCTCCTTTTAATTGATCCACATAGTTGACACCATTCCTGTAATCTTCTTTCAATAGATGGCTCTCTGCCAGCCAGTAGAGGATTTCGTTCTTTTCCGTATAATTGGGAAATTCTTTGAGAAGTCTTTCCCAATATCCAATGGCTTCATCATATTGTTTTGTAAAGAAATGGCTGTATCCCAGCTTTGAATAGACTTGATCTTCAATATGGGCCTTTCTCTTCAACCACAATACATATCGGTAGGCACCAATGGCACCGGCATAATCTTTCTGATTGAAAAGGGATTCACCTAACATAAAATAGACCCATTCCTGGAAGTCGTTTTCAGGATAGGTCCTCAGGAACTGGCGAAAGGCGGAAACAGCATAAGTGTACTCTTTCTTCCTGAAATGGTATCGTCCTATATCGAATAGGCTCTGTTCGGCCCAGGGCGACGGAAGAAATTGAGAGAGAAATCTCTGATAATATTGGACTGCTTTTTCCACCTCGTCCTCTCCCAGATAAGTCCTCAACACTCCCCAGAAGATGGGATCTGACAGTTTTGTGTTTGGAAAGCCCAAAAGAATCTCTTCGAAAGTCTTCCTTCCCTCAGCATAACGCCCGAGAGAAACCTGACTCCAGGCCAGGGCATAAAGGCCGCCCTCTTCCAAAGGATGCCGGGGATACCGCCTTAAAAAGTTTTTGAAAAGGGTAATGGCTTCCTCATACTTCCGAAGCCTGAAGGTGTTGACCCCTAAGAGATATTCGGTCTCCGGTCTCCATATTCCTTCGGGATGTTTCTGGAGGTGGGTTTCCAATTCCCGGATGGACTCCTGATATCGGCCCAGATGGTAGAGACAGTATCCCGACCAGAAGAGCGATGATTGGGCGATGGAGAGAACAGGATTCTTTTCATAAGCCAGGCGGAAGAATCGGCTTCCCTCTTCATACCCTCCCCGCATCAGTTCAATCCATCCGCAGGAATAGAGAGCATAGGGGATAAATTCATTGTTAGGATATTCTTCGACGACCTTCTTAAAAAGGATGAAGGCCTCCTCCGTCTTCTCCTGATGAAACCTTACCTCTCCCATCCAGTAAATCGCAGAACCTTTCAATAGGCCCTCGGGGTGTTCTTCGATGAGCCTCCGAAAAAGTTGTATGGCATCCTCATAATTCCCCTGGAGATATTGATGCCTTCCCCTCTCATAAAAAGCCATCTCTCCAGTGGTCATCCCCCTCGTGATTCTACTCGTGTAGGCACAGCCTGGTTGAGTGGTGGAGGGGCTCATCTTCTTCATCGGCCCGATTTGATCCTCCCTTAAACCAAAGGATCCTGCTGAAGGCTCCTCTTTGATCCCCTGAGCCACAATGATAGGAAGAGAAACCTCTCTTTCATCTGTCCACTTCGTCTCTTCTTTGCCTAAAAAAATAATCTCAGGGGTTCGACCCCGCCCCCGACTTTGGTCCTGGCCTTTTAGTAAGGAGAAAGAGAAGGTGATAGAAAGGAGGAGAAGAAGGCTTACTATCTTTGCTAACTTAATGAACATAGCATCGCTCTATTTTTTAACCTATCAGAAAGATTGAAGGATTGTCAACCCTTCGGCTCTTGTTGCCTAAAGATCAGAAGGTCTGCTCAGGGTTGACCCCGAGTCCAATTTCATCTGTCACACTTTCGCTTCTTCTATATCCAACAAGATTTGGATTTTGTCGAAGGGTCAAGAATTGCGTAGAAAACGAATAGCACGAATGCAGCGAATGACACGAATGAGATTTATTCGTGAAATTTGTTTTCATTCGTGAAATTAGACTAATCTTTCGTAAAATTCGTCCTTAGTAATCATTTTCATTATTCGTGTGTGCCATTTGGGCAATATGAATTGACAATAATTTTACAACTATGATAACCTATTTTGAGTGGAGACAAAAGTCTATTTCATGCTCGTAGGAATATTGGTTTTTTCTGTTCTTGTCGGATGTGATGAAGACAGGAGGAATCCAACGTCGGACTCCGGAAGGGATTTCAAAACCATGCGTGAAAAGATGGTTGAAACGCAGATTAAAAGCCGTGGAGTCAAGGACAGTCGGGTGCTCTCTGCCATGGTCAAGGTAGAACGCCATCGTTTCGTCCCAAAATCCTATGAGCCCCAGGCTTATACGGACCAACCTCTACCGATTGGAGAGGGCCAGACGATCTCCCAACCTTATATCGTTGCCCTGATGTCGGAGTTGCTGGACCTTCGAGGTGGAGAAAAGGTTCTGGAGGTTGGAACAGGATCAGGCTACCAGGCAGCCATCTTAGCAGAATTGGTTGCGGAGGTTTATTCGATCGAGATTGTTGAATCCCTTGCCGTCTCTTCAAAGAATTTGCTCCTCGAACTGGGGTACCGGAATATTCAGGTAAAGGCAGGAGATGGTTATTTGGGATGGCCTGAGAGTGCTCCATTTGATGCCATCATCATCACCTGCGCACCTGACCACATCCCCAAACCTCTTCTCGATCAGTTAAAGGAAGGGGGGCGAATGGTCGTCCCTGTAGGAACCCATTCACAGGAATTGAAAAAAATCGTCAAACGATCCGGTAAGATCGAAACCACAGATGTGATCCCCGTCATCTTTGTCCCCATGACCGGTGAAGGTGTTAGGCAGAAGAAGTAACATGCGCGTATGAAAAAAGAAGATCTTCCCTTTCCTCTCTCCCAAAATGAAACTTTAGATTCCTTCTTCGATGGAAGACTAAAAATTCTTCAGAATAAAAAAGGATACCGTTTCTCCATCGATGCCGTACTGCTGAGTCAATTTGCCAAAATTCGAAAGGGTGAGAAGGTCATTGACCTGGGAACAGGGTGTGGGATCCTTCCCTTTCTGCTCTCCCAGAAGGCAAAAACATCTCTTTTGGTCGGAGTGGAAATCCAGAAGTCACTGGCTGATTGTGCAGCCAAGAACGTAATCTTAAACCATCTGGAGGATCGCCTGTCCATTCTTCACCAGGATTTTAGACAACTGAAAACCTCATTTCCTCCGGGTTCTTTTCAAGTCGTCGTTTCCAATCCTCCCTACCGAAAATATCGGACCGGACGAATCAATCCCTCTGAGGAAAAATCCATTGCACGGCATGAAATAAAGACAACCCTGAATGATCTCCTTTCGATCGCCGCCTATCTGCTGCCCCATAAAGGAAGAATTTATCTAATCTTTCCTGCCTCCAGGACGGCTGACCTGTTGGAGGCGTTGAGAAAAAAAGACCTCGAACCCAAATGTGTTCAGTTCGTTCATTCCCATGTCGGCGAGAGCGCCAAGTTCATTCTCATCGAATCAATCAAATCGAGCGGCGTTGAGCTGAACGTTATGCCTCCCTTGATCCTCCACTCATAGTGAAATTTCTAAAAAAACCATAAATCGCTGATTACGCCCCTGCCTTATGTCAGGCAGGGATTATGGAATGATCTCATCGATTAAAACTAGCCAAAGATATTTGAAATTTCCCAATTATTTTCCTCCCCCTTCAAGGGGGAGGCTGGGAGGGGGATGGGTTTCTATTTCCTTATGAACCTCATCGCCCCATCCCCACCCTAACCCTCCCCTTGAAGGGGTGGGAAAATTTTTTAAGGCATCTTAAAAGGTCAGAGATAAATTCTCAAACTTATTGGTGTAAGAATATAAAGGTAAATCTGAGGAATCGTTTTTTAAAATCTGTGTAATCAGAGAGCGAACAGTTGTTTTTCAGAGCCCTCTTAAAATATTTTTGACAAGGGGTAATGGAATAGGATAATAAATTTAAGAGATGAACACGTTGAACGTTTCCATTTCAAACACCGATGAGAAATCCCGTCTTGAAGAAATCCTCCAATGGGTCGGAGAGGATCTGAAGAAGGTCGATCTTGAGTTCCGTAGAAATTTAAGTTCCCCCGTCCCCATCATCTCTGCCATCGGAGAACATCTTCTCCTCAGTGGAGGGAAAAGGCTTCGTCCTATTCTGCTCCTGCTTTCTGCCAGGGCATGCGGATATCAAGGAGAGGCGCATATCTCCATGGCCAGTTTGATCGAATTCATCCATACGGCTACCCTTCTCCATGACGATGTGGTGGACCACGCCGATCTGAGAAGAGGCATGGAGTCGGCCAATGCCAAGTGGGGCAACGAGGCTTGTGTGCTGGTTGGGGATTTCCTCTTTACAAAGTGTTTCTCCCTGCTGGTCGATAATGGAAATCGAAAAATCCTCCAGGCGGTTGCCAGAGCCACAACCCTCATGGCAGAAGGGGAGCTGGAGGAACTTATCAAAACCAATGATCTCTCCACCACAGAAGGAGACTATTTTTCAATCATCAAACGAAAGACAGCCACACTCTTCGCTGCAGCCACCCAGGTCGGTGCCATCCTCGGAGAAGCGCCCGAGGAAATGGAGAAGGCATTGCTTGATTTTGGAATGGACATCGGGGTCGCCTTCCAGTTGATTGATGATAGTTTAGACTATACCTCCAGAGAGAAGGAATTCGGGAAGAAGATAGGTATCGATCTTCAGGATGGAAAGATCACGCTTCCCCTGATTTACATCCTTAAACATTGTGATGAAAAAGAGTCAGCCCTTATCCACGAAGCCATCCTTTCCGATCCCATAACCAAGGAAACTTTCTTCCAGGTCATCCACCTAATAGAAAAATACCGCGGTTTAGCCTACACCTGGGAAAAGGCGAAAGAATATGTCGCAAAAGCAAAAGGGCACCTCCGTCACCTCCCTGCCTCAAGAGAGAAGGAGGCTCTTCTTTCATTATCCGATTTTGTCTTGGAAAGGAAGTTGTAGATAATAGTTATGAGTTATGAATGATGAGTTTTAAGTTTAGAATTTTAAAATAGAGGAGCCAAGAAAATGGGAAACGAATCAGATCTGCTTCAGGTGAACGAAAAGAATTTTGGATCGGAGGTTCTTCAGTCTGGCATCCCGGTACTGGTCGACTTCTGGGCGACCTGGTGTGGACCCTGTCGTGCGATCAGCCCGATCGTTGAAGAGCTGGCAAAAGAATTTTCAGGCAGGGTCAAAATTACCAAACTGAATGTGGATGAAAATCCTTCCATACCCGGTCAGTATGGCGTGCGTGGAATTCCCACCCTCATTCTCTTTAAAGAAGGAAAGGTCTTTGATCAGATTGTCGGATCTGTTCCTAAGGCCCGCTTAAAGACCATGATTGAAAAAGCCCTGTAGGAGTAATAACGGACCACCCATGACGATGCAGAAACCTTTTTTTAGATATGTCTTCGTATTTGGCTTTTGTCTGGCACTGGCCTTAGCATTTCCCCGTTGCGGTGGAAAACCACAAGAATCAACTTTGGCCCCTGACTTCAGGCTAAAAACGACCGAAGGGCAGGACATTACCCTTTCCGAATTGAAAGGAAAGGTGGTCTTGCTCGATTTCTGGGCCACCTGGTGCGGCCCCTGCAAGGAATCGATCCCCCATCTCATCCAGCTTTACAAAGATAATAAGGAAAAAGGATTTGAATTGATCGGGATGAGTACGGATAAGGCAGGAGATACAGAGATGGTCCGCCGCTTTATCCATTCGATGGATATCCCTTATCCCATCATCATGACGCCGGAGGAAGTATCCAGAAATTACAAAGTGACCGGCCTTCCAACGACTTTTTTAATAGATAAGAAAGGTAAGGTTCGGGAGAAGATTGTTGGATTTAATAGTGCGATTGGTCAGCAGATTGCGGCAAGGGTATCAGAACTCACCTCAGAAAACCCCTAATCCCCGGCTTGCCGGGGAAATCCGAATCTCAAAATTCGGGCGAAGCGTCCAGCAGGACCAATTCGAAACAATCTCAAAAGGACAATCTTACAATGTTCAAAACAGATAATAGTTTGAGATATTTGAATTTTGGAAATTCGAATTTGTTTCGGATTTCGATATTCGAATTTCGAATTTAGCTTTTGTTACTTCTTTTTCCGTTCTTCGTATAATTGGAGATAACCCTCGATTAACTTCTGGGAATCTACATTGAGCACCCGGGCATAACCCTTTAAAAACCCCTTCAGATAAACTGGAACAGGAAGACAATCCAGGTTTTCCTCCTCAATCCACTCCAGCGTTTTGATGTTGATCTTTGTTTCGCTGGAGATGGCTTTGAGGTCGATTCCTAATTTCTCACGGAGTTGTTTTAGCGACTTTCCTCGATAGGGCATTTCCCCTATCGCAAGGGAAAGATCCGTAAAAGAAAGACTTTCTTTGATCTCCGAAGGCTGGGCGAGTTTTTCTGCCTGTTTTCCTTTTGGAGATCGTTCTATGAGATGGGAGTGCGACTGGTCATAGTTTCTCCGCAATGCTTCATCCATTAAAACGCGATAAGCCTCGTCAACAGACGCTTGTATCCTCTTCATCTCTTCTTCCGAGAATAGAGAGTAGACCGCCAGAGAATCGGAATGAAAGGTCTCCTTCGCATGCTCATAAGCCTGTTGGATTTCTTTTACAGTCGCATCGGGGCTTACCTCAAGAATTTCATAATGGGTCTGTTCCTCGATCCGTTTCATCTATTTAGAGCCCTAAATTAAGGCTCCCCTCCTTCTTCTCAGACTAAGATGATGGTCGATAGAAATAACTCTCCCCCCTTCTCCCTCCCGTGGGCAGGTCTATTCGACTTAACCCAAGAGGGGGTATTCCTCCCCTTAAAATAAGGGGAGGATAGGAGGGGTTACCGACGCATCCGGTGGCTATTGGCTAATCTTGAGGCAATCTCCGTCACACACTGGGCAGCCTTGGACCGACTGTTTTCAAGAACCAATGGCTTTCTCTTGCGTATGGAGTTTCCCACATCCTGGTCGTAGACGACATACCCCAGATAGTGGAGATGAATGCCAAAATATTTCTGACAAGCGCTCCGGATCGAAAAACCGATTTCAATATCTTTTTTTGAACGGACCTGGTTCAAAATAAGGTTGGGATGGAAAGTCTCCGCCTCTTCGACCATCTTCCGGGCATCATCTGTGTTAATGCGTCTCACTTCATTCAGAAGTTCATAGGGATTACGGATGCCCGCCTCGTTCTTTCCATCCATGGCTTCGTCGATCAGGGCCTTGGCTGAGCTGGAAGAAACCGTCTGCCGTAGCCTTCGATAAAAGGCGCTCTTTAAAAACCGATATGTATTTTCGATGGAAGTGGGTTCCGGCGTTACCACCAGGATGCCTCCGTCCGACATCAAAAAGAAGTCAAGAACGCTTAGTGTATTGCCTCCGCCCAGATCAACCAGGATATAATCGCTCTCCAGAGATTTAATGGAACGGAGAAGCTTCCTTTTCTGGACGCTCTTCGCATCGGCCGCATCAAGAAGATCCTGCGCTCTTGTCAGGAGTTGAAGATTTGGGACTCCGGTTTGAATGAGTACATCTTTGAGATGGGAAACTCTCTTCTTGATGAAGTCGGAAAGAGTGGGAGCCGATGGAAGAACACCTAAAAATGTATGGAGGTTCGCTCCTCCTAAATCGGCATCGATGAGGATGACCTGGGCGCCTAATTGTGAAAGGCAGATTCCGATATTGGTGGTGATAAAACTCTTCCCACTTCCCCCTTTACCGCCACCGATCGTCCAGATGACTTTCTGATGATGATTTCCGGTCATTCCTACCTAACCTGACATCGCCAGAATCCAATAAAAGTTTGGAGTTTAAAAATGCAGCAAATCAATTCGTTAAAGGGAATCCGGAAATCAGGTAATCAGGAGGGAGGGGATCGGAACATTAGGGTACCAGAGAAAATCAAGGAAGAATGACTTGCCCTGATATCCTTGTATCCTGATGCCTGCAACCTGATATCCTGATATTCTGATAACCGTTGACCTTTGCTTCGGATTTAGACATTAAAATTTTATTACTATTCTACTCCCAGATGCCGTCAATCTTTGCGTGGCAATGCCGGCACTCCCCTCCCACCGCATCATTCTTTACAACCCTGAAGCCCATCCTCTCAATCACGTTTCGTCCACACTGGGGGCAGAAGGTATCCTCCCCTCCCTGTCCCGGAATATTGCCGCAATAGACATATCGAAGCCCTGCCTTCATCCCGATCTCTCTTGCCCGATGAAGCGTTGTGGCAGGGGGTCTTGGAAGGTTGAGCATCTTATAGGTGGGATAGAAGGCGGAGAGGTGCCATGGAACCTCCGCCCCTAAGGACAGAATGAACTGAGCGATCTCCTCAAATTCTTTATCTGAATCATTCATGGTGGGAATGACCAGAGTGGTGATCTCCACCCAGATCCCCAACTCTTTCATCAACTTCAGGCTCTCGAGAACTGGCCTAAGCTTTGCCCCACACACCTCCTTATAAAACTTCTCCTGATAACTCTTCAAGTCAACATTGGCTCCATCGAGATAGGGTTGTATCGTCCTCAACGCCTCCTCTGTCATATAGCCATTCGTGACAAAGACATTCCTGATTCCTTCCTGATGGGCCAGCGCTGCCGTCTCGTAAGCATATTCAAAATAGATGATGGGTTCAGTATAGGTGTAAGAGATGGACCGACATCGATTTTCCTTTGCGAGTAAAACGAGTCTGGCTGGCGGGACCGTGGACCCGTCAATCCCTTTTCCGTCAACCGGCATTTGAGAGATCTCGTGATTCTGACACTGAAGACAACGAAAGTTACATCCTACTGTGGCGATAGAGAATGAACTGGACCCGGGTAAGAAATGATAAAGAGGCTTTTTCTCTATAGGATCGATATGCATGGAGATGGCTCGTTCGTAAACAAGACTGAAGAGCTTTCCTTCTCTGTTCTCCCTTACCCCGCAGACCCCCTTTTTCAAAGGTGAGATGACACACCGATGACTGCAAAGGGAACACTTCACCTTTCCTTCTTCCAAAGGGCTGTAAAGCATCGCCTCCTTCATCGTCTTATCTCCAGTTATTTCAATCGAAATTTCAATTTATATAACAAAAATTTACCTCTTCTGTCTATAAAAATGTTTAAGCCTTAAGCTAAACGCCTTTAAAAGTACTTGACAGGACATTGAGGACCGGTTAAATTGTCGTTATACTTAAGTAAGTATAACGATGGATCTAAAACAGATGAAAGTTGCATATAAAATCTGGCTCGACCATCATGGGAAAGCCTTTGGCGACGGTCCATGGGAACTTCTGAAAGGAGTCCAAAAAACAAAATCCCTTCACCGGGCTGCCCTCCGAATGGGAATGTCTTATAACAAGGCCTGGCGCTTGATGGAGACCGTTGAAAAGAGACTTGGCTTTGCACTGATTGAGAGGAAGACAGGAGGTTCATTCGGAGGAGGCTCCCAGATCACCCCCGAGGCCAAAAGGCTGATGGACAGATATGGGCGGTTCCGAAAAGAGGCTGGGAAAACCCTTGAAAAAATCTTTCGGGATCATTTTAGCGAGGTGCGATGATTTTTTCTCGTTATATTCAATGCCCGATTCGTTTTGGGATATCATTCCTTTTTGGAGTATTACTTATTTTCATTCCCTATCATTCCGCAGTTTCTTCCTCCGAGAGATTGCTCCTCTTTACAGGAGCGGCAAGTAAGCCTCCGACAGAAGAGGCCATCAAGGACTTCTCCAGAAGAACCAATATTCCAGTCGATATCGTTTTCGGAGGTTCGGGATTTGTCCTTTCGCAGATGAAATTGGCAAAGAGAGGAGACATCTACTTTCCGGGTTCATCCGACTTTATGGAAGTAGCGAAAAGAGATGGCCTCGTCTATTTTGATTCGGAGAAGGTCGTTGCCTACCTTATCCCCGCCATCAATGTCCAGAAAGGAAATCCGAAGGGGATTAAATCGTTAAGGGATTTAACCAAAAAGGGAATCCGAGTAGCTATCGCCAATCCGGAAATGGTCTGTGTAGGGACATACGCTGTCGAAATCATCGAGAAAAATCTCAATCCACAGGAGAAGGAGAGTTTCAGTAAAAACCTGGTAAATTACACGGAGAGCTGTGAAAAGACCTCCAATGTCATCTCCCTGAGGGCGGTGGACGCAGTGATCGGTTGGAGGGTTTTTCAGTATTGGGACCCAGAAAGAATTGAGACGGTCTATTTGAAACCTGAAGAGATTCCAAGAATAGGATATATCCCCATCGCCATCTCTAATTTTTCTAAAGACAAAGCCCAAGCTCAGAAATTCATTGATTTCATTCTATCTTCGGATGGGAAAGCTATTTTCCGAAAATATAACTATCTGATGGATATTCAGGAGGTACGCCAGTTTACAAAACCCGACACTCCGGTTGGAGGAGAGTATATTCTCCCAAAAGAATGGAGGACAAGATAAAAAGCGATGAAGCGGGTATCAGATGATCAGGTTATCAGGAGGTGAACATCAGGATATTGGGATATCAGGTCAAACCAAAATACTGTTATTGTTTATCTTAGATCCTGGTATCCTGGTATTCTACCCTCTGATATTCTGGTCACCCGATACCCATATTTTCTCGCATAAAATGTAGCTTCACGCTCATTAGGCGGGGCTTTTAGGATTTGTAGTTGGAATTTTAACTGAGGAGAACCCATGACTTTCCGTTACACCATGATTGGCGCAGCCATATGCATCTTCATCTTCTACTTTGGCCTTTTAGCCTCGCTCCTCTTCTCGACAAGTTTGACGGGATTCTGGGAATCGCTGGCTCATCCTTCGACCCTCTTCTCCATCCGGCTGAGCCTTATTGCCGCCACCCTTGCAACGTTCTTAGCCGTGTTGATTGGACTCCCTGCAGCCTATGCTCTCTCCCGTTTTCAATTCAGAGGAAAACAGATCGTCGATGTCTTCCTCGAAATTCCGATCATCATGTCGCCCATTGCCCTGGGAGCCTCATTCCTTGTCTTCTTCAATACCCCTTTAGGAGAGGTTATCCAGAGAAAAGGAATCTTCTTCGTATTTGAATTTCCAGGCATCCTCCTTGCCCAATTCGCCACCATTGCAGGCTTAACCACACGCTTGATGAAAGCCTCTCTGGATGAAATTTCTCCACGTTATGAAGCTGTAGCACGCTCTCTCGGCTCTTCTTCATGGCAGGCCTTCTACCGGGTCACACTTCCCCTAACCTTCCGGGGACTTTTAGCCTCTGTGATTCTCTCCTGGGCTAAAGCTGCAGGTGAATTCGGAGCCACGGTCACCCTCGCCGGAGCCATGCCCGGAAAAACAGAGACTATGCCCATTGCTATCTTCACGGCTCTTGCTTCAGCCAATATAGAGAAGGCGATCGTTTTGGTCCTCATCCTTCTCATCCTGGGATTGGTCGCCCTTTACGCTGTCCGATTGACAGGGAAATTATATCGCTATGATTAAAATAGAAGGGCTTGCCATTCTTCTAAAAACCTTTAGCCTGACGGATCTTCATATAGAAATTGAGGAAGGGGAATTTCACTTTCTATTGGGCCCCACGGGAAGCGGTAAAACCCTGATCCTGGAATCAATCATCGGACTACATAAACCCAAAAAAGGAAAGATATGGATCGGTGAAAAGGAAGTTCAAAACCTACCCCCTGAGAAAAGGGAGATTTCTTATGTCCCTCAAGACCTCGCTCTCTTCCCACATCTGAGCGTAAGAGAGAACATCCTTTATGGAATTAAAGCCAAGAATCACTCCTTAAAAAACTATGATAAATATGTTGACTCTCTCATTCAGGTGATGCGAGTTGGGCATCTGCTCGACCGATACCCGGCCAATCTGAGTGGAGGTGAAAAAAAGCGAGTGGCACTACTAAGAGCGTTGGCCCCAAAGCCAAAACTGCTTCTCCTTGATGAACCCCTTTCCGGCCTGGATCCCTCCATCAAATATGAGATCCAACAACTTCTAAAAACCCTCCACACCTCTCTCCATCCAACGGTTTTATGTGTCTCCCACGACTTTGAAGAAGCCTTTCTCATGGGAGATAAGATGACTGTCTTTATTAATGGCAATGTGGAACAGGTTGGAACAAGGGACGATGTCTTTCTAAAACCACGAACAAAACAGGCAGCGCAGTTTTTGGGTTTGAGGAACCTTTACAGGGGAAAGATCTTTGGCAAGGAAGATCATGTAGAGCGAAGTTTTATTGATATCAATGGATTACGGTTTTCCATTCCGAAGGGTGCCTGTCAGAGTAAGATGGATTCAGGGAGAGAAATTGACCTCTACATCCGGCCTGAAGAAGTGATGATCCTCCGCGAGGGAAAATCCGTAAAGGAGTCTTTAAAAAGGAATATCTTCATCGGGAATATTATTGATATTGCTAATAGAGGAAGACATCATAGTGTGTTCTTTCAAGACGGAGAGGGAAAGATCTCCTTCGAAATCTCCATTCCCAATTATGCTTTTAGAAATCTCGACCTCTCCATCGATAAGCAGGTGACAGTCGCCCTTCGCGACGAATCCTTCTGGGTGATGGAATAATTTAAAGAGAGCTCTCAAAAGACCTGTTTCCGCTCTCTTGATTACACAGATTCCAAAAAATGATTGCACAGATTATCATTTATTTCCCTACAGTTCTAATCGTTGTAATCATTTAATAATCCGTGTAATCAGAGATTTCTGGGCTTTTCCAGAAATCTCTTTAAAAAATCTTGACGAAGATTGGATTTTATGAGATGTTTAAGTCACAATGGCATTCGGCCGAGGTAAAGGAGAAGCAGCAATGGGAGTCCATGAGGAATATGCAACCAAGAAAGACTTGATCACATTCAAAGAGGAAATTATCCATGAATTCCATATAGTTTCAGAAGGATTGATGGATCATATAAAACATTTGGCTGAAGGACATTCTGGGGTTATACAAAGACTCGACCGAGTCGATGGAAGGTTAGATCAAATTGATACAAAACTAGATGGAGTTGAAATGAGACTCGATCGAGTGGAAACCAGGCTCGATAAGGTGGAAAACAGACTTGACCATATGGATACAAGGCTTGACCTTGTTGAAAAAGGTCAGATGGGTACAATACAACGGCTCGATCGAATTGAAAAAGAGAACGAACGTCAGCACATCGAGACTCGTGCATTAATCAAGCTCTCTTTTTCAGAGCTGGATAACCGGCTCTCTGGTCTTGAATGACAGGTTAAAGAACTGCAGGAATGGAAAAAACAGGTTTGTGACAGGCTTCAGATTTAATCCTCAATATAAATCTCAATCTTTTTGGGTTTTTCGCATCCCTTTAATGAGCTGACCATTCCCTTGATCGAACCGGACAGAAAATCTCTGATAAAAGGCTTTAAAGAAACAGATCTGCCATCCACTTTTAGGGTAATCCCCTCTTCTTTTTTCCCCTTCAGAAATTTCTTTTCAATAAAATCAGCTACCCCCTTCGCGTCATCCAGAGAAAAACATGGAACCCCAACATTAAATTCCTTATCCGATACAATGGCAGCAAGGTTATCCTCCTTAGTGCAAAGGAGCTCCTTATGTTTTTCTTTTCTAAAAATTTCTATTTGGGGCTGAACATCCTTCTTAAATCCCTCCGATAGAATGAGGTCCACATCCTGGATCAGTTTTTCCCTAAGTTCTGCGAGGGATAAGTCCTTTCCCACATCTCGAATGACAGCGACCTTCTGGGGCGAGGAAATGATCGTTGTATGGGCGCCAGCCTTCTTATGCCGCCAACTATCCTTCCCTTCCCGGTCCACCTCAAATCCGTGGACATCATGTTTCACTGTGGCGACCCGATATCCTCTCTGCACCAATTCAGGCAAAAGTTTCTCAATAAATGTCGTCTTTCCACTATCTGATTTTCCTACGATTGAAATGATGGGAATCATAGTCGCTACGCTCCAGTTTTAAGTTCGGAGTTCGTAGTTCGGAGTTTAAGACCAAAACATTCTTTCAAAAAGTCTTCTTTAGATTTATTTGCTCCGAACTCCGAACTCATAACTCCGAACTATTAAGTAGTTGAACCTTCACCTTCTCTCCCGCCTTGACAAGACCGCAATCCTCCGGGAGAATGATCAGTCCGTTTGCCCGCACCATTGATCTCAATATCCCCGATCCCTGGGGCCCTGTCGTTGTGACGGAGTAGCCTTCATTCCCGTAAGACACCAGGGCTCGTATAAAATGTTTTTTCCGGGGTTCTTTTCGAATATCCTCTTTTAAGAAGGCTTCAATCACGGGTCGAAAGAGTTGACGATAGCCCATCATCTTCAGGAGTGACGGCCTCACAAATTGCTCAAAAGTGACCATCGAAGAAACCGGATTCCCAGGAAGACTGAAGATTGGTTTTCCCTTAAACATCCAGAAGGCCACGGGCTTCCCCGGTTTCATGGCAACCTTCCAGAAGATTAACTCGACTCCCAGTTCTTTTAGGACATCCTTGACAAAATCATAATCCCCCACAGAGACGCCTGCTGACGAAATGAAAACATCGGCCCAGAGCCCCTGGAGGATTTTCTCCTTAATTTCATCCTTTTGATCTTTTGCAATCCCTAATTGCACCGGAATCGCTCCGCACTCCTTGACCTGAGCGGCAAGTGTGTAGGAATTGCTCGAAACTATTTTTGCTCCATTCAAGCTTTCACCTACATCTACAAGTTCTTCACCGGTGCAGAGGATGGCCACCGATGGCCTTTGATAAACGGAGATAAACGACCTCCCCACGGAAGCAAGCATCCCTATCTCTGAAGGACGAATCATATCTCCGGCAGAAATAACGAGGTCTCCTTTTTTTACATCCTCCCCTGCCCTTCGTATATACCTTCTTTGGGAAACGGACCTGAGAATAATGACGAAGCTGTCTCCTCTCTCTGTCTCCTCAACAGGCACTACTGAATCCGCACCTTTTGGGATAGGAGCCCCTGTCATGATCCGGACGGCCTGACCTTTTTGGACGATCTTTTCTGAAAAGAATCCCGCACGAAGATCTTCAATCACTTCCAGTTGGACAGGATTCTTTTCAGACGCGTCGCGAATATCTTCATATCTTACTGCGTAGCCGTCCATCCCCGAATTGTCGTAAGGAGGAAGATCTCGGGGGGCAATGATATCCTCCGCAATCACCCTTCCCAGGGCATCCAATAGGGAAACCTTTTCAAAGCCTAACGGATGGATATGGGAAAGAAGTTTATTTAAAGCCTCATCAACGGTTAGCATAGTGATTCCCTTTGATAAAAATCGGATTTTAATATAACATAAAAAGAGTTCTAATGAAACGATTGTGGACTCATTCCATAAAACAAGTAACGGAGGTTAATCGCAATGAAGATAACCATCCTTTGTGAGAACACGGTGGGCAGGCTGGTCGGTTATGGAGAGCACGGCTTTTCGGCTTTCATCGAGACCGAACAGGGAAACTACCTCTTCGATACCGGAAGCGGTCACGCAGTTATTGCAAACTCTCTTGTCCTCAATAAGGATCTGAAGAGTATTAAAAAAATCTTTTTGAGCCATGGCCATTTTGATCATACCGGAGGTCTCCCCGAAGTCCTTAAATTGAAAGGAGAGGTGGATGTACACGCCCATCCCGATGTGTTTTCAGACCGAATCAAAATCCTGAAAAAGGATGGCAAAGAAAAAAAACAGTTTGTCGGTCTCCCATATAAAAGGAAGTATCTCGAGTATTTGGGGGCAAACTTTATTCTAAATTCAGATTTTACAGAGGTCGAAAAAGGAGTCTCTTTAACCGGGGAAGTCCCGAGAAGGACTCCCTTTGAAAAAACTGACCCAATACTCTTCACCGAAATCGATGGGAGGACCGCTACGGATACCTTCCCTGATGACCAGTCCCTGATTTTAGATACTCCTAAAGGGCTTGTTCTCATCCTCGGATGTGCGCACTCGGGGATGATCAATATCATCCACCATGTCATGAACAAGACCGGAAAAGAGAGATTTTATGCCATCCTGGGCGGAACCCATCTGGACTTTCTCACCTCTGAGCAATTGGAAGAATCGATCAAATTTCTTAAGAAGATGGATATTGAGAAGATCGGCGTCTCCCATTGCACGGGAATGAGAGCATCATCCCGGCTCCACCAGGAATTCGGAGATCGCTTTTTCCATGGATGTGTTGGAAGTGTTTTAGAGGTGTAGAGAATTATCATAGATTAAGGTTCTTCCGCCTTTGTGTAGGCGCGTTCCCCTTTTTAACCCCTCTCTGCCTACCGGCAGGCAGGCACACCTCCCCTTAATATAAGGGGAGGCCGGGTGGGGTTATTAGAGACCAAGGAGTAGAAATGATAGTCGCAGGTATTGATGTTGGTGGTCAGAATGTTCATATCGTCATCAAGAAAGATGGACAGATATTGGCAAAAGGAACCGCCCCCACCGGTATCAAAAAAGCCGAAGCAGTCGAGGTTTTATATGATCAGGTGTTAAAACAGGCGTCCATTCCAAGAAAGGATGTGGAGCGTGTGGTGGCAACTGGAAGTGCGGCCAAACGTGTTTCCATTGCCAATGGCTTCATCTCGGATGTTGCCGCGGCTGCCCAGGGAGCGAGTAAATTATTTCCAAATGCCAGGACAATCATAGACGTGGGAGCCGAAGAAGGACGGGCCATCAAGATAGGCCCTGAACGAAAAGTTTTAGATTTTGCCATTAACGACAAATGCGCTGCTGGAACCGGAACATTTGTGGAAGCCATGTCAAGGGCATTGGAGGTCTCCATTGAAGAGATGGCAAAGATCGCTCTTGATTCAACAAAATCCATCCCGATGAATGCTCAGTGCGCTGTCTTTGGAGAATCGGAAGTGGTCTCCCTCATCCACCAGAATATTTCCAAACCCGATATCTCCAGGGCTGTGTTGGATGCCGTTGCAGGGAGAGTTGGTTCCATTGCCCGAATTGTAGGCCTGGAAAAAGATGTGGTGTTTGTCGGCGGAATGGCTAAAAATGTTGCTTTCATCGACTCTCTCCAAAAGAATATCGAGATGGAGGTTATTGTTCCGGCTGATCCTGATTACATGGGGGCACTCGGTGCAGCAGAGGCCGCTCTTTCAGGTGTTTTGGAATAACTCCCCCTGCCCCCTCTCGGTTTCGAGTCGCAACGACTTAACCTAGAGGGGGTATACTCCTCCCCTTAAGATAAGTCGATTAGACCCGACCACGGGGGGAGGTTAGGTGGGGTTATGTATAAACTGCTTTAATCCCGCTAATCATTAAAGGGGGAATTAAATGGTTGGGCAAGAAAAAACTATTGAGTTCTGGAGGTGGCCTGAAAACAACTGGGTCAATCCGGATATTGATTGGAAAAAAGGTAAATGTATAACCGCCGGAGTTGATGTGGGATCTGTCAGCACACAGGTGGTCATCATGGTCGATGGTGAATTCTATGCGTTTGGCAATACGCGCACAGGTTCGAATAGCCCGGACAGCGCCAGAAAGGGAATGGACTACGCCCTTGAGAAGACTGATTTGAAATTAGAAAATATCGACTACTGTATCGGCACCGGATATGGAAGGGTCAATGTGCCCATGGCTCAGCAGGCAATAACCGAAATCTCTTGCCATGCCAAGGGAGCAAATTTCATGTATGGCCCTGAGGTTAGAACGATCATGGACATGGGAGGCCAAGACTGCAAAGCCATCAACATTGACAGTCAGGGTAAAGTTCTCAACTTCATGATGAACGACAAGTGCGCCGCTGGAACCGGCCGTGGTATGGAGGTTTTTGCGGACCTGATTCATGTCCCGGTCTGGGAGATCGGTCCCCGCTCTTTTCAGATTTCAAGAGAACCCCCTTCCATCAGTACCACCTGCGTTGTCTTCGCAAAAAGTGAGGTGATGGGCCTTCTTGAACAGGGCATTCCGGAAAATGAGATCATGGCTGCCTATTGTTCTGCGATGGCCCACAGAATTATGGAGCTTCTGAAGCGGCTTGGCGTGAAAGAGAAATTTGTCATCACCGGTGGAATCGCCAAGAATGAAGGGGTGGTCAAGAGGCTTGAAAAGGAACTCGGAATCAAGACCGCGGAACAGGCTTGGCACAATTCAAAGTATCGCAAGAAGAACTTTCCTTTTGATACCCAGCTTGCCGGAGCCATTGGAGCTGCCCTTTTTGGACAGGCATTGCTGGATACAGGAAAAGCTAAAAGTGTAAAAAAACTGGAATAGTGGAATCATGGAACATTGGAATGTTGCGTAAATCCTATGCTGTATGAATCTTAGGGTTAACCCGATTTCTATGATTCACCCATTATTCCATCATTCCAGTATTCCAATATTCCATTAAGGGTGTGGGGAAATGAAGTGATTGCTCATTACGGGTTTAACGACGCCTCCGGAGATTGGTTTTTCATTCTTGACACAGACAAATGCAACGGCTGTGGTAAATGCGTAGAGGTGTGCCCAGTAAATATTCTCGAAGTTGGACCGGACCAAATAGACCCTTTTCGTGAAGAACCAGTGGCTTCTGTAAAACAGGATGAATGTAACAAAATCCGTTACCATTGCGCTCCCTGCAAACCCGATTACGGGCCGGAACCACCTCCCTGTGTCGCAGTTTGCAAACCCGGAGCTATCTCCCACTCCGAAGGTTGGAAGGCATGTTTCAAAGACAGTTATCAGTAATTAGTTTATCGTCCATCGTTCATTGTTTATCGTATGATTAGAGAAGACGAACTCAAACAACAAGGCTGGGAAAAACGGTTCACCATAGACGAGCCCCGTCTATCTGAAATGGCAGCGCAATACAAAGAACTCGGCTTTGAAGTCCTTCTTGAGCCTGTTGATCTCGCTTCGGAAGAATGCACCAGTTGCATGGCCGCAGACCCCAAACGCTACAAAACCATCTATACCCGCCCGAAAAAATAGGTTTCAAGATATGAGGTAGGCTTATGCAAATTCTTGAAGGCATAAAGGTCGTTGACCTTACGCAGTTCATCGCTGGATCTCGCTGCACCCAAATACTCGCTGATATGGGTGCCGATGTCGTGAAGGTGGAACCCCCCCATGGCGATACGCTACGGATGATATTCAAAATGACCCCTGGCGCGGAGCGCAATTACTCTGTCTTCAATCGCAACAAATATGGTCTCGCAGTCAACATGAACGACCCACAAGGCAGGGAGGTCATTCTCAAACTCGCCACGATATCCGATATTTTTGTTCATAATCTGATCCCCGGGTCTATCGAGAAGTTTGGCTTGGGTTATGAAGATGTCCGATTCCTGAAAAAGGACATCATCTACGTCGGCATTTCAGGATTCGGTGCATCCGGTGTGGGGCCTGAACGGGCTGCTTTTGACATCATTGCACAGGCAACCGGCGGCCAGTTCTGGAATAATCAGGACACCTTCCTGATGCCGGATAATTTCTGGGGCGACCTGGTCACTGGCGCTTACGCCACGATTTCGATTCTCTTCGCTCTGATTCACAAGATGAAAACAGGGCAGGGGCAGTGCATAGACATCTCCATGCAGGATGTCATGTACTACAACAATTACCGAGCGCTGATGGATAAAGGTCTCGAACCAATCATGGCGCAGGTGGAGAAAGAATTGGGCAGGAAACCGAAAGATGTCCTGAACTCTTCAGACCGGATGCCCTTCTACGGATTCTTTAAATCAAAGGATGGTAAAGTGGCTATCGTTTCCATCACTACCAGACAGTGGAAAGACTTAGTTGAAATAATCGGATGCCCTGAAATGGCAACGGATCCGAAATTCTCCAACCTCCTCGTTCAGATTCATAACCACAAAGAGGCGGTGGCTCTCATCGAAGAATGGACGGTAGAGCACACATCACAGGAAATCATCTCCATTCTTGAAAGCAAAAAGATACCCTGCGGAATTGCCTATACCTCTGAGCAGGTCAATGTGGACGAAAATCTAAAACAGCGTGGAATGTTTCAAAAGGTTTATCATGAAACATTCGGCGATATTGATATTCCCGGATTCCCCTTTAAGTTTTTGGATACCTCAGGAACCATTCGGATGCCTGCGCCAGGCCTGGGCGAACACAACAGGCTAATCCTTGAGCAGTGGCTCGGGTATACCTCTGATGAGGTAGGGGAACTTTATAAAAAAGGAACAATGCTATAACAAACACCTAAAAATAACTTCCTCTTGTTTTTCAGTTCCTACTCTTGTATGCAAAATTTCAATTGAAAATTAGCAAGGGAGGGGTAATTTTGGGGAGGATTTTTCCCTTGACGGTCAATGTGCTTAATAGTATCTTCTAATTGCCTTTTCCACCTGTCCCTAATGAACCTTACAACGTAACCTTTAACCATTCGAAGTGACTTATGGCGGGATGGATGTTGTTAGTATCATAAGCCGCCAAAGGATAATCTTATCCCCTTGTGGGCTTTCATGATTTTCCTTTATAGAACTTCAGAAAGGAGGGAAATATTTATGCTAGGAAGAAAAAATATTAGTATTGGGGTTCTTGTAGGAATTTTCCTCTTCTTCATATTTCTTGCGGTTGCGCAAGCCGAAACACCTTTCGATTTTACACAGTGCGTTTCTGGGCCAGCCACAGTGTTATCGTCGAGTAAAGAATTAACAATTTTAAGCGTTGAGCTAAGGGGCATCATCATGAGCAATCACGAGAACAAGGTTTTTGATAACTTCATTTCTCATTTTTTGGGTGTTTCGCGTATTATGGCTGGTCAAGTAGATGCGCGTGGTTATTCCAAGCTAACTGACCTTGATGGGGACTTCATTCTCACGGAGACGACAACTGTTGGCCCTGTTGGGAAAGCCACTTGGAAATTCAAGTTCCTTCATGGAACTGGCAAATGGAAAAGTATCACGGGTAGTGCCAGTGCTCTCCCTATTACGAAACGTGGGGCAGTTGAAGAAGGGACGTGGCGGGGTTGCTACAAGGTAACGGGAACATTTGAAGTACCGAAATAGAAGCAGGCCAAGAAGGGTTGCCTCTTAGAATTAAGTAGGCGCCTCCCTAAGCAATCCAGTCGATAGCTTACAACTTAGGCCAATTCTTTGCATTATTCTCACTTACATCCTGTAATGTTTAATTCCTGAATATGGTTCACTCTATTGAATTGTAGGTGCTATACGTAACATGTTTGAAAGAAAGGGGGTATGGGGATGGCGGTTTTAGGAGATCGAGATGCGAGGACTTAAGATACTGATTGAAATATTACTCCTTTTGCTCTGTCTTCAGTTTTTCCCAGAACGTTCTTGGAGAGATAATCTCCATCTCCCTTATCCTTCTTAATCCGAGAAGTTCATTATCTCCGGTAACAAACAGGTCTGCCTCTCCATCTAAGGTACATGAAAAAATAGTCAGGCCATCCCCATCCCTTTAATTTCAGTATAGGAAGATTTTTGTTGACATTTGGTTTGAAATGTTATATTTTATGTGACAAAGGTAGGCTGTACAGATGACAAACGTCTCTCAAAATATAACAAAAGCTCCCCTGGGAAGGATAGAGGCCAGGTTCATTGCAAAAGTTGGCTCCAGGCTCACCTTCTCTATTGATGAAGCTCGACAGGTATTGGACCCAAACGGGGAGGACAACACCCGCCAGTTTTTAGAGAGACTCCAACGAAAAGGGTGGATTCAGAGAATTAAACGGGGTAAATTTGCCGTTATTCCCCTTTCTTCTGGGGAAACCCGTGCTCCCCAACTTCATGAATTCCTTGTCGCTATGGAAATAGTTTCCCCTGCTGCAATTGCTTACTGGTCGGCTCTCAATCATCATGGCATGACAGAGCAACTTCCTCGTACAGTTTTCATAGCAACGAATCACCCTGTCCGCCATCCTCCGGAGGAGATACTGGGAATATCATTTAAAATTATATCCCTTCAGCATTCAAAGTTTTTTGGAATTATACAGGACTGGATAGATGAGCGATCGTTTTGGATTACTGATAAAGAAAAGACAATTATTGATGGATTAGATCTTCCCAAATACGTAGGCGGAGTAGGAGAAATCGTGAAGGCGCTTATAAAAACATGGACCGAATTGGACGAAGCCAAGCTCATAGCCTACGCAGCTAAAATAGGTAACCTTGCAGCCACAAAACGCCTGGGGTTCTTGATGGAAACGTTGGAGCTTGGCAATTCTCAAACCTTGCAGAAAGTTGCATCGCAATCCCGTGGTTTCTCACCCTTAGACCCTACGCTTCCCAGGCAGGGGAAGCATAACCGGCGATGGAATCTTCTGATTAATGCGAAGGTCGTTTAATGATCACAAAAGCTGAGCTTCACCACTTTGCATCGCTTGAAGGGATTCGGTTTGATCAAGTTGAAAGAGATTATCTCATTGCATGGATATTATATGGATTATCACAGCATCACCTCGCAACAAAGGGATGGTTCTTTAAAGGTGGAACTTGTCTAAGACATTGCTATTATCCGGAATACCGATTTTCCGAAGATATTGATTTCAGTTGCCAACCCAATTCAGGGGACTTGGGTTCTTCCCAAAAATTGCTTAATCGAAGTGCAAAATGGATTCAAGAAAAATCGGGCATTCTTATAGCTATAAATGCCCCTCGCACAAGTCCGGGAGATTTTCAAGTTGAAATCCCTGTGGAATATAACAGAGGGGGATCACGCAGGCAGAAGCTTCCAAGTGTGGAAATACACCTGACGTTCGATGAGCCGATTTTGACAGAGCCGGAAATCCGATCTTTAACGCCACGTTATCCAGATATATCCGATTTCAAAATAACCTGCTATAGCAAAGAGGAAATGATAGCAGAAAAGATGCGTGCATTACTTCAACAGCAGACAAAATGGCCACGGCCCCGGGATATATATGACCTCTGGTTTATCCTCTGCCGGTCAGGGGAGTCCTTTCAACCAGAGACACTCAGAACCCTCTTTATTGAGAAATGCAAAGTTCGCCAAATTCAACCCAATTTCGAAGGTCTGATTTCCGAAAATCTAAAGGAAAGAAACAAAAATACCTGGGGAAATAGCTTAATACCTTTAATGAAAACTGTTCCAGATTTTGAAGAAGTATGGATTGAGTGGAGCCTCAAATTTCATGAAATCTTCAGTGGATTTTAGCGATATTTTAGTGCGTTGACGAAAATATTTATGTCAAGGAATATCCTCATGAGATCTGGGAGAAAATGTCCTCGTCGGTCAGCAAACCCCGGGCTTCAGCAAAAGGCATGATCCTCTTTCTTAATTCCTCAAATTGTTCAAGCCTCAGTTGACGTTTCAGCAACTCCCGGGCAATTTCACTCCGATTTTTCCTCGACCTTTTACTCGCTCTTGTCAACAAGCGGTCCAGATCCTTATCCAGGCGGATAGTTAATGTGTTGGTTCTCATGTAAAACACTGTGAGACATTGCCTTAGGGATGTCAATATAAATCCTTTATCCTTAATTTTTTTGTTGATGTGTGATGAAAATGAAAAGCCAGTCGGCGAGGGCTTTGTAGAGCAGAGAAGGTAATTCACATACTATTGAGTTTTTCTGACCGATCTATCACCAAATGTACCGAAAAAAAACGGGCCACCTGTTCACTCTGTTGTTGCATTAAAAACAGACACCATCAAAGGCTTATTAGTAATTCAACAATATGGTTATTTCTGCAACAACGGGGTTCATTCAGGTGGCCCGACATCAGACCCTATTTAAAAGGAAGTGCCATCCCCGGTTATTTCCAGGGCGCTGCACCTACTGCGGTGGTCCGCCCCTGCTTCTCGAAACGCACTTTTTCCCATGGCCAGATCGATTCCCAGTCGCCCTCTTTCTTCGGATCGCCATCTTTCTTTAGAGCCCACTGATACTGTTGCGGGTGAAGTCCATACGAACGACCGTAAATATCGATGTTGAAAATGTGCTGTTTATTACCCTGGCGGCCAAATTCTGTCCCCCAGTCGGGGAAGCCTGCCCTCTTCCAGCCCTGGCGGCCATCCATCACCTTCAACACGGCCTCGGCCTTCACGCCGTGGCAGGATGCGCAGTTTGCAACGGGACTATCAGCCTTCAGCGTTGGGTTCTTCTTACCTTTGTTCCCTACGCCATGAGCATCATGACAGTCAAAGCAGGCCATCGCCGCATGTGCGCTGTGGTTCCCTTTGATGGTGGCGCTTAGCCGGAGGTCCATGTCCTGCTGGTGATCTCGTCTTCCCTTACCGTCAACCGAGACCTGGCGGTTCCCCTTGCCCCAGGCAGGCCGCGTGTATTGGGCGAAGTCCATGTAGGATTCGGTCAGCCGGTAGCCACGCAAGTCATTGGCGCCAGCGCCGACCAGGCTGCGCTGTGGGCGCGTATGGCACTGTTCACAAACCATCTTGCGTGTTTCAATATCGGTGATCTTGGCAGGGTTGATGATGGTCCCAGCCACCGGGTTTTTCGTGTGCGCCTCGCCGGGGCCGTGGCACGACTCGCAGCCCACCCGAAGGTCAGCCGCAAAGATATCGCGTAAGTCCTTGCGCTTCCCGGCGACGTAGTCGGCCTTGGCCGCATCCCACGCCTTGTGGTCAAAACCGGTCACGTGGCAACCGATACAACGTTCCTGCCATGAGCGGAACTCGCCATAGTAATTCTTGTTGAACTGTCCATCCTTCGGATTCATTTCGAGAAACAGGAATTTGTAGCCGGCGCGCTGCTTATTTCCGGGAAATTGCGAAACCTTTGACTTGTCGAGCTTCCAGCTGATGCCTCCGTCCTCAGTGGTTGCCTCGAACACCTCGATTGGACCGCCGTCATAATATTTCATGTAGCGCTGTTTATAGGTCTGGCCGATGACATAGTCGATCTCAGACATCGGCACCTTGAGCGCTGCCATATAATTGGTCTTTGCGTCCTTCTGGTCGACAATCATGTAAGTGTCGATCTTGTCCCAGTCGCGGCGAACCCACTCGTAGATATTTTTCTCGAACTCTTTGCCGAAGGCCGGCCCCTTTGTTGCCTTGATTGTGTGCCGTGATGTCGCCCAGGTGTTGTAATAGTCCTTGTGGCATGCGGCGCAGGCATTGCTGCCGACGTATTTGCCGGTCTTAGCAATATTCGCCTGGTCGGGTGTCGGGTAGGCTGGCGACGCAACCGCCGTCCCACCCCAGATCAGGGAAACCATCAAACATACCGCCACAACATACTCTCTCATCTTCATTTTCATCCTGCCCTCCCTCTTTTGGAATATAAAAAAGGGAACACGAATAGCTCCGTGTCCCCCCTTAGTAACCTTTAAATGTATTTAACATTTATACATGAATTAAGTCAACTTCTTATTATTGTCAATCAGCTCCGTTCTCGATACGGCCGTCCCTAAGGGAAATCGTCCGGGAGGAGAAAGAAGCGTTTTCGGGGTTGTGGGTGACCATGATGATCGTCTGTCCATCTTGATTGAGCGACTTGAACAGCTCCATAATTTCCTGGCCGGTCTTCGTATCGAGGTTTCCCGTTGGTTCATCCGCTAATAAGATAGGAGGCGCATTGACCAGCGCCCGTGCAATGGCTACCCGCTCCTGTTCCCCGCCTGAGAGTTGATCTGGCAATCTTTTCTCTTTGCCTTTCAGACCAATCCTTTCTAATATTCTCTCAGCCATCCCGACCTGTTCACGGTTCGATCTCTCGGTGATGGAGAGTGGAAGCATCACATTCTCGATCACGGTGAGGTAAGGAATCAATTGGAAAGATTGAAAGATGAACCCAAGGTACTCCCTCCTGAAATCAGCCAATTTCTCCAGATGAAGTTGATAGATGGGAATGTCATCCACGACCACCTCACCGGTTGTCGGATGATTGAGCCCGCCCAGAATGGTAAGGAGGGTTGATTTCCCCGAACCAGACGGACCCATGATAGAAATAAATTCTCCCTTGTCAATGTGCAATCTCACATCGACAAGAGCAGAAACTCTTTCTTCTCCGCTCTCGTACGTCTTGGATAGGTTTTTAATTTCAATCAAGCTCATGTCAGTAATCTCTGAGGTTGAGGTTTAGGTTAAGTTTATTATCATTCTCAACCTTAGCCTTAGCCTTAGCCTTAACCTCAACCTTTTCTTTTATAGCGCTCTCAGCGCCTCAGTGGGATCCATCTTCGAAGCATGGAGGGCCGGATAGACGCTCGATAGAACCCCGATCACGGCCGAGAGGCAGATAGCTCCAATGGCTAAAGAAGGATCAACCACCCATCTGACTGTCTTTATTCCAAGGACCATCGGTCCGATGAAATGAGAGATCCCAAGTCCCAGGATATATCCTGCAATTCCTGCTATGAATCCCACAACCAGCGCCTCTAAAAAGATGATTCTCATGATATGGGATTTTCTGAACCCGATCGCCCGGAAGATTCCGATTTCCCTCTTCCGTTCATTGACTGAGGCCATCATATTGGTAAAGACGATCAGCGCCCCGATGAGAAGGACGATGACCGATATCCCGATGGAGAACTTCTTGAAATGGTCGAGCGCCTCCATCTTGGTCTGGAGCGTCTGTTTGATGGCTGTCACCTTGGCATGGGGTAACTGCTTCGAAATCTGATCCACGATCTCTTCGATCGGGCAGGTGTTGCAATAGGCGGAGACTTCGATCAGGCTTACTGCCTTGGGCTTACCCAGAGCCTCCTGGACAAAACCGAGATCAGCGAAGATGAGGAAATCATCCTGGGAACCTGTCTCTTCAATTGTTCCTGAGATTTTGACGTTCCTTCCGTTTATCGTTAAAACGTCGTTCGCGCTCTTAAAGAGCCTGACTGCAACTTCATTTCCAAGAAGCACCTCGTCTTTACTTTTAGGAATGGTGCCATGGACCTTCCACCATTTCTTGAGCCGTCCCTCCTCTTCAAGATGGACACCCATCAGCGGGATCTTTTTCCCATCAATCTCCACCACTCCCACAAACTTTGGTGACACGATGTTGATGTTTTCCCGAACTTCAATCTCCCGGATCTTCGGGATATCAGAGTCATTCAGGGTCCGGGCGTCGAGGGATACTCCTCCAATGCTCATTCCTCCATAGGAAAGCGAAAGGTCGTCTGAACGCGGAAGGACAAGGATGTTTGCACCATACTCATCCAATTTGTTTGCAATGTCCTCGTTCATCAACCGGGAAATGGAGACGAGGGAGATCACCGTTGTAATGCCTATGGTGAGTCCCAAAATGAGAAAAAAGACTTTCCCTTTCCGCCTTCTGAGGTTGTTGATGGAAATATCTTTAAGTTTCATAGCACCACTCAAATTGAGTTACAAATTTCTCTCTTATTATTTGTATTTCATTGAAAATACCCCCTCTCCCCTGGAAGACTGTGTCGCAATTCCGTTCATGGTTCGAGAGCCTCACCACGAACGGACTGCGATATGTTAAAAATCAATCACTTAGCCGTTCGTCCTGAGCTTGTCGAAGGGCGAATGGCTTATTACGACACAGCCTCTCAAGGGGGAGGGGACTATTAAGGAAATTTCAATATCTTTGAATTAATACCATTTGGACTTTGGTATTTGACATTAATCTTCACACCCTCGGTTTCCAATTCAAAACCACCTTTTCATCGATCACGATCGAATCGTTCTCTACGGCACTGGGGATGATCTCCGGAGGGTAATTCATACACCCCCCTTTAATTCCTTTGTGAGTTTCCAAGTGCCACTCTGTATCGCAGGCATTGCAGACTAACTTCCGATCTTGGATGCGGAATCGAGTCGATTTACAGGGCTCACACATGCTGATCCCCGTCACCACCCTTCCTGCCATCGTAAGATAGGCATAGAGAGGGATTTTAAGCCCCTTCCCTTCATATTCGAACCGGACGAACTTATTCTCTTTGACCACGTGGACAGGAATTTTAATCTTCCCATTTTCTACCTTTGCCACCACGTCGGTCATTTTGACGCCTTGGCCGGAATAATCCACCTTTCCACCCACCTTGGGCTGGGAGGAGACTTTCGGGTTGGCTCCAGAATTTCCTTGAACGAACCAGTAGGCAAACCCTCCCAGAGCAATGGCAATGGCAATCAGAACAATGATTGACCAGGAAGGCATCCCTTTCTTGCCTCCCAGCACCTTCTCCTTCTTATCTTGAAGCGAGGAACCGGAAAGCTTACCTCCGCATTTCTTGCAGAAACTGTTAGATTCCTCATTCTCTGTCTGGCATTTTGGACACGGTTTCATAAAAGGATCCTCCTTTTTCAAATCTCCTTAACTTCTCCCCGGTCATAAGTAAGGGAGAGCACAACTTTTCCTTCCTCGATGATATCGACCTGGATGTGACACCCAAAATTGATCGCACGGGCACTTGCCCCATTTTTCCCTTTTTTCGCCTCATAATATTGAAGCGCTTTTGTCTGCGCCTCCTTTTCAACCTTCGGGTCGAGGGACCTTACTTTCTCTCCACCGCCGCATCCTCCTCCCTTGCAACAAACCGACTGAATGGGAGGGGGAGCATCGAATTTCGCATAGGTTTCAATCTTGGCCCTGCTTTTTGCTGTTAAAATCCACTCCTGCAAGAGTTGTTCCCTATTGTCCAGATTCCCCTTAAAAACGGCTTTCTCAACAAACTGGGAAATATACCAATCCCTCTTCAGTTCCTCCTTGAATTCGGCGATCTCGATGCCTAACTTCTCTTTGAAGTCTGCCTCCGACAACCCATGCCTCTTTTTAATCGCCTCAATGTGGGCTTCAATCTCCTTTTCAGATGCGGCGCTATACCCTCCACGCTTCGCTTCTTCAAGAAGGATTTTCTCCACGATGATCTCCTCCAGAAGATCAGCCTTCAAACGGGTTAAATTTTCTTCCCCTGTTCCCCCATTGAAAACATCTTTTCCGTAACGGAATTCATAAATCCGCTTCGCCCGATCGAGCCTGTTTGAAAACTCTTTCCGGGTGATCTCCACTCCATTCACCCTGCCCACCAGTTTCGATTCCAAACCACTGGAAATGAAATACCATGCTATGCTTGCCAAAACGAGACCCATCAATCCAATCAGGACAGTCGAAGTCTTAACCTTTCTCCGTTCTTGAGGGATAGACTGGCCGCAATGGGTACAGTAAAGATTCTGCTGACTGTTCCCTCCGCCACAACTGGGGCATGGGGTTTCATTAGGGTTACCTGAAATCTCATTCATCCTAATCCTCTCTTTTCTCCCCCCTAATCTAAATGACGTTATTCAAAGATCATGAACCTTTCAACCTCTCGTTCAGAAATCGAAGAAGCCATCATCGCTTTTTCATCATTTCCATCCACGTTCTGGCAGTGGACTTCTACTTCTCTTACTCCTTTTGCCTTGCTGTAGCGGGCAGTGATGGAGGCTGCCCTCGCCAACTCACCCCCGACATCCCTTCCCCTCAGAAGAGAGACAGGGCCTGGGTGATGGGCTGTTTTTAGAAGGATATCACCTTCACGTGAGAAAGTTTCGATCTTCTGATTCTCCTCCTCATTCCTTCCGACCACCAGTTTGACTTCCGGAGAAAGCCTGAAATGCCTCCCTATCTTTAAAAGATGGACATCGTTGAGAGAAAAATCAAGACCATGATCCATCAAATCTTTCATCCGGTGTCCAAAACCCGGGTCCGTGAGAAGGCATCCTCCTGCTGCACAGGGATAGTCGCGGATACTGTATTGTTCAGCTAATTTGATCTGCGGTTTACGCGACCGGCCCTGAATATTTAGAAGTTTATTACGATCGATCCACCCTTCCCTCTCTGGAAGAGTGATGGGAAGATATTGAGCTGATAGGGGGCGTAGAATAAGACCCTCCAGCCCGGCCTCCTTTTCGATCATACGCATTGCATCCCTTCTCTGGGACATGGGCCTCTGACCCAAAACCTCACCTGTTACAATAAATTCAGCGCCCGATTCCTCCATATAGGCCCTGGTCTTCTTTAGCATGAAGATCCTGCAGTCAATACAGGGATTCATGTTTCTACCATAACCGTGTTTGGGATGCCTCACCACATCAAGGTACTCTTCAGAGACATTGAAGACTTTTAGCGGAATGCCCAAGGTCTCTACAGCCTTCTGAGAAGCCAGACACGTGGCCCCCCGGGTCGTTCAGGTGCAGAAAACTGTCATAAAATTGAGGGCTTCCAGCTCGATCCCTTGATCAAGAACCAGTCTCGCTGCCAACGTGCTATCAAGGCCTCCTGAAAGGAGGGCAATTGCTCTCATCTCAAAGCCTCATTCATCGATCCTGATCGGAACCCCTGCAGATCCAGGGTGACATATTGATAGCCAATTTTCTTCAAATGGGCGACCACTTTCTCTCTGACTGCTTCATCCAATATTTTTCCGATCTCCTCTTTATAGATTTCAATTCTGGCAAGATCATTGTAGTGTCGAACCCGGACCTGTTTGAAACCCAATCCGATCAGGAAATCCTCAGCCTCATTCACCCTCTTCAATCCTTCCTCCGTTATCTCTTCTCCATACGGAAAACGGGAGGCCAGGCAGGCAAACGAAGGTTTATCCCAGGTCGGAAGTCCCAGCGATTTTGAAACTTCCCTTACATCAGCCTTACTCAAAGAGGCCTCCACAAGAGGGCTCCGGATCCCCAATTCTCTAATGGCCCTTTTACCCGGCCGGTAATCTTTCTCATCATCGAGCGTCGAGCCCTCAATAACCGAAGACAGGTTCTCCTGCCGGGCTACTGTTATTAATTCATCAAAAAGCTCTCTCTTACACAAATAACAACGATCAATTGGATTCTTTGAAAACCCCTCGATCTCAAGCTCGTTCGATTCGATTAAGATGTGCTTCACGCCCATCTCTGCTGCCATCTTTTTCGCCACGCTTAATTCCCTCTCAGGATAGAGGGGAGAGAGGGCAGTCACCGCGAGGACATTTTCTGCACCAAGGGTATCCCTTGCCATTCCGAGGAGAAAGGTGCTATCCACACCGCCGGAAAAAGCCACCACGATTTTCCCCATGGACCGGAAAATTTCTTTAAGTGTTTCAATTTTGACCTTTAATTCTTTTTCTTCCACTTCAAACTCCCTGTCCCGATTCTATCGGGGAGAACTCTCAACTTTGAGCTCTTTATTCACATGTCTTTTACTCTTTTTTTTCACTCCGAACTTTTTCAATTTTATCATGTATTGCTAATTGATAATTGATAATTGCTAATTTTTAATTGATCACCTCTTTGATCCCGTGTCTGTGCCGTGTTTCACGTGTCTTTAATTATCTTTTTTCCCACTCCGAACTCCGAACTCATAACTCCGAACTTCTTTAATCCACCCTCCTCCGAGGACAATGTCGCCATCATAAAACACAGCAGCCTGTCCGGGAGTGACGGCCTTCTGGGCGGTTTCAAACCTCACCTCCCACTCATCCTTCCCTTTTGGGGATAGAACAGCCTCTGCTCCGGGATGATTATATCGAATTTTTACCTGCGCATTCAGGGAGGGCTTCGCCTCTTCTAAATGAATCCAATTGAGAGAATTGACCCGGAAAGTATCCTGATAGACCTCTCTCTCTTCTCCAACGATGATGGCATTCTTTATACGATCTATTCCAATGACGTATAGAGGCTTTCCTTTGGCGAGACGCAGTCCCCTGCGCTGTCCAATGGTGTAAAATGGAATCCCCTTATGTCTTCCGAGGACCTTTCCCTCTCTGTCGATAATCGGCCCGGGCCCTGCAGAATCTTTTAATCGCTCTGATAAAAAATAGTGGTAAGAATCTTCAGGAATAAAACAGACTTCCTGACTCTCAGGTTTGTCATGGATGCGAAGGTCTGCTTCAAACGCCATCTTTCTCACTTCTTCTTTTTTCAACTCCCCAAGTGGGAAAAGAGTGTGCCGGAGCTGATCCTGTCTAAGGGAGAATAAGACGTAGGATTGGTCTTTCCTCCGGTCAACGCCTTTTTTTAATAGATATTGTCCGCTCACCTCATCCGGTTCAAGCCGTGCATAATGACCTGTGGCCACATAATCCGCACCTAACTCCATAGCCTTCTTTAAAAAGGACCCGAACTTCAACTTTTCATTGCAGAGGATACAGGGGTTGGGTGTCCTTCCCTCCTGATACTCGTTACAGAAATAGTCGATGACCTCTTTTTCAAACTCTTCCCTAAATTGAAAGACATAAAAAGGAATGCCCAATTGAAGCGCAACACGTCTCGCATCTTCGATATCCGAAAATCCACAGCACCGGCTCCCCCCTGTTTCGCTCCGGTCCGGTGTTCCGATGCACATCGTCGCTCCGATCACTTCATAGCCCTTCTGTTTGAGAAGCCAGGCCGCAGTGCTTGAATCGACTCCGCCGCTCATTGCCACCACTACCCTTCCCTTCATAACCGCTGTTAGGCTCGCCCCCTTGAACTCTTGAATCCTTGAACCCTTTTCTTAAAACAGAATCTCCATTGCCTGATACGGGCAAACCGGGATGCAGGCTTCGCATGCGATGCACTTATCCCGTTTAAAGGAGACTTCCATCGTCTTTCTGTCGACATCCAGTGCTTTCGGGGGACAGACGGAGATGCAAGCCGTGCAATGGGTACATCGATTCTCATGCCATTTCACGTCCTGCGCCAACGACTGGATTTCCACTCCCAACTCTTTGATGTAATGAATGCCTGCCTCCAGCGCCTGTCTCTTTCCGGTCATTTCTAAAACGAGCCGCCCTTCCTCTCTGGGTGTAATTCGGGCCCTTAGAATATTGACCGTTAAATCAAATTCCTTTACCAGTTTGGAAATCACCGGTTGCTCAACGACATGGGGAGGATAATTAAAAACCACTCTTTTTTTCTGCATGACAACCCCCTTTCTAAAATAACAATGCAAAGTGCAAAATTAACAATGCAAAATTCAAAATGTTTACAACTCTTTAAAAAATTTGCATTTTGAAATTTATAATTTGCAATTTTCAATGATGTTTTTTGATGGGTCTCTCTTTCAAAGACTTGAAGGCAATCCCTGAATCGACCGAAGGTAAAAGTTCAACCGGCTGGGTTAAAAAGAACTTCCCTGCTTCGATCCACTCTTTCAAGATCCGGGCAACCTCTCCTGCCCTGAGATAGCTCGACAAACCAGAAGTGGGCACCTCCTTCCCTTGAACCGATATTTTTCCGCTCTTCAACTGTTTGTAGTTGACCTCTCCCAAGCTTCCTGGGATGAATTGGGGATAGGCATCGCTGTAGTCCACCACCTGAGCCCAGATATCCTCATCTTTAATCATTGTAAATTTCAATATTTCTTCGTCCAAGATCGGAATCGGGACCCCAATCCCCACGGTGAGCGTAACACCGTAGCCAGTGTAAGAAGTCCCCCTGAGCCATTTCGAACTCATCATCTTGAGGTCTCCTTTCACTGACAGTGTTCCCGAAGTCATCTTGGGAACCCCTTTCTCTGTTCTGGCCACATTCGGGTTATGTTGTGTGCCACTTCCGACGACGTAACCGATCCCTCCTCCCAGGAAGATTCGAGTGCCGATGCCGATCGTCTTGTAATAGGGATCGTTCAGAAGTGGGCTCAGTTGACCCGCGTTACAGTAATTGGCATTCGCTATTTTTGGCTGTAACACCCCCATATAGGTATAGATCACCCGGTCCGAAAGGTTTACGGCGACATTATAATTCTGGTAGGCATTCCTCACGTTGAACAATACCGCCTCATTCATCTCTTTCAGGGAGATGTAAGTCTCAAGCGATTTTCTCGGATAACAATCCGTCCCATAAGCGGTTGCCGTCATCCGGACATCTTTTCCATCAACCAACTCTTCAATGATATGGGCTCCGCCGTAAGAAAACTTCCCGGGGTAGATCTTATTTCTGGGATCATCTTCAGGCATGGCTGTCGCACCCAGGAAAAAATCAACAGCAGCCAGGCCCGTATAAACTGGGACGTCATTGAGAAGGGTCTTTCCTCCACCGAGTTTAATTCTGGGTTTCGTATGTCCCACATTGAAATAGGCCCCTGAAGAACACATCGGACCGAATGTCCCTGTGGTTACGACATCCACTTCCTGGGCCGCTTTCTTGACCCCCTTGTCAGCGGCATAATCTATGATCTCCTCAGCCGTCAGAACAACAGCTTTTCCTTTCCTTATTTTGTCATTAATCTCTTCAATGGTCTTAGCCATACGTTTCCTCCTAAAAAAATCTTCCTTAAGATTTTTACTTTGAACTTTGAACTTTAAACTTTGGACATCCAAGATTTCCCCTCACGGGGCTACGCATGATCCATAACATATCATAACCGCCTTCCCCCATCATATCTGGGGGGGGAAAACCTGAAATCCGAATATCGAAATCCGAAACAATGATCAAAATTCGAACCTCAAATGACCCAAACTTTTTATTTTGCATTGAATGTTTCGAATTTAGAACATTTGAAATTCGGATTTGTTTCGAATTTCGTGCTTCGTATTTCGAATTTGAATTGGCAATTACTTTGTTTCATTCCACAGTCCTGTGCTGAGGTAGCGTTCTCCGGTATCAGGGAGGATGGCAATGATCATCTTATCCTTGTTTTCCTCTCTCTTCCCTACTTCAATCGCTGCCCATGCAGCTGCACCCGAGGAAATCCCTGCAAGCACCCCTTCTTCCACAGCTAACCTCTTTGTAAAGAGAACCGCATTCTCATTCGATACCTTGATCACCTCATCAACAAAATCCATCCGGAAAACCTCCGGAATGAAACCCGCTCCGATCCCTTGTATCTTATGCGGCCCCGGCCTTCCCCCGGAGAGCACAGGAGAACTTTCCGGCTCTACGGCAATCGTCTTCAAGCCCGGCTTCTTTTTCTTAATGACCTCCGAGATACCAGTAATCGTTCCACCGGTCCCGACCCCTGCCACCAGAATGTCGAGCTTTCCATCCGTATCTTCCCATATCTCCAGGGCTGTTGTCTTCTGATGAATCTCCGGATTGGCAGGATTCCTGAATTGCTGAAGAATTATAAAACTGGAATCCGTATGTGCCATCTCTTCTGCTTTCTTCACAGCTCCGGTCATTCCCTCATGACCAGGGGTCAGAATGACTTTAGCCCCAAACATCTTCAAGAGGCGAACCCTCTCTTCGGACATGGTGTCTGGCATCGTTAAAACCAGTGGGTATCCCCTTGAAGCGCAAACAAAGGCTAGGGCAATTCCTGTGTTTCCGCTGGTGGGCTCTAAAATGATCGTATTCTCCCGTATCAGTCCAGCCCTTTCTGCTGCATCAATCATCGACACTCCAATGCGGTCCTTGACGCTGCCACACGGATTAAACGACTCCAGTTTAACCACCACTTCTCCCTGGCATCCTTCAGCCATCCGGTTCAACTTCAACAGAGGAGTGTGACCAATCAGGTCTGAAATGGAGCGAGCTATTTTAACCATTCTTTTACCCCGATAAATCCGAAATTCGAATATCGAAACTCGAAACAAATACTAACTTTCAAAATCCAAAGTTCTTATACTTTTTTTCGTTTCGAACATTCGAAATTCTACCATTTGAGATTGTTTCGAATTTCGAAATTCGTGCTTCGTATTTAAAATTTATATCTGGTACATCGCTGAGGCTTTTCCCTCTTTCTCCCTTTTCCGATTCACCATCTCTTCAAATGTGATAGAATGGAAGATATGATAGATCGCATTAGAAGCCTCCTTCCAAATGTCTCTTGTTACACAGGAGGATGACTTAGAACAGTTCTTTGGATCTTTCAAACACTCGATCAAATCAATAGGACCATCCAGAACTTCGACAAGGTCATTCAGGCAGATCTCCGAGGGAGGTTTGGCTAAGGAATATCCTCCTTTTGATCCACGTACGGATTTAACAAGACCGGCTGTTCTAAGGGGAACGATCACCTGCTCGAGATACTTCAAAGAAATGTCCTCTTTCTTTGCGATCTCTTTTAGATCAATAGGTCCCTCTCCATAACGCGAGGCAAGCTCTAACATCGCTCTCGCCCCATATCTTATTTTGGTTGAGATTCTCATATGTTATGATTCTATACTTTTTCGATAGGAATTAGTGATTAATATAACGCCCGAAGGATGAATTGTCAACCTTTCGACCTCATAGCATGAAGGTTACTCTTGCCTCAATCCAGAAGTCAGTCCGATGTGCTCAAGGTTGACCCTGAGCAGCCCTTTTCATCTCATCTTCAAAGGGTGGTTTGAGTACCATCGAATGGATCAATAATGATGTGAGAAAGTTCTGGAAGGAAATTAAAACAGTAGGGAGGTTCCAAATCTTTCTTAAGCGACCTCCACCCTTAAAACTTTTTTGGTGTTCGAGGTAACTTTGAACCGTTCATCAATTCGATGCCCAACAACCCAAACAATCCTTTCACCGGAGATGAGTAAAGGGATATTGGGCCTCTCAAACTTAGGAATCTTGTGATCAATAAAAAACTCCTTAAGCTTCTGAGTCCCTTTTGTCCCCAGAGGCTGAAACCGGTCGCCGGGCCTGAAATTTCTCATCTTTAATGGAAGATTGAGGCGCTCATAATCGAGAAACGCTACATTGCTGGATTCATCCATAGGCTGAGACTTATCCCAATCTCTTTCTTCAACAACAATCTCCTTCCCGATCTCCTGGATTTGAGTCCGGCCATGTATAGGGAGTTCCACTTCAAAGGGTGGAATAGCTTTGATTCCTCCATTCCGCAACATGATCATATCATATCGCTTCTCCAGAAAGAGACCATGAGATAATTCTAAAAAAAAGCTCGCCTGCGGGTGCAGGAGTTTTTCGAAGATCAAATTTGCTTCTGACCATTCTCCCTCGTCCCAATTGGACTCGCGATCCATCCTTTCTAATACTTTTTGAATGACTCTCCATTGGAGGGCATCATGGAAAGATTGATAGGATGAGAACTTGAAGGTGATCCCATTCTCCTCTTTATGGATAATTTTTTGATAAGCCTCCTCTGCCTCCTTCTCAATAAAATCATTTTCACTCCTGAGCAGGGTGGAGGTTCTGAGGATGGTCTGCCGGAAACCGGGCTCATAATCCTTTTCGATGAAAGGAATGAGATTCAGGCGGAGCCGATTTCGGAGGTAGTCATTTTTAAAATTGGATGAATCGATGAGATAGGGGATGGAGTTTTCCTTAGCATAGTCTTCAATCTCTTCTCTCCATACTTCCAAAAGGGGGCGGATAATCCTTCTCTCCCGGATCGGAAGCATTCCCTTGAGCCCCTTCAATCCCGACCCTCTGAGCAGTCTCAAAAGGACCGTTTCAACCTGGTCATCGGCATTGTGACCCAGGGCAATTTTACCTCCGCTATATTTTTTGAGGAGTTGGTGAAAAAATTGAAAGCGGAGCTTTCGGGCGGCATCTTGCAGCGAAAAGCCTCCTGACTTCTGAAACTCTTTTACATTGAACTGTGCGTACTCGAAAGGAAGGTTAAAATGGGCGGATTCTTTTTGAACGAGTGCAGCTTCTTTTTCGGATTCACCAGGTCGAAGGCCATGATCGATATGGGCTATGATAAGAGATAAGTCAAATTCACGGCGGAACTCATTTAGAAGGTGGAGGAGGACCATTGAATCCACTCCAGCCGAGACACCTACGATCACCCGATCGCCTTTCTCCAGCAGATGGTAATGATCAATGGTCCTTCTAACCTGCTCAATCAACATCTCGCGTGCTCACATCTTCTTCTCTTCCAGTGGACCGACCCGAATCTCCACTTCTGCCTTATTATACCAGTTATCACTGATTTTGATTGTGCAGGTCTTGTTAGGTTTTAAAAAATTGAGAATGGACTCCTTCCCCTTAAAACTATTCACCAATTTCCAGTTGTCCTTTTCCATATGGTAGGTGAAGAAATCGACCAGAGATTCGGTATCGAGTCTCCATTTGGTAAAATACACAACTCCTGCTTTAAAACCAGTTGTCTCATAGACCATGGCTCTTTTTTGCTGATAATTCAATTCTTTGGGAACACGGATGTCCTCAAAATGATAATATTTCCCCGTACCCACAGCCTCTCCTTCTTTTTTCGCTGACTCTTCTTTTCTCTCCTTCACCGACGAAACACAGCCTGAAAACAACACACTGACAAAAAGAGCCGCGAATAAACAATAAACCAACTTTCTCCCTAAAATCATCTGTCTCATAGTTGTCCTCCTCCAATTTCAGATATAAAAATGTTTACCATCCTGGATTGAGAAAAGCAAGAAAAAACAAAAAAGCTCCGCTTTCGGAGCCTTTCAAAACTTCAACCTACCCGACCCTCATCTACAAGGACAACCTATTCTTCTCTTTCTAACCCCGCACCCATTGCCGTGGGCTCGATGAGATCGATATGGATGTAACCCAGCCTCGGTAACCCCGTCTGATCAAAAGGAGCAGGGGGGTTGGGATAGCGATGGGCCCCGGAGACAAATTCAAATGGGAAAACGACCGCATTGCTCTCATTTCCGGCCCGATCGACGATGGAAATGGTCAGTGTGACCTGGGTCCACTCCCTTAAATAGTTTGTCTTGCTGCTGAAAGTGTTCCATTGAAGATAACCTTTAAACTCCTTCCGGTACGGGGACTTCACCTGGATCCAGTCAGGAGTATAACGTCCATACCCTAATTGTTCAGCAACGGCTGCGATTCTCCACATGTCTCCATCCGGGTCATGAGCTTCGAGATAGATTCTCCAGACAGTTCCGTAATACCCCTTTTCAACGGCAAAAGATGCAGTAATAAAGGGAGGATTTCCTTTGGGTTTGTCGTCTGACATAACCCATGATGGAATGAGCAGAACAAGCCATGCAATCAAAATTAAAAAAAGGGTGGTTTTTTTCATTAAGATACCCTCCTTTAATTAAAATATAAGCCTCGAGAATCCTTTTTTCAAGGAATGAAAGAGATGAAGTAGGCCTTAATTACCCGTTAGAAAGCCCGGTTGCAAGCTGCGGGGATGAGTTTTTTTCCTATTGAGTAAACACGGGGTTTAAAACCCTATGTGAGAGTTCCGTTAGAAAGGTAAAAGTCCTTCTAACGGGGTTTACGAATACGGAGCCGACGTTGATATCCTTTCTCCCTGAATGCCATCCCTGCCCTTTTGGCCTCCTCGAAGATCTCCTTGATGGATACCCCCAGGGTTAAAGCCAGCTTTTTACAATCCTCATATTCTGGAGAGAAATTGACCCTCTCTCCCTTCCACCGGGCTATTTTGAATCGAACCTTCCCAAATTTTGTTTGAAGCGTAAGAATCTCCCGATCTGCGCAACTCCTCTCCTCCTCCCGCCACCTCATACCGATGGTGGTTGTTTCCCTGATCAAAAAATTAATAACCTCGGAGAGCTTCTCCTCATGGCAGATGACAGTGAGCAGCGTTGCCGGCCTGTTTTTCTTCATTATAATGGGAGTGAGAAAAACCTCCTGCACCCCCATATCGAGTAGCCTTTCCATCACATGGTCGTAAAGTTGAGGGTTCATATCGTCAATGTTCGTTTCAACGACCATCACCTTCTCTTTTCCGGCAACTGGTTCTTCTCTCCCAATGATCAACCTGAGGACATTTGGATGAGGAAGGTCCGTCCTGCCAGCCCCGTAGCCAATCCTCTCCACCTTCATTCCGGGCATCCTGCCGAATTCCGAACCGAGTGACGTCAGGATCGCTGCCCCGGTTGGAGTGAGGAGTTCTCTCTCAACGTCTGAAGAATAGATGGGTTTTCCTTTCATGAGGGAAAGGGTGGCTGGTGCTGGAACAGGAAGGATGCCATGTTCACACTTCACAAATCCCGTGCCCACATTCACTCTTGACACATAAAGTTTCTCGATCTCCAGCCGCCGGAATCCCCAGACCGCTACGGCAATATCGACGATAGAATCAAGTCCACCGATTTCATGAAAATGGATATCTTCCATTGGCATTCTGTGAATCTTCGCCTCAACAGAAGCAATCCTTTTAAAGATCTCCCGACTCTTCTCTTTAACCTCTGAATCCAGGCGGCTCCGGTCAACGATCTGAAGAATCTCTTTCAGGCTCCGGGAGTGTTTCTTCTCACCCCTTCCTTCCACAATCACCTGTGTGGCGGAAATCCCTCTCTTCAAGACTCGTTTAATCTTTAAAGAAACATTCCGAAGCCCGAGTTTTTTCAACTCCTCTCGCAACCCCCCTGGATTCAGCCCCGCGTCGATCATGGAGCCAAGGATCATATCTCCGCTTGCCCCTGAAAAACAGTCAAAATAACCAATCCGCATAATCTCTTCCTCTGCTTTCTTAGATTAAACCTATTATGTGGAAGTATTGGCCTAAAATCAAATGAAATTTAGATAGCTCTAAAAAATTACTTTTCGCTATCTTTTAATCTATGTAATCGATTGATAATCGGTGCAATCAGAGATTTTTAATTGTATTAAAAATCTCTTTTGAGGTATTGACAATTGATGGAGATTGAGTAAAATTTGATTTGCTTGGCGGTGTAGCTCAGTCGGTCAGAGCATGCGGCTCATATCCGCAGTGTCCGGGGTTCAAATCCCTGCACCGCCACCACTCACTCCAACATCTTGCCCTTTGGGGATTTTCATTTTGCCTTTTCTGTTTTGGGCCATTTGGGGGCCAGGCAACGGTAATTCGGTTAAGCATTTCTTTTCTCTTTCCTAACTTCTCCCACACGATGATATAGAAATTTTCCAAATTTCATTCAGGGTATTCTCTATTTTACAGAACAATAGAATTATGTTAAAAAACCTTACTAGAAATAGGTGTGGGGTTTGTTATGTATCATGCGAGCATTATTGGCACGGGGTCTTATGTCCCGGAGCAGGTTCTCACCAACCATCATCTGGAAAAATTAGTTGATACGAGTGACCGGTGGATCATCGAAAGAACGGGCATCCGGGAACGACGGATCGCCAGAGATGAAGAGACCAATGTGACTATGGGGGCCATAGCTCTTGAGAAGGCGATCCAAAATGCCGGGATCAGGCAGGAGGAGATCGAAGCACTGGTCGTGGGTACCAATACGACTGATCCTGTGTGGCCTTCTGCCGGAGGTCAGATCGCGGACTGGCTCAATCTTCCGAAAGACCTGCCTTTCTTCGATGTGCAGGCAGGGTGTACAGGATTTAATTACGCCTTCGCCGTTGCGGAGATGTCCATCAAGGCCGGGCAATATAGAACGGTGGCTGTGGTCGGGACGGATAAACTGTCCGCGATTACAGACTATCAGGATCGCAACACGTGTGTCCTCTTTGGAGACGGAGCCGGCGCTGTCATAATGAGGCGATCCATTCACGAGGGAATCATCCGCTCTCACCTTGGAGGAAACGCCAAGTCGCGTCATCTCCTCATCCTTTCCAAAAAGAACAACACCGGAAATGGATATATCTGGATGGAGGGAAGAAAGGTCTATGTTTTTGCGAAAAGAGTGATGGCTGAAAGCTGTCTTCGTGTCCTCGACCCTTCAGGGACAGCCAGCAAAAAAGAGCTCCGTCATCTGTTTGACCGGGTGACCAAGATCATCCCCCATCAGGCCAATGCGAGGATCATCATGGCTGCTGCAGAAGATCTTGAGTCGCAGCTTGAGTTCCATCCAGGTGAGGTAAAAAATAAGATGATTGTGACTATTGAAAAGTATGGGAACAACTCCTGCGCCTCCATTCCGCTCGCGCTGGATCTATCCCTGCGTGGGGGAAAGCTTAGAAAAGGGGACCTTGTGATCCTCGTTGGGTTCGGGGCTGGCCTGACCTATGCCGCCAACCTGATCAGGTTATAACGGATCGGACGTCTCCTTATTGAAAACAGTCTTTCCTGTTTTTTAGACCACTCCCTTCATCTCCATTCAAAGGATATCCTGTTGCTACAGACTTTCGGCAGGGATGATTATGTTGGAGCTAAAAAAATAATGACTTTTGAATAGAAAGGGTAAACTTTCATGGGCGGCGAGGTTGAGGGTTTAACGTCCATCCCTTCGGTTTGGCGCAAAACTGCCTTGCCGCATCCACACGATAAGGAGTCCTCTCAACATCCACAATGACGGTAAAACAGTGATCAAATCGCTTGAATTGATACTGGGTGCGTGGAAACATGAGATTGGAAATACCCTGTGGCAAAAGGACGTCATTCAATCGAGTCACGGCCTGTTCGCCATCCAGGATTCGCACATCCGCCCGGACAGGACTTCCCTCATTTCTTAACGTTGCTTTAAATTGAACCTCCTGCCCCGGAAGGACAGGATCCGGAATGAAATCGAGATCTTCCACCTTTAATGGACCAATACGGCGAGATCCCATTGTCCATCCTTGATAACTCCTCTGGACACAAAACTCCTTCGCTAAGTCGATTGACCTCCTTGTTCTTTCAATATCAACGACAAGGGTGAAACAATACTCATTTCTTGAGAATCGGTAATTGGTCTGAGGAAAAACGATCCGATTATCTCCGGGACGGAGCCATATGTCATTCGCTTGAGTTACAACCTCATCTCGGTCCTGAATGAAAAACTGTACCCTTGCCGAATACTGGGAATAATTGGCAACAATGGCCTCAAAGCCCACCCGCTGCCCTTCACGGACAGGATCCGGGAACATGGTAAGTTGAATGACTTTCAAATCCGGATGCCGGAGAACTGGTGCCGGCTGGGCAACTGGCTCCCGAGGTCCCGGGTCCATACGGACCTCGGCTACACATCCAATACAAAACGCCACACAAAAAAGAAGGATTCCGAAATTCATGATCGCTTTCATCCTTTTCCCCTTCCCCTTTACCCCTTCAGTAACTCGGATGGATAAAACCGTATCCTAGAAGTGGTATGGCCTATTTTGATACTGAAAACCATTTTAACCACTTTAAGTCCATATCTCAAGGATAAAAATTCAGAAACCCTCTTGAGACGCTTCAGGGGAAATGCTATCTTAATACCATCCTGCGAAGATTCACGGTGGCAAGCAACGTTATAAGAAAGACCTTTAATTGAAGAGAGCAAATTCTCATTTTTGTAAGATTTGACTTCTTTATATGGAGTCGTAAAACTTTATTAATGGCCGATGTCATTCATGGGCGGTTACATTCTTAGCATCTAAACAGAAAAGAAAAGGATTGATGAAGGAGGCTTCTTGACTCGCAAAATCAAAAGGTCCGTCTGCCCTTATGATTGTCCGGATGCCTGCGGCCTTCTGGTCGAGGTGGCTGATGGAAGAGCCGTTCAAGTGAACGGCGATCCTGATCATCCTTTTACAAGGGGCACCCTCTGCCCGAAGATGAATCACTATCAGGACACAGTCCACTCGCCTCTCCGCCTGACCCATCCCCTTCTCCGGATAGGAGAAAAAGGTTCGGGTCTATTTCAACCCATTTCCTGGGGAGAAGCGATTGAGCGGATTACCCATCGCTGGCAGGAAATCATCAAACACTCCGGAGCAGAGGCTATCCTGCCCTACTCCTACGCCGGGACCATGGGCCTGATCCATAGAAATGCCGGCCATCCTTTCTTTTACCGAATGGGAGCTTCCCGTTTGGAGCGCACCATCTGCTCCCCTGCAAAGGAAGCAGGCTGGAAAGCGGTGATGGGAAATACCCCTGCTCCCCATCCTGACGAGGTGGCTGAGAGCGATCTCGTCATCTTATGGGGAATCAATGCCATCGCGACCAATATCCATTTTCTCCATGGGGTGAAAAAAGCGCGAAGAAAAGGAGTCCCGGTCTGGCTGATTGATACTTACAAGAACCTTACTTCTACGGTCGTGGATCAAACCTATATCGTACGGCCGGGCAGTGATGGAGCGCTCGCCCTTGGCTTGATGCACCTTCTGGTACGACACGGCCTCATCGACAATGATTTCTTGACCGCTTATGTGCAGGGCTTTGAAGAATTGAAGGAAAAAATTCTTCCAGACTATCCACCCGAAAAGGTGAGCCACCTGACAGGCTTGCCCCCCGACACTCTCGAATCAATGGCGAAAGCCTATGGCAGGGCAAAAAAACCCTTTATCCGTATGGGAAGTGGTCTTTCCCGGTATGGAAATGGGGCAATGTCCACACGCACCATTGCCTGCCTGCCTGCCCTTGTGGGTGCTTACGGAAAAAACGGGGCGGGATGTTTAACAGGCACCAGCACTGCAGATGCTTTTGCCATGGATCAGGTCTTTCGAGAAGATTTCATGAAAGGGAAGACCCGCATCGTCAATATGAACCAGATCGGTTCGGCTTTGAATGAATTGAAGGACCCATCCATTGAAAGTCTCTATGTCTATAGCTCCAACCCTGCGGCAGTGGCTCCAGACCAGAATCAGGTTTTAAAGGGTCTGGCAAGGGAGGATCTCTTCACCGTGGTTCATGAGCGGTTTCTGACGGATACAGCTCGTTATGCGGATCTGGTACTTCCTGCCACCTCCTCTCTCGAACAGAGCGACCTCTACCGTTCCTATGGCACCTACTGCATCCAGCGTGCAAAAGCGATTATCCCTCCGATCGGAGAGAGCAAGTCGAACTGGGAGGTCTTCAGTCTTCTTGCCCGGGCAATGGGATTTGAGGAACCTTTCTTCAGTCAAACGGCCGATGACCTCATTGACCATCTGCTTTCCATCCCAGCTCCAATGAGGGATGGTATCGACCGGAAAGCCTTCATTGCAGGAAAGGCAGTGGAACTTCCTCTGCCCGGGGATGCGCGAACTAAATTCAGGACTCCTTCGGGAAAGATCGAAATCCTCAATCCGGCTGAACCCCATCCGCTTCCCATCTACATACCCCCTTACCGGGGCAATGATCCTTTCTGTTTGATGGCCGCTCCGAGTTTCTATGCCTTAAACTCCTCCTTTCGTGAAAGAAAAGACCTCCTGCAGAAAGAGAGAAAGATGCTCCTCAAAATGAATCCTTCTGATGCGGAGACAAAAGGCTTGAAAGAGGGAGAGCCTGTGATCGCTTTTAATGCATTAGGAGAGGTCTCTTTCATATTAAGAGTCACTCCTGAAGTTCCTCAGGGTGCTGTGGTCGCAGAGGGGATCTGGTGGCTGAAACATGCCCCGGGTCCACGCTCCGTCAATGCACTGACCTCCCAGCGTTTAACAGATCGGGCCCGCGGAAGTACCTTCTACGACAATACCGTCGATGTAAGACACGCTTGAATATTTTTGGACAATGAAAGAACCTGCATAGGGCCCCTACTTCCTACCGCCCTATCCCCGGAGAAAAACATCCATGGACAACTCAGGTTGTGTTGAAGCAAAAGTGAAAGGACGGTCTCTTCCCGCCTACGGGATGATCGGGCTTTTTATTTTCGCCAACACCATGATCTGTTATTTCGACCGGGTCAATTTCTCCGTGGCAGCGCCAACGCTCATGAAACTCTTCCGATGGGATATGGGCATCATGGGCCTGGCCATGTCCATGTTCGGAGTCGGGTATATCCTCACGCAGATTCCTGCAGGACTCCTTAGCGACCGTTTCGGCGGAAGGAGAGTTCTTGCAGCCGGAAGCATGGGGTGGTCCTTGTTTACGGTATTGACGCCGTATGCTACTACTCCATTCTTAATGTATCTGGTCAGGGGAATGCTCGGCCTCGCTGAAGGCTTAAATTTTCCTGGATCAACCAGCGTTCTCTCAAAGTGGGTGCCCCGAAAGGCAAGGGCTCGAATTCAAGGCCTAAACCTTTCAGGGGTTGCCGCCGGGCCCTTGATTGCTACACCTTTGACCTTATGGATCATGACGATGCTTGGCTTGAAGGCCATGTTCTTCTTCTATGGCATTCTGGGCTTCCTGTGGACGGCTGCCTGGTTATTCTACAGCACTGAAAATCCTGCTGACCACAAGGGCATGAGTAAAGAAGACCTGAGAGAGATTGAAGCAGGCCAGGTCGCAGAGGCTACTGTGTCCGTCGGGGATGCTCCGGTGCGTTCGAAAGCGGTATGGGGGCTTGCCACTGCCTATTTTTGTTTTACCTATACCTGGTGGCTGTTCCTCAACTGGCTGCCAACCTATCTTGTTCAGGCGCGCGGTTACACCACGATCAAAATGGGGTTCTTTGCCTCCCTGCCCTGGCTGGCGGCACTGATCAGTACGAATGGAGCAGGCTGGATTTCGGATGCTCTGGTGAAGAAGGGTTTTTCAACCGGCAAAGCAAGGCGAACCCTGATCTATACTGGAGCGCCAGCCATGGCTGTCTGTTTATGGCTTGTAACCCAGGCAGGGAATGCCGAAGTGGCCGTAGGGCTGATCACTTTAACCATCTCCCTCGCAGGTATAAACTTCCCAGCCTTCTGGAGTCTGCCCATGGACATGAATGTGCGAAAGGCAGGGTTCATTACGGGGATGATGAATACAGGAAGCGCACTTGCTTCGATTATTGCGCCGGGCGTAACCGGCTATGTGGCCATGTGGTTTGGCTGGACCGCTGCCCTCGGGCTCGGCTCAATCCTTGCATTGCTCTCCGCAATCATCATGTACCTCACCGTGCCCAAACCCACATCAAACCAGCATAGAACTTAAGGGTTCCTCTAAAAATGTCATTCCTGCGATAGCAGGAATCCAGAATACTTCGAAATAACTGGACTCCCGCTTTCGCGGGAGTGACGAATTCGGAATTATTAGAGGTTTCCTTAATTCTCACCGGGCAGTCTTAAGAGTTTCTTCTTCTCGAAGGGCACGGCGGAGAATTTTTCCGATCATGCTTTTAGGCAACTCAGCGCGAAATTCAACCTCGGATGGAACCTTGTAAGGAGTGAGACGCTCTTTGAAGTAGGCGATGAACTCTTCCTGCGTCGCCACTTCACCCTCCTTGAGGACGACATAGACCTTGATGCGCTCTCCTTTTTTCGGATCGGGGATCCCGATGGTGATGCCTTCCTTGACTTTGGGATGTTGATAGATCAACTCATCAATCTCGCGAGGAAAGACATTGAATCCGCTGACGATGATGAGATCCTTTTTGCGGTCCGTGATATAGAAGTAACCGTCCTGGTCGATGTAGCCAATATCGCCCGTATAAAGCCAGCCATCCACAATGGTCTTCCGAGTCTCTTCAGGATTATTGTAATAGCCGAGCATCACCGATGGACTTCTGAGAACGATCTCCCCCAGCTCGCCCGGAGGGAGATCATGCCCGTCGTCGATGCTGACGATTTTCACATCCACGTCAGGAAACGGGAGACCAATGCTGCCGACTTTGTGCATCCCATGGTAGGGATTTGACATGATGGCTGTGGTCGACTCAGTAAGGCCATAACCTTCGATCATTCGTCCCCCTGTTTTTTTCTCAAACTCATCCTTAATGGCATGGGTCAGGGGCGCCGCGCCAACAAAGATTCCCCGCAGGCTACTGAAATCGTAGCGCTCAATATTCGGCAGGTTGCTCAACTGTACGAATAACGCTGGTACACCGATAAAAAAAGAAGGCTTGTACTTCTGGATGGCTTTAGCCACTCCTTTTGCGCTGAAACGTGGCAACAAAAATATCTCGCCTCCTAACTGTACTGCAGAATTCATAATGACGCTCATGCCATAACCGTGAAAGAATGGAATGACCGCCAGCACCCCCTGCTCGTCTGTGAGAGCTCCCCATGTGGTGATTTGATGAGCATTAGAGACCAGATTATATTGAGAGAGCATGATCCCTTTGGCAACACCTGTGGTCCCACCACTGTAGATCACCACAGACATCTCATCAATCGGAACCGGATCTGGATGCCAGCCTTGCGGAGGTGCTGCTTTGAGCAACTCTTTGAAATCCACTACACCTGAGCCGCTCACCCTGCGCATAAGCTTCCACTCCAGGAAACCTTGAATCAGATTGAGCGGGAATGGAAGAAAGTCAGCAAGGCGACTGCAGACGATGTGTTTTAAAGGCGTCTTCCCTTCCAGCGCTGCCACTTTTTCTAAAAAGAGTGGTATGGTGATGAGAACCTCTGCCCCTGAATCCGTCAGGAAGAATGTAAGTTCGCGCTCAACAGAGAGAGGATTCAATGGAACGACCACTGCCCCTGCTTTCAGGAGGCCGTAATAGGTGATCAGAAACTGTGGAGAGTTGGGCAGCATTAAAATCACCCTGTCTCTTTTCTTTACGCCCAGACGACGAATGTTTGAGGCAAACCGATCGGACAGATCTTTGATCTGTTGGTAGGTAAGCTGTTTGCCGAAAAAGTTTGTACATGGAGTAGTAGGGTTCTTAGCAGCGGTCTGGTCTAAAAGGGAATGGAGGGGGATGCGGGGATAGGTCAGGTGGTGGGGAACTTCAGGATCATAATGCTTAAACCACGGACGAGACTCTGGAACGTCGGTTACCCATCGGTCATTGTGTAATACCATCGTTCGTCTCCTCTCTCAGCTGTTTGAGATACATTTCGAGATGGCCATTGAAACCGCCAAGATCAACGACCTTCCGGTACTTCAATTTAAGGATTGAATCAGTGGGTTCGATGCGCAATGGATTGGCAAAGATAAGCCGTCCACCATGTTTCAGGGTGACAGCAGCAACCTTAAAAAGATCCCCGATTAACTCACGCATGTTATGGACGCGAGTTCGCCTTCCCATGGGCGGGTTGGTGATGATGAGGGAAACGCGTTTCGGTCCCAGTCCTTCAATCCTTGCATAGTCGCGGAAGTCACAACAAACAAGCTTCAATGGGAAGGCCCTCACCTTAGCGGCAGAGAAGTTTTTTTGACATACGGCAATAGCCTCAGGATTGATATCCGTTCCATACATACTTCGTATGCCACCCATCAATGCCCTTTCGATCAACTCCAGACCCGATCCACAAAAAGGGTCCCAGACGATCTCATTTCCTCCTCTTCCGCCTAAACGGGCCATCGAGGCAGCCAAGGGAGGATGGGAAGCCACACGGATATCGTTTTCACGGTAAGTAAATCGTGGATCCGGTGTCAACTTCGGCCGTAATTCTACAGAGAAACCATGCCTTGTGGGAAGAAGATCCATTGACCAGGGAGCGCGTTGCGGGTCGTTGAGAAGGTCGGGGGACATGGCATAAACCTGATTCGCCAGAAGACGCACAGCGCCTCTCTGGTGTCCCTTCGAAGTAAACTCCAGACGGTAGCGAATCGACCCTTCTGTGAAAGCCCCCAGAACAGCGCGCGATAAAGGGGACGCCATGACAGAAGCCAGAGCATGGCTGTTTTTTGTCGGGTCTGTCCCCCTAACATGGCCAAGGAAAAAGCCAACCGTGGCAAAACATCTCAGTTTATAAATGTCTGCGAGTGAGAAAGACGCTACCGGACGGATGGCCACCAGGCCGCTCTGCACTTCAACGATACGGAACCTCCTACCTTTTGCGATATGCTCTTTCACTTCATCGCTGACAATCTCCTCCAGCCCTTTTCGGCAGTGCAAATGGATCCTCAGACGGGGCACATTGGAGAGGAGATGGTCCATCCGAATGATACTGGGTGCTTCCTTACGTGCCACACTGGCTTTCACCTTCTGTTCGGTTAACGGCAGGAAAGCAGTGGCTCCATTCACGACGTTCAATGTGGCTTTTCCACCGATCTTTTCCAGGGCCTTTCCCAGGAATTGCTTCTCCCGTTCGACAGTGGTCGTCCGCAACAGGGAGAGCAGCGCCTTTTCCTCGCTCGTGCCGGCACCAAGCTTTGGCAGAGCTGTCATGGCATAGCGTCTCACCTTCTCACTCGGATCCTCCAAAAGACGAACAAGCCATGACCTCACTTCAGCCTTCTGTTTTGCCGTGCCGGATTCGGAGAAGACCGTGCCTACGGCACGAATGACCGCCACCCGCTTGATCCGCTCCTCAGGAGGAGAACGATCAAACCGCGCGGTTTCATCGTTCCATAATGTTTCACGCGATAAGACGCGTAACTTGCGATAAAGTTCTTTGTCGGTTTTCATGGGTGAATCAATACAGAGGGTGTTCTACAGTCAATACCCAAAAAACAGAAACGAAAGCAGCCTTGTTCTATGCTCCGGGTTTTAACTCCTTCGATAACCCCAAACACCCCTGGTCGCTCTTCCCTGGTCAGGGGTTCATCGCATATTGCCCCCTCAAGGGATAGACGTGCTTTTTCCAAATACGCTCAAATTTCTCCTCATCAAGAACGGGGCTCTTGATCATCTTCCTGCATAGATCTTTCTGCTTAGAAGTGCTGCTCGGTTTGCAAAAAACCTGAAGTCCATATTTTGAAAAATCCCGAACCATGAAATCGAAAATCTCGTCCATCAGGTCGTCTTCGACATCGAAACATTCCTTATTCTCGAGAATTAACTGGCCATAAGCAACAAGTGTAAAAATTTCCCCCAGCGCAAGCAAATAGTCAATGTCCTGGCTCTGGTTTTTATCCGGCGTTGCCTGAATAAGGAATTCCGTAAAGGCGGCAATCTGTTCTTTAAACACCTCCACATTGGGCAAACTCACGCTATGGTAGGCAATGTTGTAATCATGGAACTGGATTTTTCCCAATCCTTTGGTCGGTCCCTGATGAAAAAGACCATCGTCATTGGAGGCATCGTCCCGGCGCACCACGTTTGCAAACTCTTTAGGATTAAAAAAATAGTTTTGCATAAACTTGACCACGAGCGCCATATTGACATGGACCGTACCTTCAAGTTTGGGCAGCATCCGTATTTCATGGGTGGCAATTTCAAAAAAGGGATCCTTCTCAAAGCCTTTGGCTGCAATCACATCCCACAGCAGGTTGATCACCTCTTCTCCCTGGGTGGTTACTTTCATCTTCACCATGGGGTTGTAAAGGAGGTATCTCCGATCCTCCGGTGAGGCCATGCGCATGTAATCGCTGGCCCTCTCAGAAAAGAGTTTCATGGCCACAAGCCGGCAGTACGCATCCGTAAAAAGCTTCTTGACATGGGGAAAATCTGTCACCTGTTGACCATACACATTTCGGTTGGCTGCATGGTCAATGGCCTCATAGAAAGCATGAGTACACAATCCGATCGAACCCCATCCCAAATTAAACTTGCAGATGTTGATCGTATTCAGCATATCATCCCAGGCCCGTTGGCCTCTGCTCAGGATATCCATCTCTGTGATCGGATAGTCGTGCAACGCGTATTCAGCGACATAATTTGATTCGTTCACGACATTTTGAATGCACTCGAATGTTTTGTGTTTGGAGTCCACGACAAACCACACATAATCGCCAGTATCCGACATCCTGGCAAAGGTAGAAACAAAAGCAGCCTCATTCCCATTCCCAATATAATATTTGTCACCGTTGGCCACATACGTTCCATCTCCTTTTGGGGTCAACATCATGTCCGTTGAATAGATATCCGCCCCATGTTCCTTTTCCGAGAGTCCGAACCCAAAGACCCTGCCCTCTTCTAAGAGTCCCGCCGTCCGATGTTTCACGGTTTCATTTTTACCTAAAAAGATGGGCCCCAGGCCCAGCATGGTAACCTGAAAGGTGTACCAGTAAGTCAGCCCGTAGAAAGAGGTGATCTCTGCAAACTCGCAATTGCGATAGGTATCCCAACGCGAATCCTCTGGACCATACCCCTTGGGGGTCATCAGAGTCGCAAATATTTTCTCTTTTTTTAAAAATTCGACAAAATCATAATTCCATACCTTTTCATGAAAGTCCTTTTTGATTCTCTTTAAGCCCTTGTTTTCCAGAAACTGGATGGTCTTGAGCATGATCTCACGAGATCGTTCATCAGGATAGGGCCGTTTGTGATTTTTAGGATTTAACAAAATCATGCGCTCTCCTTCTTCTGTGGAATTCGCCGAAAAGTATAGATGAAGATGCTACATAGGGGATCACCTTAACTCTGTTACGGGTGACTCCTCTGCCCAAAGGTGGTAAACGTAGTTGTAAAGCTCTTCGCTCACCGATACTTTATAGGGTGTGGGGTTGATGTCTCTGAGATGGTCCTCTCTTGTGTTCTGAAGCTGATTCAACACATGAGTCCTGGACTCCTTTAACGGAACTTCCGGGTAAATCCTTTTCCCATCCCAGACGCACTGATGGAGCGGAATGACTTTTGATGGGGTGACATAGACGCGTTTGATAGGATCAAAGGGATGATGACACAACACATGGTTGGATGGGGCTGGAGGCTTGTCTCCCACTCTGATCATCAGATCCAATAAACTGTATCCGTCTTTACCGAAAAGGCGGTATGCCTCTTTCTTCCCGGGGATGGTCATTTTACCCAATTCCTGCGAAAGTTTAATCCGGGGAATGCCTTTTACCTCAACCAGTTTGTAGATGCACCCCATGGCAGGCTGGTCATCACACGTCACCAGATGCGTCCCGATACCAAAGGCATCGATTTCATGGCCCTGTTGCTTCAGTGAAACCAGAACGCTCTTATTAATCTCGTTGCTCGCCATAATCAGACATGTTGAAAGGGCGGGATCGATCCTGGAGCCCATTTCGTTGAACATTCTTCTGGTTCCCTTTGAAAGGTATGAAAGGTCTCCGGAATCCAATCTTATCCCGATCGGTTTGTAGCCTAATTTGAGAAGCCCAGTGGCTACGCAAATAAAGTTAGGAACGCCTGATTTCAAAGTGTCATAGGTGTCCACAAGAGCAAGAAACCCTCTTGGAAAGGCCTGGGCATACGCAATGAAAGAAGCAAGCTCTCCTTCATTGGTGTGATTGAAATCCAATTCAGCTCGGATTTCCAGAACCATCTTGACAAAGTCGTAAACTTTTCCGTCTGCTCCGGGAAGGGTACGGTCCTTCAAATCTTCAAGGCCTGTAAAGGATTGCACATAAGAGTGGGCATGCGTCCCCCGTATGGGGATACCGAATAGGTAACCTGCAAGGACATTGCTCGTCCCATCAAAACCGCCCATATAGCTGTAACGGGAAGCGGAAACCCCCCCGTCCGGGCCTTGCGCTCTTCGTAAACCGAATTCGATCAACCCCTTTTCAAAACCCACGGCCAGCCGGTATTTCGCCGCATTGGTGGTCATCAGGCTCGGATAATTGGTCAGTGTCAGGATGGCCGTCTCGAGCAACTGAGCAATGGCTATCGGTCCCTGGACTCTCATGAGCGGCTCGCGAGGAAAAGAGATCGTCCCTTCTTTGAAGGCATAAATTTTTAATTTGGAACAGTCCACACTCTTGAGCCAGTCAAAAAAACCCTTTTCGCATTGAACCATCTGTTCTCTTAGATAGGCAATGTGATCATCGGTAAAGTGGAAATTCTCGAACAGCCTGAGCTTCTCCTCGAGCCCGGCATAGATGGCAAACTCTCCACGGAAAGGATTTTTGCGGAAGAAAAGGTCAAATACAGCCTCTTCCTCGTGCACCCTGGCTTTCCAATAAGCATAAGCCATGGTGATCTGGTAGAAATCGGTCAATATAGGGTTTACCAATTTGTTGGTGGGTTCCATCTTCCATTCCTCTCTTTTTTTAGCTGAATCAACGTTAACATTGATAATGATTAAAAGGCACCTCCTTGAAGCGAAGCAGAAACAAATCTGATATGCTTCAGGGAAAGAATCTCAATCTTAGCCCAGGAGGTGCCGTATGGAATTGTACTGTGGAATGGATTTGCA
>VGRU01000002.1 GCA_016875255.1 Deltaproteobacteria bacterium
CCCCTGCCCGATCACATATGCGTCCAGCCTGGCTTTGATCTCCATGGGTTTGGGAACGGTCAACTTTCCGGGAACGAATCTCTCCTCGGTCTCTTCGGCGATGATCTCATTGCAGAGTTGGATGCATTCGTCACAGATATAGACCGTGGGGCCCGCGATGAGTTTCCTCACCTCGTCCTGGCTCTTACCGCAAAACGAACAATGCAATACGTTCCCGTAGCTTCCCCCGTTCGATTTCATCTCCCTCTCCTTTCTGATCTCTCCCCGGAATTAATTCTGAGACCGGACAGGACGCTGGATGACAACTTCATCAATAATCCCATATTCCTTGGCCTGTTGACCGTTCATATAAAAATCCCGTTCCGTATCGGTGCCAATCCTATCTAACGGCCGGAGGGTATGTTTTGCCAGGATCGCATTCAATTCTTCCCGGAGTCGAAGAATCTCCTTCGCCTGAATGTCCACATCCGTGGCCTGGCCCTGAAACCCTCCCATGGGTTGATGGATGAGGATCCTCGAATGGGGAAGGGCAAACCGCTTTCCCTTCTCCCCGGCGGATAGAAGAAGGGCCGCAATACTTGCCGCCTGACCCATGCAAAGAGTCGAAACCTTCGGCCGGATATACTGCATGGTATCATAAATGGCCAACCCGGAGGTAACGATCCCTCCGGGAGAATTGATATAGAGATGAACATCCTTGTCCGGATCTTCCGATTCCAGAAAGAGCATCTGGGCAATCACCAGATTGGCCACATCGTCATCGATGGCCGTGCCGACAAAGATGATCCGCTCCTTTAATAGGCGGGAATAGATATCATAAGCCCGCTCCCCCCTTCCGTCCTTCTCGATCACAATCGGTATGAGTGCCATTTTCCCTTCCTCATCAATCATTCCTGCCTGCTGACAGTTATGAAATATTTGCTTTCTCCAGGAGAAAGTTCAAGGTCTTATCGGTCAGGATCCCCGTTTTTAGTTCGGGGATCAACCCGTTCTTTTCATAATATCGTTTCACCACATCAAACTTTTGATGACTTCTCTCTGAAATGGATTGGAGACGTTCGTCCGCCTCCTCATCGGTCACGGCAATCCCTTCCTGGGCGGCAATCTTTTCAAGGATCAAAAAGGTCCGAACCTGTTTCTGCGCGACTTCCTTATAATCCTCCTGGAGTTTCTCCTCCGGGATATTCAAATTTTTCAGCGCGATCCCCTGGCTGGCCAATCTCAACTTGGTATCCGAAACAAGGGCCTTGGCCTGCTCCACCACCATGCTCTCAGGTATTTCAAAAGAGTTCGCCTGAATCAACTGCTCGATCATCTGATCTTTCAGTTGCCGATCCAGCATCAATTCCTTCTCCTTTTCGATCTCCTCTTTTAATTTGGCCTTTAAATCTTCAAGGGAGGCGTAATCCCCCAGGTCTTTTGCAAATTCGTCATCCAGGGGAGGAAGAACCTTCTCCTTTATCTCTTTAACCTTAACGAAGAAGGAAACCGTTTTCCCCGCCCATTTTTTATACCCGTAATCTTCGGGGAAGGGAACCTCTATCTCTTTTTCCTCTTCCTGTTTTAAGCCAATCATCTTTTCTTCCAGGGCAGGGATAAAACGCCCGCCTCCAATCTCAACGGTGAAGTCGACCGCCTTCCCCTCTTCTAATGGCTTCTTGTCCATTCTGGCTTCATAATCGATGATGACATGATCTCCGGACTGGACGGGCCTGGGTTCCGGAACCGTTTTCAACTGGGCGTGGAGATTTTGAAGGCCTTTCAGCCTTTCCTCAACCTCCTCCTCTTTTGCGCTCTCTTTCTTCCCTTCAATATTTAAACCGGTATAGCCCTCCATTTTGATCTCGGGTTTGACTTCAACAGTGGCTGAATATTGAAAGGGCTTTCCGCTCTCCAACTCACCGGGGTCGACCACAGGAGGAGAGACCGGATGGAGATCCTTCTCGGAAAGCGCGGCCGGATAAGTCTCCTGGATCAGCTTCTGAATCACCTCTGACTTGACATAATCCTTGAAATGTCTTTCCAATATATCCTTGGGGATTTTGCCTGGTCGGAATCCCTTGATCTTCGCTTGTTTCCCAACTTCCCGGTAGAAAGATTCGATCTCTTTCGTCACCTGTTCCTGAGGAATTTCAACATTCACCTTCTTCTTGACGGAACTGATCTCTTCAACGGTAATATTCATCTATCCACAACCTTTCTATAATTCAAAAATTCGAAATCTTAATCACGAAATCCGATACAAGCCTGAATTTTCAAAATGTCAATGTCCGAAACAAAGATAATTTTCGAAATTTGAATTTTAAATTTGTTTCGGATTTCGATATTCGAATTTCGGTATCACTTTAGCATTTTGAAAAAAAGAGTTTTACGAGTCAATTGACCAAAAGATTCATCATAAAATCCCCCTTAATCCCCCTTTTCCAAAGGGGGAAACCCTTATCTCCTCCCTTTGGCAAAGGGAGGTCGGGAGGGATTTTACAAAGATTTTCAAACCGCTAAAGTGTTACGAATTTCGTAATTCTTCTTTATCAAATGGTGCCGAGGGCGGGACTTGAACCCGCATAGTCTTTCGACCACGAGATCCTAAGTCTCGCGCGTATGCCAGTTTCGCCACCTCGGCTTAAAAACTGGTGAGCCGTGTAGGAATCGAACCTACAACCTACTGATTAAGAGTCAGTTGCTCTACCAATTGAGCTAACGGCTCACTCCATTTAAAGATCATTGCAAAATGAACAATTAGCAATGGTCAATTAGCAATTGAACAGCTCGACAAGATTTAATTACATTGCTAACTTTGCATTGCTAAATTTACAATTTGCAATGTTATTTGTATGGCGCGCCCGGTCCGACTCGAACGGACGGCCTGCGGATTCGAAGTCCGACGCTCTATCCAGCTGAGCTACGGGCGCTTTTTGGGGTGAGTGAAGGGACTCGAACCCTCGACCACTGGGGCCACAACCCAGTGCTCTATCCGACTGAGCTACACTCACCATTAAAAGATCATTGAAAAATAGCCAATTAACAATGATCAATTAGCAATTAAACAACATTGCTAACTTTCCATTGCTAATTTTGCAATTTGCATTGGTACCATCTCTGGCGCGCCTGGAGGGATTCGAACCCCCGGCCTACGGATTAGAAGTCCGTAGCTCTATCCATCTGAGCTACAGGCGCTTGGCCTATAACTTTATGACTTTCCTCAATTTTGGTCAAGGCAAATTATAAGATTAAATTTTGCGGGTGTAAAGGGGGTGGATTACCAGTCGGGTAACTTTTTGAAACAAGAAGAGATTTATAGCCAGGCCGAAATGGGTTTAAAATCAAACAGTTCACTCCTGCCCGTATCTTAGATAAAGTGCTTTTTTAAAGCAAGGCACTTTCCTTTTATGAGGCCTCCTCAAACATCAACTTCAACCCATAGAGGAGCTGGTCTTTGGTAAAAGGCTTGGCCATATAGTAATTGGCGCCTAATTCGTACCCCTTGAACATATCGACATCTTCGTTTTTAGCTGTCAGGAGGATGATGGGAATCTCACTGGACTTCGGGTTGGATTTCACCTCTTTGACAACCTCCCAGCCATTCTTATTGGGCATCATGACATCGCAGATGATCAGGTCGAACTTGCCTCCCCCGATCTTTTCGATTGCCTTTTGGCCATCTTCAGCCTCTGTCACCTCATATCCCAGCTTGGTCAGATGGATTTTTAAAAACTTCCTGATCACCTCTTCATCATCGACGATCAAAATCCGTTTGCTCATGGTTTATTCCTCCATTTTGGAAACTTAATCGTAAAAGTGGTCCCAACACCTTCTGTGCTTTCAACCTCGATCGTTCCCTCATGTTTTGTGACAATCCGGTAAACGATATTTAATCCGAGACCGGTCCCCTCACCTGTCTTTTTTGTCGTGAAGAAAGCATCAAAAATCTGGTTGAGATATTTGGGAGGGATTCCAACCCCGCTGTCACTCACTTTTATTTCCACAAAATCCTTCAGTGACCGGCTGGAAAGAATCAAGTGCCCCTTTTTCCCATTCATCGCCTGAAATGCGTTGGTCATCAAATTGGTGAACACTTGCTGAATTTCCCCGGGGTTTGCTTTTATCTTCTCGCCAGGCTGAAATTTTTTGATCACCTCTACAGGAGCGGATTTGGTCGCCAGTTGAACCATCTTCAATGAAGTCTCAAGAATTTCCTGAGGATCAATGACACTGAGATCCTCCCTCTTGGCGGTTCGTGAGTAGGATCTCAGTCCGTTGACAATCTCACCGATTCTTTTTCCACAGGTCAGGATATCCGTCAGATAATCCTTATTTTTTAATGGGTCTTCTTCCTCAAGGGCAATCTCAGCCATCCCAATAATCCCGCTCAAAGGGTTATTGATTTCATGGGCCACCCCTGAAGCCAGGACCCCTATTCCGGCCAGTTTCTCAGATTGGATCAGCTGTTCTTGAAGCCCTTGCTCCTCTGTAACATCTTTGACATATTCAATTAAATAGAGAAGCTTCCCTTTTTCGTCTGAAACAGGATAAGAAAAGACCTGTTGAACCAATGCTGTTTCTGGGAACTTAAGAATGGCGGAAGCCGGTTGCCGGGTACCAAGCGTCATCGACAGAGGACAGCCTTCGCAGGGAGAGGTTCTTTGATAATAGGCCTCGTAGCATTTTCTTCCGATCAGCTCTTGAAAGGTAGTGGAATGCCTTTCGATAACGGCTTTATTAATACGAAGGATCTCAAAATTCGGAGACTGGATGGAAAGCTGGTCCCTGATGCCGTCAAAGATAGCCTCAAGGTTTCTCTTGCTCTCAATGATCTTCCTTTCAAGCTTTCTTTTTTCGGTGATATCCCTAAAGATCATCTGGAAGAAGGACTCCTCACCCAGGCCAATCCTTTTGATAGATAAATCGGCCTCAAAGAAAGTCCCATCCCTCTTCCTTAATGGGAGATCATCCACCCTTCTTTCTCCTTTTTCAATCACTTCATTCAAATAAATTCTAGCCTTTTCATTCTCCTCGGGTCTGAATAGGTCGAAGTACCCCTTCTGTAAAAATTCTTCTTTGGCATAATGGGTGACCTTCTCCACCTCCCGATTCACATCTGCAATCTGTAAGGAAGGATCTTTCAGGATGATAATCCCTTCATTTGCGTTCTCAAAGAGGCCTCGATACTTGTCCTCGGAGATGCTGAGTTCTCGGCGTTTCTCGCTTGTTAGGGTTTGAACGAGGTATCCGTAGAAGGCCGTCATGATGAAGATAAAGGGGATCCGGAGAGCATAACTGCTCCCATGTTCGGAAATCAAAAGTCCCCAGGAATAGAGAAGAAATCCATAGAGAAGGGCGGTGGCTCCCCCGATGAACATCAGCAACTTGAAACTTCGACTCATCGAAGCAAAAATGATGATCATGAAAAAGACCAGATAAAAATCGGTGACCATCTTCTCTGAAAGATACATTCCGAGCAAGACGACTCCGGTATCCACAATCACCAGCGGATAGAAGAATTTTGGATTTGAAAACCACGAACTGGGAAAAAAGGTAATGATCACATTGGAAATGAGATATCCGAAAACAAGAAGATGACTTAGACTGGGGTCAACCACCCTCCCCCTGCCGAGAAGGATGAGATAAGAGGTCACAATAATGGCAGTCCATCTGAGGAGCAAAATGATTCTTTTTTTGTCTGGCTTTTTCATGACAAACAAGAGAAGCAGCAAAAAATATACCAGAATCAATAGGTTGGCAATATTTTACTGTAAATTATTTCTAACTATAAGGAATATTTGGCTTTATCAAAATATGTCCAGTCTGTGATTTTTTTCCATTTTACCGGAAGGGTGTTCGATTTTTTCCCATTCCATGACATTTTGTGTATTATTAGAAGGGCCCATCCTTTCTGCGTTGGGTTTATGGTTTGACAGATTACTCCCGCTTTTGAATATTTACCACGCTCTAAAGGAAAGTCTTTTCAACCGGCTGTGCAAGGCGAACCCTGATCTATATTGGGGCACCGGCAATGGGTGCGTGTGTGTGGTTTGTGACTCAGGCGGGGAATGCCGGGGTGGCCGTAGGTCTCATCATCCTAACCATCTCCCTGGCAGGCATGAACCTTTCGGCCTTCTGGAGTCTGCCCATGGACATGAATGTGCAAAAGGCAGGGTTCATCACCGGGATGATGAATACGGGAAGCGCGCTTGCCTCCATCGTGGCGCCGGGCGTGACCGGTTATGTGGCTATGTGGTTTGGCTGGACGGCCGCCCTCGGGCTCGGGTCGGTCCTTGCCTTGCTCTCTGCAATAGTCATGTACCTCACGTCGCCGAAACTCACATCCAACCGACACAGAACCTGAAACGACTCGTTGTCACTCAAAAATTCAAGGTATTAAAAAAACTCTCTCCTTGATGAAAGCCTTCTGTCTCTCGTTCAATAAATAGTTTAATTCAGTGTTCCGCTTCAGGGCGGGCCCATTTTTTTTTGGATGACACCTTAATTCACACTTGAAGACCGATGGACTTTCCTCATGAGAGGTCATGCTAAAAAAATAGACCTGACCCTATTTTTAGTACGCGAACCACGAAAATCTTTAATCCCCCCTCCCCCTTCGATGGGTAAGGGTGGGGGTGGACATATGAACTTATCCCCCTCACCTCCCGCGGTCGGGTCTAATCGACAATCCTCTCCCACCCAGGGGAGAGGAAGTATCTGGGAAAAGGTTTATTTTCTGAGCTATTTAAAACACCTCTTCTTCTCTTGACTCAGTCCCTTCTCACAGTTAAGTTAATAAAGGGGGGATTATCACTTCATCGTCAATCCAAAATGAGGAGGGCCTTATGGTCGAAGATTGGTTGGCAAATGCCTATGAAGGAATGTCGAGGAGGCAATTTCTCGCCCGGATGACCGCCACAGGGGTCGGCCTGGCTGGTTTCGCAATCGCTGCAAATCCAGTGGCAGGTGAAATCATTACCACTTCAACTGAAGGGCTTACGGTAAAAGAAACCAGAGTCCCTTCAGGCGATTTTCAGATACCTATCTATGAAGCGAGGCCTTCAGCCGCTGGAAAATACCCGGTCGTGCTGGTGATCCCGGAAATATTCGGAATGCATGAACACATGAAGGATGTTACCCGGCGCTTTGCCAGGGAAGGGTTTTTCGCCATCACCTTTGAACCTTATGCACGGGAAGGAGGCGTGCTGCATCTGACCGATATCGCAGCCGTCCGAAAAATAGTTGATGTCGTGCCCGATGCAAGAGTCATGGCAGATCTGGACAGCCTGGTCGCTTATGCCTCCCGGCATCCCGCAGGGAGAGCAGACCGAATCGGCGTCACGGGATTTTGCCGTGGTGGATTATACACCTTTCTCTACGCGGCACATAATCGCGAGGTGAAGGCCGGGGTTGCCTGGTATGGTCAGCTCCGTCCGGCAAAAACGCCGGGCGTTCGTACGGAAGGACCTTTCGATATCGTCGGGAAAATCCAGGCGCCTATCCTTGGCCTTTACGGGGAAGCGGATCTGGGCATTCCTGTGGCTGACGTCAAGGAACTGGAGGCAATCTTTAGGGCCGCAGGCAAAACCGCGGAGTTCGTCCTCTACCCGGGAGCTCCGCACGCTTTTTATGCAGACTATCGGCCGAGCTACCGTCCCGAAGCAGCCAGGGATGCATGGACCCGCTGTATTGCCTGGTTTAATAAGTATCTCAAAGGCCAATGAACATCTAAGAAATGCCGTTGAATGCTTTAAATCCTCTGCCTGTTTTTTTCCAATCCGCACTCCGCAATTGGATGGGCTAACTTTCCAAGGGGGGACTCCGTTCTTTTCTTAATCTTTATTGACTTTATTTCAATATTTCAGGAACGTCCCGTATTTGCCCTTAATTGTTAATGAATGGTCGGGGCGAGCCGATTTGAACGGCCGACCTCCTGCTCCCAAGGCAGGCGCGCTAACCAGGCTGCGCTACGCCCCGACATTTAAAAATCCCAATCACCAAATCCCAGGATCCAAATAGATTCCAATTGGTCAATATCCAAATGATACTGGTTTCAAATTGTTTCAAAAAACATTGTCATTCCGGCGAAAGCCGGAATCCAGTTTTTTCAAGGCCTTCTGGATACCGGATCAAGTCCGGTATGACATCAAAAGGAGTTTATGGACGAACTCTAATTAACACATTTTCCGATAGATTCCCATCACCTTTTAGTCAGTTTCCACTTTAAAACCTTTCTCAACTTCCTCAAGGCCTTGCCTCGATGGCTCACTCTGTTTTTCTCCTCGAGGCTGAGTTGAGCCATTGTCTTTCCATATTGGGGAAGGATGAAGATGGGGTCATATCCAAATCCCCTTTTCCCAGCCTCTTTAAACCCGATTCTTCCTCTACACGATCCCTCGGTCACCGCTTCTCTCCCGTCCGGCGATACCATCGCCATGACGCATTTAAACCCTGCCCCCCTCTTTGAAATCGGAACGCCTTCCAATTCTTTGAGGAGCTTCTTCCGGTTCTCCTGATCCGATGCCCTGATCCCTGCATAACGGGCGGAATAGACGCCGGGTTTCCCGGCCAACGCATCTACTTCCAATCCCGAATCATCCGCTATGGTTAGCTTTCCGAAAAATTGAGAATAGAACCGGGCTTTCTTCAGCCCATTTTCAGCAAAACTCTCTCCATCCTCCTCAACGTTAGGAATATTCTTAAAATCATTAAGACCGTGTAGTTGAATGGACAAACCTCTCAGGATGCCTCGTATCTCCCTCAGCTTACCCTTGTTTTTCGTAGCTACGATGATGTCCAATCTCTTGTGAGTAATTATCTGCCTCCCTCAAGAGACTTCTTCTGATATGCCGTTAGTTTCTTGATTCCTTTCTCTGCAATCCGGATCAAGGCATCCATCTCCTTTTTCGAAAAGACGGCATTCTCCGCAGTTCCCTGAACCTCTATAAATTCTCCGGAGCCTGTCATGACCACATTCATATCGACCTCGGCTCGGGAGTCCTCTGAATAGTTTAAGTCGAGCAGAATCCTCCCGTCCACCTTACCCACGCTCACTGCCGCAACGGAATTATGAACAGGAATCTTTTTGATCATTCCCTTTTCCACCATCTTCCGAAAGGCATCGACCAGCGCTACATAGGCTCCGGTGATGGAGGCAGTCCGTGTCCCTCCGTCCGCCTGAATCACATCACAATCAACCCAGATCGTCTTCTCTCCAAACCCTTTCAGATCGGTCACTGACCGAAGAGAACGGCCGATCAACCTCTGTATCTCAAACGTCCGTCCGCTTCCCTTGCCTGACTCCCTCGGTGTCCGGGTGTTTGTTGAGCGGGGAAGCATCGAATATTCCGCTGTCACCCAGCCTTTGCCCGTATTTCTTAAAAAGGGAGGCACCCTCTCCTCCAGGCTGGCCGAGCAGATCACCTTCGTATCGCCCATCTCGATGAGGACCGAACCCTCGGCGTGTTTCATATAATCCCTTGTGATCTTTAAAGGCCTTAAAGCCTCAGGCAATCTTCCGTCCGAACGTTTCACCCAATACCTCCTCCTATATATTCCCTAAAAATTATCTCCAAGTCAATGAAATTACTTGATATGCAGCTCCATATGCCTTCTCCATCATCAAACCTCCCTTTTTCCCCTTTTCCAGGAGAGAAAGATGGCAATCAACCCGATGACGAGAAGAATCCGCCAGACATCCTGAATACCTTCGAGAGATGGACCCCTTCCTGTCTCCGGCGAGGTTACGGGATTTCTAAAACCGATGACCATCTCTGCGAAGGCCACTCCGATCACTATCCCCAGATTCCTCGATAGGGCTAAAAAGCTCGAGGCCACACCCACATTCACTTTCGGAAGCGATCCAATGATGGCGCTATTATTGGCCGGACTAAAGAGTCCGATTCCGATTCCAAGGATCACCTGTCTCCATAAGATTTCATAATCGCTAACCTCCCCCTTAAGAAAAACAAAAGAGAAGATCGTCAGAGAAGTGAGGATTAAACCAAGGGTGGCGGGAACTCTTACCCCGACCCAGTCCGAGACCCTTCCTCCGATCGGCGCCATCACCATCACGGTCAGGGCAACCGGGAAGATCAACATCCCTGTCTTGGAAGGGGAATATCCCGCGATATTCTGGAGGAAGAACGGAATGACGAAATTGTGGGCGCCATTCATCCAGAAAGAAAAAAAACTGGCTCCAAGGGAGGAGATGAAGAGCCGCCTTTTGAAGATGTTTAGGTCAACCAGAGGCGAAGAGGAATGATGTTCGATCACGATGAACAGGCTGAGGCAGGTCAAGGCTAAAAAGATCCACCCCCAGAAGAAAGGCGTGGACTCCCAACCCACACGGTTCAGGAAGAGGAGAAGGGAGGTCACAAAGAGAAAGAACAGGAAGGCGCCCCGAAGGTCCAACTCCACCCTGCCCATTGTCCCGTCCCCTTTCAAAATCTTTAAAGAGAGGAGCGTTCCGATGGCTCCGATGGGAATATTGATGAAAAAGATCGATCGCCATCCAAGATGCTCAACTAAAAAACCTCCGATCAATGGGCCGGCAATAAATCCTAAGGAGACGACAGACCCTAACATGCCCAGGGCCTGTCCCCTGTCCTTTTCGGGAAACGAGGTCGTAATGATCGCCGGGCCAATGGCCATCAGGGCGGATGCCCCAAGCCCCTGAATCACCCTTGAACCGATGAGAAAATAGATGGTGGGCGAAAACCCACAGAGGGTTGAGCCGAGGGTAAACGTTAAGAAACCGAGGAGAAAGATCTTTCCCCGGCCGAAAAGGTCGGCCAATCTCCCCATCAAAAGCAGGCACCCTGTGATGATGATCAGATAGGCCATCACCACCCAGGCCACGGTCTTCAGGTCGGTATGCAGAGACCGAACGATCGTGGGAAGGGAGATGCCCACAATGCTCGCATCGAGCGTGGACATAAAGATGCCAGTGGAGATGGTAAGCGTCGTCCACCATCGGCTATCGATCTTGGGAGGAGACATGAATAGAAATTTAAACAAATTTCCATTCTTTATGCAAGCAAACGGATGCCGGGGTCGGACACGGGGTCGGACCGGGTTGAAAGGTGGAGTAAGAAGGGTTAATATATATGATAAAATTTTCACAGGTTAAGGTCTAAAAAGGAGCAGAAAAGATGAGCAAAGAAATTCAAAACAGAAAATTCAAAGGCGGTTCAAAATATGTCCTCGATGAGGAATTAGCCAAAATCGTCAACATATCCATCGCCCTTGAAATGCCCCTCCTGCTCAAAGGAGAGCCTGGAACGGGCAAGACCATGCTCGCTCATGCCATTGCCGAAGCCCTTCAGATGAGGTTGATCGTCCTCAATGTCAAGTCGAGCATGAAGCTTATTGATGCCCTCTATCAGTACGATACCCTCACCCGGCTCAATGACAGCCGCTTCGGGGATTCCAAACGGGATGTCAGCAACATCGAAGATTACATCAAAATGGGAAAGATCGGGCAATCTTTTGCTTCCGATGAGAGGGTTGTCTTGCTCATCGATGAGATCGACAAGGCCGACACCGACTTTCAGGACGACATGCTCGATGTGCTCGACCAGATGGAGTTCGATATCATTGAGATCGACAAAACCGTTAAGGCCCAAAACAGGCCGGTTATCGTCATTACATCCAATGCCAAGAAAGACCTCTCAGACCCCTTTCTTGGCCGATGCAATTTCCATCACATCGCCTTTCCCGAGCCTGACATGATGAGAAAGATCGTTGAAGTCCATTTCTCCGGTATCGATAAAGAGCTGCTGGATAGCGCTGTCAGGACATTTTACCGCCTCAGAGAGATCAAGGGCATCGAGAAAAAACCGGCGACCCGGGAGCTGATCAACTGGATCAGGGCATTGAGATCGGATCCCGATTTCCGGGTAAAGGATCTGGTCAAGGGAGAGGTTCCCTTTCTCGGCATTCTCTACAAGAAAAGCCCCGATTATGCCGTAGCCCAGAACGCCGTCGGACGGTTCAGAGCTTAATTAAATAAATTGCGGATTTCGGAATGCGGATTGCGGAATGATTAAACAGATATTCCACTATTCCACTATTCCATTATTCCAGTGGTGAATGATGTTCGTCGATTTCTTCTACTTACTTAAAAAAGTTGGCATTCCGGTCTCTCCGACCTCATTCTTGAGGCTTCAGAAAGCCTTGAATATGGGGCTGGTCAATTCCGTGGATGACTTCTATACGGCTGCCCGCTCGATCCTCGTAAAGAGCGAGAGATATTTCGATCTCTACGATCAGGTCTTTGCCCACCGCTTTCAGGGAGTTGAGTTAAAGGAACCGGAGGCCATCGAAATCTCAGAGGTTGCCCGCGCCCTTCTCGAGGAATGGTTGAAAAACCCAAGAGAGCTGGCAGACCTCCTCGGCATTAAGGAAGAAGATTTAAGTAAATTGACTCCCGAGGAGCTCCTTCAGTACTTTCTCGACCGTTTAAAAGAACAGACCGAAGCCCACCACGGCGGGAAAAAATGGATCGGGACAGGAGGAACTTCTCCGGTAGGCCATTCCGGATACCATCCCGGCGGGATGCGGGTCGGAGGGGTTTCCCGAAATAAGTCTGCCGTCAAAGTGGCGATGGAGCGAAGGTATCGAGATTACTCCCAGGAAGGTCCGCTCACCGAATCTCAGATGGGAGAGGCTCTGAAGAGATTGAGGAACATGGTCCCTCATGGCCCGAAGGACAGGGTCAATATCGACGAAACGATCTACGAGACGATGAAAAATGCGGGCGAGATCGAGATCGTATTCGATCAAAGCCTTAGAGACCGGTTAAAGGTGATCCTGGCGATCGACAATGGCGGATGGTCCATGGACCCCTATATCGGACTCGTGCAGACCCTTTTCAACTATGCACGGGCACAGTTCAAAGAGCTTAAAACCTTCTTTTTTCACAACACGATTTATGACTACCTCTGGGAAGATCCTCAGAGGCGGTCAAAACCATTTCCTCTGGATGAACTGCCTCGCCTCGATCCTGAGACAAGGTTCATCATCATCGGGGATGCAAGTATGGCTCCTTATGAACTGCTCTCCACGGACGGGTCCATCTATGTGGGAGAGCGGTCCGGAAAACCCAGTTATATGAGACTCGAATTCATTGCCAAAACCTTTCCTCACTCCGTCTGGATCAATCCGGTGCCCCCTGTGGAATGGGCCTACACCCGGACGATCCTCCACATCCAGGAAATCTTTCCCATGTTCGAACTCACCCTCGACGGCCTCGAAAAAGCAGTCAGCCACATCATGCGAAAGAATTAAATTCTAATCATCCAGTTCTTTATTTCACTTGTCCACAATTCAATAAATTAGGTATCCCATGGCAAAACAATCCTATGCAATACCCACTGTCTTTGCCTTCAAAACTATAATTGAGATCAACGGCTAAGAGTCAACCCTGTTTCTTTCTGCCAAAGAGTCAAAGGCTTGACTAATTTGCTGTTTTAGATAGAATGAAATCTAAATTCAAATAGGCAGTGGGTCATCGATAGAATCGCATAGACTTGAGCAACCAAAAGAGAAATGAGAAGGGAGGGGAGAAGGAAAAAAAGAAAAGAAGTGACAATTATCAAAAAAATCCTTATATTTATAAGCGATAGTAGTTTAGGAAACAAAAGCTTTTGTATCGGTGGGGTTAAATGATGGCAAAAAGAGCCCAAATTAAGGTTCCCAAAGAGAAAATAGAGGAGTTTTGCAAAAAACACCATATCCGAAAGTTATCTTTTTTCGGTTCTTTCCTCCGGGAAGACTTCCGCCCTGGCAGTGATTTGGACATACTTGTTGAATTCGAACCCGGACAGATCGTAGGGTTCTTGAAGTTGGCAGGGATGGAAATGGAGCTTTCAGAAATTTTGAACCACAAGGTGGATTTAAGAACCCCTGCAGAATTGAGTCGGTATTTCCGGCACGAAGTCCTTGACTCGGCGGAGGTTCAATATGTACAAGGATGACCTGACACGCCTCCGCCACATGCTGGACTCCGCCAAAGAAGCAATGTCTTTTATCCGAGGCAAGAAGCGAAGAGATTTGGATACAGACCGGATGCTGGTACTTTCTCTTGTTAAATCTATAGAAATTATGGGGGAAGCAGCCTCAAAGGTAACTAAAGAATCCAGGGATAGCCATTCGGAGGTACCCTGGTTGAACATCATTGGAATGAGGAATCGACTTATTCACGCCTATTTTGATATCGATCTCGACAGAGTCTGGGATACGATTACTGATGATCTCCCCCCGGTCATAGTTGCCCTTGAAAAAATTGTTCAAATGGAAGATATCCCCTCCGCCTCCAAGTAATAAATAATACCTATATTGAGCGATTAACCCTATCTCGCAAGGGAGGCCGAGATGCCTCAAACCCTTTTAGAATGCGATACATTGAAACAAAGGGCAATTGGCCATAATGATTCACCAAACAGGTGATGATTGAACAGGCCGCTTGGTTAATTCAACCTATTAAAGGTAATCGCTCTAAAAGGCTTTTCGGCCTCCCCGCCTCCCTTGTGAAGGGTGAAAAAATCGCTCAATTTAGGCAATAGATAAGAAAAGGGGACAGTCCCCTTCTCCACTGATGTTAGGATATTTGATCAACATAGGGCTTATTCTCAAAAGGAATGGGCTTGGGGGGCTAACTCTCACATATTCCACGAATCACGAAAGGAAAAATAAGCCGAAAAATTAAACAAAGTCCCGATTTTTCGCTGCAGATTTAATAGAAATGACTTTTGATTCAAACTTGCCTCTTACCGAAGAGGAATTGACTAAGCCCAGATCCCCAAAAGTTGGTGCATTTCATTAAAAAGAAGATGGGGAGGTGAGGGGATAGGGAGATTGAGGGACAAAGTCATTAAGAGTAAGGATAAGTTGAAAGCTTAAAAGAAGACAGGTCATTGCATAAAGGATGCAGATGTCCCATCAATTTTTCCTGACAAATTTGATGACAACGATTTCCGGGATTGTGTCGATGCGCATGGGAGGGCCCCAGGTGCCGACCCCGCTGGAGGTATAAACCAGAAGGTCACCAAACTCTTTGAGCCCGTAATCGTAACCCTTATAGATCATCGAAGTGATGAACCGGAAGAGAAAAACCTGGCCATGGTGCGCATGACCCGAAATCTGGGCTGAGATCCCCTGATCTCTGACTATCTCCAGATCAATGGGCACATGCTTTAAGAGGAGGCTCGGCTTCTGGCGGTCGATCTCCAATTTCTGAAGAATTGCCCTGAACTGTTTCTGATTTCTCGAATCCCTGTAACCCACGCCGATGATCTGCAGACCGTCGATCTCCACTTTCTCATAATTCAGCACCCGTATTCCGGCGCCGCGAACAGCATTGATGTAAGGTCTGTTGTCATAGAACTCTTCGTGATTTCCGGTAACAAAATAGACGCCCAAGGGAGGAGTAAGCCGCGACAGGGGCTCGACCATGTGATTGAGATCCATTGCCTCTCCGCCGTCATAGAGGTCGCCGCCGATAAAGACAAGGTCCGGCTTAAGATCCTGAATCATACCAGTAATGCGCTGAGCAAACCGGTGATTTCTCACCTGGCCCAGGTGGACGTCGCTGATCCAGACCGCGGTTTTGCCTTCCCACGCAACGGGTAAATTAGGAATCGGCAGACTGACGGTGTTGATGCGAATGATTCCGGCATTGATAAACCCATAAAGGCTTCCTATCAAAGCGATCCCGAATAGGACGATGATCAATGTTCTTCGATCCATGGGAACGTGGAATAACCTCATCAGGCCATAGACGGTCCATGCAAGGAGAGAGGCAAGAAAGAGGAGATAAAAGATTCCCAACCAGGATACGGAGGCCGTATAAAGGGTCCGCGCCAGGAGGTTCGAATAACGGAAGGAAAAAAAAGACGAGCCGATAAGGCTGAGGGACAACAGGCCCATGGCAACCCGCAAGGTCCAGAGCTTCGCCGGATGGGTTACTCCAAAAAAGGGGACCAGGGTCCTGTATAGAAACCAGTGGCCGAAAAGGAGGATCGATTGGACGACGCTGACAAAGAGGAAGAATCGCATAGAGGTTTAAATATTATCCTGAATCCTGCGTGAAAACTAAAATGTTAACGATGGAACCATGTAGCTTTCAACCCTTTAAATAAGGCTCAGAGATGAAATATCTCAAATTTTTTACACACTTTTTTACAATAATCTTAACCTACCTTTTAGGTAGGTTAGCATTATGGCCTAAGAACAGGTTTTATAAACCTTAAATGGCTACCAATGGCTTTTCCACAGCGGCCTGTAATAGAAATATGTGGGAACTCAATGCATAGTTATCACGCAGTTTTCAGGATTATAATGGATAAACCTCCGGTTCGCCATGACCCTTCAGGTTGCAGCTTTTTTTCTCCAGTTTACCAGGAAGATTCCCACGGAGACCAGGGGAAGGCCCACCATGAGTGAAAAGGTGAGTTCTTCCCTGATAAAGAGGATGCCAGAAAGGACGCCGAAGATGGGCGTGAAGAAGGTGAAGGCGCTGAGCCGGCTCACGGAGTATTGATGGATCAACTTGAACCAGATAAAATAACTGATGAATGCCACTATCACCGACTGATAAAAAATAGAAGTTAAGATGAGGGGATCAATCCGGTACATCCAATTCGGTTCAAGAATAAGGCTCACCACAAATAGAATGGGGATGGAGAAGAAAAGCTGATAGAGAAAGGTATGAATCGGCTCAACCTTTCCTGCCATATACCTTTTAATATAAAGAGTGGTGGCTCCCCATAAAATCCCCGCAGTAATTTCCAAGAGATCGCCAAGGAGCATATTGGGTTTGGCGGTCTTCGGTTTTCCATAAAAGACAAAGACAATGCCCGCAAAAGCGATGACTAATCCCAATGTCTTCAAAAGGGTCAGCCTGTCCCCTTTAAGGAAGAAATGGGCGCCCACCGCCACCACAAAAGGGCTCAGGAAGACGAAGACGACGGAACGGGCCGAATCCGTATAAAGCATCCCAAAATAGATGCAGGCGAATTCCAGACCGAATAAGAGTCCGACCACGATTCCGTGAAAAAGCCGAATATCCGTATGGAATAATTTCTCCCCCTTTCGGAGGCAGTAAATCGCACCGCATATCGAGGCGATGAGAGAACGAAGGGTTGAGGCGAAGACGGGAGAGATCCCCTCGTTGGAGATCTTGATGGCAGAATAATTAAATCCCCAGAGGAGCGTCAGGATGAGAATGGCCAGAATCGCCTTCAGGTCTAAATAGTCTTTGCTCTCCATAAAAACCTATCTTGAGGTGAAACTTTAAAAAAGATATTTTAAAAGGAGATGATAATTTTAAGAAGACATATCATTCCGAAAATCTCCCCTACCCCTCTTTGCCAAAGAGGGGAAAGAGAGATTTCCCCTGTCATGTCCTTGCAATTACGAATTGATTAATAACATACATGGACAGGAGTGACAACAAAAAAGGGACACTAGGAGTGCCCCTTTTTTCAAAAAAAAATCATTCAACCTTGAACTGAACATCCTTGATCAGGTTTCCATTCGCATCCTTTATCTCCACTTTCCAATCCCCTTTTAACCCTCTTAAATTCTTATCGGCGTAAGTCCTCCATTTCGAACCCATCTTCAACGGCAAGCTCGTTTTCAACTGCTCCTTTTGACCATGAATCCAGACAAATGAAATGTCCATATCTTTGGGAATGTTTTTGGCTTCTAAAAAACAATAGACTTTCTCCTGTGTCGCTGGAAATTTATCCGCAACACCAACCGGCTCTCCTTTTTCCACTCCTGTTCCCACAACGAGTCGGGCAATTGTGATTCCAGCCTGCTCCGGCTTAGGTTTTTCCTGGCCGTAGGCAGAAGAGAGAGTCCCCCATGTCACGAGGACCATTAATAGAATGAGTGTTATCATCTTATGGTTCTTCATGTGAACCTCCTTCTTTGGATTTTTCTAAAGGGATATATTCTCTGCCCTCTTTAAAGCAGGAATTGGGCCGAAGAAGTGGTACCAGTGAACGTTATTTTATGTGGGTTTGTCTATCCACTCTGTATGTCATGATCCGATCTCACGGATCGGTATCTTATTCATCTTGAGCCCCAGAGGCTCGGGGGAAATCCCCATGCTCAGCCCCAGGAGCTGAGGATAGAGAAGAGAGGGAAGAGGAGAATTTGAACCCTGCTGAGAGAGAATCATCTGCTGAACGGTATCGAACTGAATTTGACAATACGTGCAGGCGGTGCAGAGATAATTCGCGCCTGACTCTCTCCCATTGTTAAGTTTTTTTAACGTCATCTCCGTTGACAACTCATCATGGCTCCCCAGAAGAGGAGCCCCACAACATTCAAGCCTCATCAGCCAATCGATGCTTTCCGCCCCGGTCACATTCACTAACCGCTCAAAAATGGAGGGGTTCCCTGGATCATCAACCCGTACAATCTGGCTTGGCCGCAGCGCATGACATCCGTAATGGGCGGCAATTTTAAGCCCTTGAAAGGGTTTTTCGATCCTCTTCCTGATCGCTTCAACCCCCACCTCCTGATCAAGAACGGACAGGAGATGCTTCACCTCAATCTTTCCTTCGTATGGAATACCCTCCTGCTGAAGAACCGCATTGACCTCCTTCCGAAGAGAGAGGTTCTCTTTCAGAAGAAAGTCCGCTTTTTTCAGGGCTCCGTAGCAACACTGGCATAAGGTCATCACATTCAGCTTCTTCGTTTCGGCAAGTGCCAGATTTCTCGCCGATGCCAGGAGAAAGGTTTTGAAATCGATGTTCCGCAAAGGGTACCCGCAACAGTTAAATTCCTCGATATCGATGAGCTCCAGGCCGAGTCGCTCTGAAACCAGCCTGGATGAGGTCTCGTACTGTTTCAATCGAATGGGAATCTGGCAACCTAAAAATAGTGCGAATTTCATCATCTCTTCTCTTTCGTGTATCTGACGGCTAAATTCTTGAGCTCATAGAGCACATCGGTCACGGATACCCCTCTGGGACATTGCTCCTGGCATTGATAGCAGGTGAGGCAATCCCAGAGCATATTGGATCCAAGGGCCAGGTCCCTCAGCCCTAATCCGGCGGCGTGCATAATCTGATGGGGCAGGAGTCCAAGGACCTCCTGTGGATTTTCATAGTGGCCCACCACGGGACAGACAGTCGTACAGGTCTGGCAGCCGAAGCAAACCGAAAAGTTTTTCGCCTGGGCGGAAAGGTCCAACCCGCCTTTGAATTTTTCATCCACGGGGATCAGATGGAGAACTTCGTCCTTCTTCTTCATTAAACCGCATTGAGCCGAAATCGCCTCCCTTGCCTGTGTGAGAGGCTCTTCATAATCTCCTGCAACCGTCTCCCCCTTCATCAAACCCCGGTAATACGAGAGGGGAGAGAGAACCGAAAGCTCGGGGACTCCTCTATGAAGGAGGAGTTCCCTGACTTTAATCCACAAATTCTGCAGATTGATCCCCACTGGACAAACCACGGTGCAGCGGTAGCAATTGGTGCAGAGATAGACGCCCTCTTGAAGCTCCCGGATCTCCTGTTCCGTAAGCGGGCTGCCGGAAGCCAGCGCCTTGATCGAACCGACTTTTTCGGAAGGGAGAATATTGATGTTTGGTATTCCTTCAAAAGCGATCGCCACCGAGCAATGGGAGGTGCACATGGCGCAATGGGTGCAGGCGTCCAGCTCCATCAGCTGAATCATGGAGAGGCTCTTCCCCATCCAGCTTTTGGAGAAACGCCTGGAGTGAATCAGAGTTTTACACCAATGGAGAACTTTACTCGAAAGGCTCACATTCATTTTTCCCCCACAGCAGCCTTGATCAAAACAACGAGAGGGCTGATCAGGATATGGAACATTTTACTGAAAGGAAGGTAGGCGACCAGCGCTCCTGTCAGAATGGCATGGATATACCAGCCGAAAGGATAGACCACCTCCCAGCGAATAGGAAAGAGACCGAGAAGGAGCGAAATGGGATACCCTATAAAAGAGGGAAGCGCTTCTGAAAGAGGGAGGGCTGTTTGAAGAATCCTCATTCCTTCCACCCAAAAGCCTGTCAATAGGATCGCTCCGATCAGGCCGAGGACCACATAATCCTGTCTGCCCGTGGCCGCTTTTTGGGTCTTCCCCTGGAGGCGCCTCATGATCGCGGCCACGGCTCCAAGGATGATGCATAATCCCAGAAAATCGTAGATGAACGCAATAGGAGGAAAGTTCTTATCGAGCAACATTGCCACCTTCGAGCTCATCGGAAAGAGAGCCGACAGGAAGAGGAGAATCACTCCGATCAGAAACCGGATAAAGATGGGAAGGTAGATGAGACTGTGAATGGTCCAGCGACCGACGCCTTCCTTCAGAACGCTTCTCAGCAGGAGGACATCCACAACAAAGACCTTGAGGAGAGTCCTTATCCTCCTGGAGAAGATGACCTGCCACGCTTTCTCTCCGATGTAGGAAAGCTTTTCACGGGCGGTAAAGGAAGGCTCAACCATCGTCCCCTGTAACCAGAAGAAGAGGGTAGCTCCGATACCAACCAGAAAAAGGAGGATGGAGACAATGGAAACCGGATCATTGAGCGTCACCGAGCTGCTATGGCAGCCCATGCAGATCAAACTCTTTGCAGGAAGGACACGAATCGGAGCCCCCACCTGATTTTCAGGAAAGTGACATTTCTTGCAGGCTTCCTTATTTTTGAAATCGGCAAGCCGGTGGGAAGTCATCTTGAGCGGAACGCCCTCTTTGATCTTGGCCAGCACAATCCGGCCTGTCTTGGAATCCTTCCGGACCTCTTTCGATTCATGGTGGCAGGCCTCGCAGTTGACGCTCCGGTGAGGATCATGGGCCGTCCCCTCGCCATGATATCCATGGCAGGAAGCGCAATTGAACTGGTGCGTTCGATGGGGGGAAGAGGCAATTCCCTCATGGCATTGAGAGCAGGCGGTCCTTCGATGGACCGTCTTTGCGTAGTCTTTCGGGTCGATATAAACAGAGACTGTTTTCCCATCAACCTTCTTCTCCACATCCTTCTTTCCATGACAATCCATGCAGAAGAGGGTCGCGGTGGCAATGCCTTCGTTGCTATTGAGGTTGGGCTGGCGATGGCAGCGCAGACATATCTTTTTCTCCGCCTCCATCATCTCTTCATCGGTCAACCCGCGGGCGTTGGAGAATGTAGGAAGGATTCCGGAAAGGACCATGATGAGGAGAAGAAAGAGAAGATCTTTTCTCACCTTTCGCTTCTCCTTCTTTTCAGGATGTTGATTTAAATCCTCCCATTCCAGAGGATGATGGTCGATCATCTTTTTGGCTTCCATTTGACCCGTAAAGATGGACTTGTCCATTGGAAAGACGCTGGCGCGGAGGTGGGCATTGAAAAGATGGACAACGAAGATAAACCCCGTGGCCAGAAGCGCCTCATCGCTGTGGATCGTATAAGCGATGTTGAACCAAAACCCCGGGAAAAACCGGGAGAAAAATTCCGGGAACCAGAGCAGGAGTCCGGATCCGCCGATAAAGGTGATTCCCCAGAAGACCGCCCAGTAATCAAATTTTTCCCAGTAGGTAAACCGGCCGAATTGTGGCGGAGCCCCTTTCCCTAAAAAGTAACGAAGGTGCTGGTAGAGGTCTTGAAAATCTTTTCGCGAGGGCACCATGGAATGGGGTCCCAATAACTTCCCTTTTAATGCAAAAAGGTAATAGGCCACATAGAGTAGATGGAGGGCAAAATAGCCGAAGGTGATCCCCGCAAACCACCGATGAAACAGTCCGGCTCCCTTCACCCCTCCCCAGAGAAAGATCAGCCCCTGGGCCCAGAAGGCTTCGGGATATTTGAGGGGTAGCCCGGTTAAAGCCAGGCCGAGAAAGGTGATCATCATCACCAGGTGAATAAACCGATGAAAAACATTAAATCGCCAATAGGCTTCTTTGTGATCTTCCTTCACGGACATAAGGCTAATTCCTTTTTAACCATTCATGGACTTTCCTGAGAATCCAAACCAGGGTGTGAGAGTAAAAGAAAGCCAACACCGAAAAGACGATAATTCCAAAGCCGATTTCAACCCAGCGGAGGATCTTTAACTTATTGAGCTTCTCCACATCCTCTTTCTTGACCCCTTCTTTGGAGGCGTGGACCACGTAATCCGTAAACCGGAGCTGGGCATTCGGATGGCACTTCTGGCAGGCCTCTAAGGCGATTTCTTTCTTCTTTAATGAGAGGCAGGTATGGGCGCCGTGACAATCCGTGCAATAGGCAGAAGCCTCGTGCCCAAGGGTGGAAGCTGCCTTTCCGTGATAATTTTCGAGATAGGTCTTCTTCTCGACCGGATGACATTCCCCGCACATCTCTGTCATCCATCTTCCGAGCGTCAGACGGGACTGACCGGAAACGACGTAATGGCTGACATGGCAGTTCCCGCATGTCGGGGCATCCTTCTTTCTCTCCACGAGCGCCTTGGCATGGGCCCCTTTGAGATAACGCTGGTAGACCTGGGGATGGCACCTTTCGCATTTCTTATAATCGTAAAGAAGGGTGGAAGACCGGTTCAACAGTTGAGGATCAGGATGTTTCACCCCTTTTTCTTCGATGTTTGAGTGGCATTCGGAACAGGAAATGCGTCCATGAGAAGAAGATTGAAATTTATTCATGTCGACAAACCAGGACCGTTGAGGGACAATCTTCTCATTGGCTTGGGCAGGAGAACACACCCATCCAAGCAGACAAAAAAGCAAGAAAAAGGGCAAAAAAGACACGTTCAACATTTTTCTCTTCCTAATTGGAATCATGGAATAGAGTCTATTCATAAATGCCTTTTTCCGTCATGCCGGACTTGATCCGGCATCCAGAGGGTCTTAAAAAACTTGGATTCCGGCTTTTGCCGGAATGACGACCTTCTTGGTAGAGTCTACATGATCTGTGGTCTTGGCAGGAGTCCGGCCATCTCGGCAATCCCTCTGACCTTCTCCTCCCACTCAATGGCCATGATGTGGATCCCACGTATACCGGGAAGCTCCTTTAACCGCTGGATCGTCTCCACACAGATTTTGATGCCTTCCTCGGATTGTTTCTCCTTGGGCACCCCTTTTAGCCTCTCAATCATCTCCTCGGGCACATCCATCCCGGGCACTGAGTTCTTCATATAGCGAGCCATCCCCACCGATTTGAACGGCGTCACACCAGCCAGAATCGCAACCTTCTCATGAATCCCTCGATCCCTCACCATCTCCATCCATTTCTCAAATCTTGGTAGATTGTAGATACACTGCGTCTGTAAAAATTCCACCCCGGCTTTTGCCTTTTTGCCAAGCCTTGCTGCCCGAATCTCAAAGGGATCGGCAAAGGGATTCTCCGCCGCCCCTATGAAAAGTATGGGTTTCCCCTTCAACTCCTCTCCTTCTAAAAACTTCCCCTCGTCCCTCATCGTCTTGACTGTTTGAATCAGCTGAATTGAATCCATGTCAAAAACGTTTTTGGCCCTCGGATGATCTCCGAACTTCTGATGGTCTCCGGTCAGGCAGAGGATATTGTTGATCCCCAGGGCCGCCGCCCCCAGAATGTCGCTCTGTATGGCGATGCGGTTTCGGTCCCGACAGACCATCTGAAGGATGGGGTCAAAACCCATCTCTTTGAGAATGAGGCAGGCCGAAAAGGAGCTCATCCTTACAACCGAGGTCTGGTTGTCGGTCACATTGACCGCATCGACCGCCCCCTGAAGAAGCTTCCCCTTCTTTCGGATCACCTCGGCATCCGCCCCTCTCGGCGGCCCACACTCCGAAGTCACCACAAGTTGACCACTCTCTAAGATACGTTCAATATTAGATTTTGTTTTCATTCCTATTTCTCTCCTCAGAAATTAAAGCCTGATATGGGAAATCCGAAGCACGAAATCCGAATTTCGAAACAATTTCAAAGGACCAAAATATAAAATATGAAAATTCGTATTTCGGATTTGTTTCGGATTTCGATATTCGAATTTCGGATTTATTGCTTTCATAATAACTTCAGATCCTCCCTTACTCTCTTGCGCGGTCCTCCATCTCTGGACGTTCTCCAGTCCTTGATGGGGATGATCTCCTCGTATTTGTCTAATTGGTTAAGCGCTTTTAGCCGGTCGATAATGAGCTGCCAAGCACACTCCAGATCCTTGTCCACCTCGCATTTGCCATTGGAGCTTCCCCCGCAGGGCCCATTGAGTAAGCTCTTGGCACAGCGTGCGATCGGACAGATCCCTCCGGTCATATGCAGCACACATTCCCCGCACCCCTGGCATCGCTCGGACCAGACCCCCTGCTCAAGCGTGACTCCTAAAAAGGTGGTATTGACCGCGGGCAGGACGGTTTTATCCCGGTACGTCTCGGCGACATATTGAATTCCAGCCCCGCACGCCATCGACAGGATGACCTCATAGTCCCCTATGAAGGGATGAATCTGATCGATATACTCGTGATCGCATTGCCGTTCCAGGGTATGTTCCCTGATCTCTATCTCCTCGCCATCTTTGGCTCGAGAGATCTTCAGCTCGGAAGCCAGTACTCCCACTTCCCGCTCACCCCCCGTGGCGCTGACCGTCACGCATTCGTTGCACCCCAAGAGCAGGATCTTTTTATAGGGCTTAAGCATTGTCAGTATCTCTTCTAAAGATTTTCTGTTTGCAACAATCATAGAAACCTCCAGTTTCGGTTTGAGGTCTGAGGATAGAGGTTTGAGGCAAAAGATGAAAATCGTTTGAGGTCTGAGGTTAGAGGGTTAAGGCATGAATAATTTTGCCTCCGACCTGAAGGCCCTGAGCTTTTCGAAGGGCCGATCCTCCAACCTCCAACAATTTAAGTGAAGCGCTCCTCTAACCTCCAACCTTTAACTTCTTTTTCACAGGACTTGGCCCCAAGGCCATTATCTTCTCTGTCATCTCACGGGCCACTTCGGCAAAGCGCTGGCCCTGAGCCGCACTCATGTTGTACATCTCGACCCGGCCGGCCCCCAACCCGACTTCTTCAAGCAGTGTCTTCACATACTGGACTCGTTTCTTTGCCCTCAGGTTCCCTCTCAAAAAATGGCACTCCCCCTCCAGGCACCCTGCCAAATAGACTCCATCCACTCCCGATTCAAACGCTTTGAGAATGAGAAGTGTATCCACCCTGCCCGTACAGGGAACCTTGACGATCTTCACGTTGGTCGGATAGTTAAGCCTCATCGAACCTGCCAGGTCCGCCGCACTGTAGGCTCAATGCTCACAACAGAAGGCCAAAATCTCAGGCTCAAACTGCATGGACTGTGATTCGTGACTGGTGACTCGTGACTCTTGAACCGATTCCATAGTCTCTCCTGTCTTTTGCAATTGCGGAATGCGGATTTCGGATTGCGGAATAAAATCCTATTATTTAAAATTCCTTATGCCGCACTCCGCATTCCGAAATCCGAAATGATAAGGGCCTGACACTTCTCTTCCAATTGATGGCTCTGGAAATGCATCAGTTCAATCGCTTTTGCCGGACATTCGGCCACACAGCCACCGCAACCCTTGCACTTGGCCGGATCGATCTCTGCTTCCCCCTTGGCATTGATGACAGGAACATTATAGGGGCAGACTCGTACACAGGTCAGGCAGGCTGCACACCGTTCCCCTTCGACCACAGCCACCACTCCTCCTACTCGAAGCACTTCTTGCGAGAGCACAGTTGCTGCCCGGGCAGAAGCCCCCAGGCCATGGGCGATCGATTCATCGATCGGCTTGGGTGCATGGGCCAGACCGCAAACGAAAACTCCATCGGTTGCAAAATCGATGGGTCGGAGTTTCACATGGGCTTCCACAAAAAAACCGTCACCGTTTACCGGAACCTTAAACAGATTGGCTACAGGATTGACCTGCGGGGGAACGATGGCCGTTGCAAGAACCAACAGCTCAGGCCGAATTTCAATCTCCCGGTTCAAGACATGACTGGTGAAATGGACCTGGAGGTCTTTTCCGTCGCGGGTAACTCTCAACTCCTTTTGATCATCATAACGAATAAAGTGGATCCCTTTGGCTCCGGCCTCACGATAAAGGTCTTCCCGCAGGGCATAGGTCCGCATATCCCGATAGATGATGAAGACATTCATCTCCGGGTTCATCTCTTTCAGTTTGATGGCGTTCATAACCGAATGGGTGCAGCAGACCTTTGAGCAATAGGGTCTCTCTTCATTTCGAGAGCCGACACACTGAATAAAAGCCGCTGAGCGAATCGATTTTAAAGAACCATCACGGTCGATCAATTTCCGGTCTAACTCCAGGCTGGTCAGCACTCGGGGGTCCTGACCGTAGAGGTGTTGATCCGGCTTCAGTTCTGAAGCCCCTGTGGCAATGATCGCAATTCCATGCTCCAACAGTTTGTCCGTTCCATGGGTCTGAATCGTGGATTTAAAATTACCCACGGAACCCTCCACCTGTTTCAATTCGGTATTGAGATAAACCTCAATCTTTGGGTTTGAGCCAATCTCATCAACGATCCGGTTTAGATGTTGTTGAACATCCTCCCCCCGCCAGGTCTGATGGATGTTTCGGGCCTGTCCACCCAGGACATCGCTCTTTTCAATGAGATAGGTGTGGTAACCCTGGTCTGCGAGACTGAGAGCGCCCATCATACCCGCCAAACCACCTCCTATAATAAGGCAGCTGTGATTCAGGCTCCGGTCCATTTGATGGAGGGGTTTCAAATTTCTGGAACAAGCCACAGCCATTCGAACAAGCTCTTTCGCCTTCTCTGTGGCCATCTCCTTCTGACTCATATGCACCCAGGAACACTGGTCTCGAATATTGGCCATCTCAAAGAGGTAAGGATTGATTCCTACTTCGCGGATCGTATCTCGGAAAAGGGGTTCATGGGTCCGGGGTGAGCAGGAAGCCACGATCACACGATTCAGATTCAGTTCCTTCACTCGCTCTTGGATGATTTGTAATGAGTCTGCGGAACAGGTGTAGATTGTATTCTCTGCGTGGACCACTCCGGGAAGTGACTTTGCAAATTCCGTAACTGTTTTCACATCCACTGTGCCGGCAATATTGACTCCACAACTGCAGATGAAGGCACCGATTCGCGGTTCTTCACCGGGAGACACCTCCTTCTCGGGAGGATACTCCTTCGTTCTCACCAGTGTTCCTCTGGCCTCCCCGATGACGGAAAGAGCTTCCGCCGCTCCACCGCTGGCCTGGATCACGCTGTCCGGGATGTCTTTGGGAGACTGGAAAGCGCCGCAAACGAAGACGCCAGACCTTGAAGTCCGGACCGGTTCGAAACTGCTATTCAAAGGGAAAGAGTACGAATCCAGGTTGATCTCCAATTTTTTGGCCAGATCTGCGGCATCCTTCGGAACCCCAATGCCAACGGACAAGATCACCAGGTCAAATGTTTCCTCCACCTTTCTTCCGACTCCGTCCGTGTATTGGATGACGAGGTCGCCTGGTTCCTTCCCTGGAAGAATTCGGGTAATCCTCGATTTGATAAAACGAACGCCTGCTTCCTCGGCCCGGTTATAGTATCTCTCGAAATCCTTGCCGTAGGTTCGCATATCAATGTAGAAGATGGCCGTATCCAGGGGGCCATTCGAATGCTCCTTGGCCACAACGGCCTCTTTGATGGCATAGGTGCAACAAACGCCTGAACAGTAAGGCTTGGCCCCTTCATGCACGTCCCTCGAGCCAACACACTGGATAAAGGCAATTTTCTTCGGCTCCCGATGATCGGAGGAGCGGCGGGTGAGATGGCCTCCCCAGGGGCCCGAGGCGCTGAGCATTCTTTCGAATTCCATGCTGGTGACCACATTGGGGTAACGGCCGTAACCCAATTCGGATGAGAGTCCCGGATGGTAGAGAGAATAACCGGGTGAAAGGATGACCGAACCAACCTCCAATTCTTCGATGAAGGGAGCTTGCTGATGGTCGATCGCCTCCCGTTTGCAGACATGGACGCAGAGGTGGCATTCCGAACAGATCCCGCAAGCAAGACAACGCGCTGCTTCAACCCTCGCCTGTTCTTCAGTGAGGACCAGTTCCACCTCTCTAAAATTTCTGACCCTCTCTTCCTCCGGTAATTCAGGGATGATTGTTCTGGGCGATAAATCAACCTCACCCTTCTCAACCATCTGATCGATCTCTTCTCGTGAGAGATCAACAACGGGGAGAGGAATCTGTTCTCTTGGCGTCAGAAGAGGAACCTCTCTCAAATATCGATCGATGGAAAGCGCTCCGCGCCGGCCATCGGCAATGGCCTGGATCAAAATCCATGGCCCTCTTGCCACATCTCCTCCTGCAAAAATGCCCGGGCGATTTGTGGTTAACGTGTGCGAATCGATGGCAAACGTTCCTTTGGGTGTGACCTCAAGGCCATGGGTATCCTCGAGGAATGAGATTTCAGGCGCCTGGGCAACGGCAGCGATCATCGTGTCCGCAGGGATGACATATTCTGATTCTTTGACAGGCATGGGTCTTCTTCGCCCTGATGAATCGGGCTCTCCCAGCTCCATCTTCAAACACTTGATCCCCCTGACATGGCCCTCCTCGGTGACCACCTCGACCGGCGCCGTGAGGATCTGAATATCGATTCCTTCCTTTTCTGCGGCTTCAATCTCCCAGGGATTGGCAGGCATCTCATCACGGGACCGGCGGTAGAGGATCTTCACTTCTTTCGCGCCCAAACGCAGAGCGGTCCTGGCCGCGTCAATCGCCACATTTCCCCCGCCGATGACTACCGTCTTCTCTCCCACTTTCGGCGCACCCGCACCCCCGGAGGAGATGACCGGCTGGGTCCCCATTTCTCCGGCGATGCCATGCCTCTCGGCCAAACTGACGGCCTGGAGAAAAGGAACGCCATGATGAACACCCGTCGCATCCTCCCCCGGAATCCCCAATTTCTGCGCCTCATGGGCTCCCATCGATAAAAATACGGCGGAATACCCCTCCTCGAAAAGTCGGTTGATATTTCGGATGGGCGCATTCAATTTCAATTCGACATTTGGATGATAGATGATCTCGTCAATCTCTCGCTGGAGCACATCTCTCGGCAGTCGGTAGGAAGGGATACCCACACGCATCATCCCTCCTGCCACAGGCAGGGCTTCAAAGATCGTGACCTGATAGCCCATCCGTGAGAGCTGGTGGGCGCAACTCAATCCCGCAGGTCCTCCGCCAACAATGGCCACCTTCGCTTTAGGCCGTTCTATTATTTCGTAACTTGGAACTTGTAACTTGGGACTCGGAACTTGTTTATCCAACTCCTCCCGATGTTCGTAAACCCAATCGGCTGCAAATCGTTTTAGACTGCAGATTGACACAGGGCTGTCCAGTTTCCCCCGATTGCACTTCTCTTCACAAGGATGGTTACAAACACGCCCTACCGAGGCAGGAAAAGGATTATATTCTTTCACCACATCAAGGGCTTCTTTATACCGCCCGGCATGAATCAGGGCGACATAGCCCTGTGCGCTTGTCTCTGCAGGACAGGTCGATTTGCAGGGGCTCGTCCCCTTCTTGGTAACAAGGAATGTATTGGGAACAGCCTGTGGATAGGGCCGGTAAATTGCCTTTCTCTGATCGAGGCCTTGGTTGAATTCATTGGGGAGGAGAATGGGACAGACCTCTGCGCAGTCATTACAACTGGTGCATTTGTCCATAGCGACATAACGAGGATGTCTGTTGAGGATGGCCTTGAAATGTCCGGCCTCTCCTTCCAATCCGACCAGCTCAGCATTAGTAATCATCTCGATATTGAGATGCCGGCCCGCCTCCACCAGTTTGGGTGAGATAATACACATGGCGCAGTCATTGGTCGGGAAGGTCTTGTCGAGCTGTGCCATCTTCCCGCCGATTGCCGGGGATCGCTCCAGCAGATAGACCCTAACGCCGGAGTTTGCCAGATCAAGGGCAGCTTGAACCCCGGCGATCCCTCCCCCCACGACTAATGCAGCACCAATCTTATCAACCATGTTCAACCTCTTGATTTCTTTCTCGATCAGAATCGTCATTCCGGCGAAAGCAGAGATTTTAAAGGTACAGTTTATTTTACGTTTAGGCCATCTCTTTCTATTTTAGCTGAGAATTAGGCCGCAATTGTGTCCAATTAATTATGGCGGTTTTCTTAAAAACATGACTCCCAAAAGCCTATTTTTAGGGTATTCCATGTTCTACCAAAAAACTCGGCTCCAGAAATTACCGCCATATTTTATTTTACTACAAATGCGGCGAGTCAATCCATTGTCTCGAATATGTCTAATGCGCCAGAAAAGAAATGTAAAATTATGTGCCACCTTAAAATCTCTGCAAAAGCCGGAATCCAGTTTTTGTAACACTTTAGCGGTTTGAAAATCTTTGTAAAATCCCTCCCGACCTCCCTTTGCCAAAGGGAGGAGATAAAGGTTTCCCCCTTTGGAAAAGGGGGATTAAGGGGGATTTTATGATGAATCTTTTGGTCAATTGACTCGTAAAACTCTTTTTTTCAAAATGCTAAAGTGATACCAGTTTTTTATTCGGCTAATAATTCTCTGGACTCCGGTTTCCACCGGAGTGACGACTTTTTACGAGTTTATCGTTACTCTGCATTGAATTTTGTGTTTTGGTCATTCTAAGTTGTTTCGAAATTCGCCTGCCTGCGCGAAGCCGCTTCGGCGAAGGCAGGAATTTCGTGCTTCGAATTTATACCTTTATGGCATCCAGATATTCCGAAATCCGATCCTCTGCTCCCATCGGAATGAAGTGAACTCCCTGGCAGAGGTCTTTTAGTCCCTCGACCAGTCTGGTCACCATTTCAATGCTCGTCTTCTCCCTGTCCGGGGATTTTTCGATCCTCTCAATGATATGGCCCGGCACCGTTCCGGGCTTGATATGTCTATTAAGAAAATGCCCCATCTCCGCAGACCGGACGATAGCGACCTCAGCAATCACCGGAATTCCAACCGGTCGAACCCGGTTCATAAACTGATCAAAGGAATCGAGATCGAATACCGGTGTCGAAAGAAAATAGTGAATCCCCCGTCGAGCCAGTTCTTCCATCTCTTCTAATTCCAAGTCAGGGACTTCCTTGCCCCAGCTCGAGTCAATGCCAACGCCAATGCAAAAGCTTGGCTTCAGTTGAAGTTCTTTACCCGTAATATCATGGCCTTTCTGGAGGTTTTCGACTACGGAGAAGAACTTTGCTGTATCCACATGAAAGAACATTATCTCCTGAACGCTATCCCCTGAAATCCTATAATCATCTTTGAAGATAAGGAGATTTTCGATTCCGGCCTCCGAGGCTTTGATCAGATGTTCCTGAATATCAATTCGGCTTTTCTCCCGGCAGGTCGTCTCGAGGATGGGTTCAAATTGTTGCTCCTTTAAGGCACGGCAGGCACCCGCGGTATCCACGGCCACCCCTTCAATCTTCAATTCAGAGACAGCTAGGGCATCAATCCTACCACGAATCGGGTCGATTTTTCGAATAAGTCCTTCAATTCCTGCTTCCATGGAGGGTTGAATCTCCAATGTCACAACAAATTTCCTATTCTGTAAACTCTTTTTGAATTGCATAGAGATCTATATTAATTATAAAATGGCTTCTCCCGAATAACGAAATGGCTGAAAGAAACCAAATTTGGCAAATCATAGGACACATCATCGCTGTCATAGGTTCATTTCTTCAATCCCAGTAATTTGGCCACCTCAAACTTCAATTGTTCCAGCGGAAGGGGTTTTGAGAAACAGGCGTCCGCTCCATAATCCTTCATCTGTTTGAAGGCCTCATCATTGAGATAGGCCGAAAGTACGATGATTTTCGTATCTCTTGATTCAGGGTTCGACTTGACCTTCTGACAGACCTCATACCCATTGATATCAGGCATCATGATATCGAGAATGAGAAGGTCGGGTTTGAAGTGGCTTACCTGAAGGCCTGCTTCAAAACCATCCGAAGCAGAGATCATCTCATAGCCAAATTCATCCTCCTCAAGGGACTGGACAATCGTCTCAACGATGATCTTATCGTCATCCACAACAAGGATCCTTTTTCTCTCCTCTCCCTTGGGTTCCTCCGGCAAAGGCATCCCTTTATCTCTGAGGAATTGATCCAGGTCCTCCTTCTTCATCCTTCGATGACCCCCAACGGTCTTATATGCCTTAAGATGGCCCGCCTCGATCCAGTTGATTATTGTCTTAGAAGAAACATTGCAATACTTACTTGCCTGGGAGACAGTTAAGATTTCCATAATTTGCTCCTTTTGCAGATTTTATTGATTTTCCAATTACTATAATATTTATAGGTTGTCAAGCATTTTTTTATTCGGAAGCAATATTTTTTATAATTAATTGATTTTATTTGATATTTATTCAAATAATCACAAAAATACTCCTTTCAGAGGATTTACTTGTTTGTTGACATTGGTTTTTATGTGTGCTATTATAGCTATAAAAATATACATTCAGGAGAATAATATGCGGACAGTACAAATGACCCTTGATGATCAATTGATCGAATCAATTGATGAAGCCGCTAAGAGCCTAAAAACAACTCGATCGGCATTTACTCGCGCCGCATTGAGGGATGCTCTTAATAAGCTTGAGATTAATCGTCTTGAACAGAAGCACAGGCAAGGATATAAGGCACATCCTGCAAATAAAAAAGAATTTAGTGTGTGGGAAGAAGAACAGGATTGGGGGGATAAATGAAGAGAGGAGAAATCAGATGGTATAAGTTCCAGCCGCCTGATAAAAATCGTCCTGTTTTGATTCTTACCCGTGATTCCATTCTTGAATATCTTGGTGAGGTCACCGTAGCGCCCATCACCTCAACCCTAAGAGATATCCCCAGCGAGGTCTTTTTATCTAAAGAAGATGGCATGCCAAAAGACTGTGCCGTGAATTGCGACCACATTCAAACGGTCTCCAAGGGAAAAATAGGATCACGAATTACAGCACTTTCTCCCGGAAAAATGACCCAAGTCCGCGAAGCCATTTTATTTGCCTTGAATTTATGAAAAAAGGGACAAACCGTCCCCTTTGCCCTGGATTTTGTTGTGATCTCTCACTTCAGCCCTGCCTTCTGCAGAGCAGCTACCTCCCGCTCTATATCGGCTTGATTTTTGTAAGTGAGTGCCTTTACATAAGACTTAAGGTTGAATTTGGGGTCGATCCGGAGAACTTCTCTGGCAGAAGCGGCAGCCTCCGCATCGCGGCCCATTGCACTGTAACAGGCCGCAAGAAAAATATGGCCGGGCAGGAAATCAGGACTTAACTGTACAGCCTTTTCCAAAACGATGATGGCCTCAGCATACTTCTCGATCATGAAATAGGCGCGGCCTAATACATGATAAGAAATGGGGCTTGGGAAAGGGTCTAACCGCATCGATTGTTTGGCATACGTAATACTGTCTTCCCACCTGCAAGAAACGCCAACAATCCCCGCCAACCATATAAATGCCAGGGCCCCATTGGGATTGAGAGCAACAGCTCGCTCTCCTTCAGCGATGGCTTTATCATGCTGGCGCATGATAAGGTAGATGGCGCCCAGTAATGAGTGGCCGAGGTCAAGCGAATCATCCATCGCGAGAGCCTTTTGCGCCAATTCGTGCGCCTTCCGAAGAGAGTTGGCAGGGGATTCACTCCATCCGTTCCTCGCATCCCAGAAGTGGGTCAGGCCTAAATTGATATAAAGCCATACAAACTTAGGGTCAAGTCCAATCGCTTCCTCAAATAAGTGGCGGGCTGTCTCATTATCCTGTTTTGTGCCGCGCCATAAATAACCGATTCCCTGATAATTTAATACGCTGGCTTTTAGGTTTTTCGTCCCCCTTTTCGCCCAATGCCGAGCCTGCTCCCCTTCCGTCAGCTCTACTTTCATGGCCTGCATGATCTTGATCGTGATCTCATCCTGCAAGGCGAATATATCTTTAAACTCCCGGTCGTAGTGCTCGCTCCAAACGTGACGACCAGTGATCGCATCGACAAGTTGAGCCGTGATACGCACCCGGTCGCCGGACTTCTGCATGCCTCCTTCCATCACATACCGCACGCCTAAATCCTCAGCCACCTTCTGAATCTTCACGGGCTTTCCCTTGTAAACGAACGTTGAGTTTCGAGCGATCACAAATAGCTTGTGAAACGTGGAGAGGCTGGTGATAATCTGCTCAGTTAATCCGTCGCTGAGATAGTCCTCCTTAGGGTCGCCGCTCATGTTCGTAAACGGGAGCACGGCAATGGAGGGTTTATCAGGCAATGGAAAAGCCATCCTTTCTACCGATGCCACCCTGCCCGGGGGAGTGTAAAAATCAACTCTCCAGATGGTAAAGACAGCAGCAATCAAGACAATCCCTGCAATCAGGGCAGCCCACTGCCATCGTCTTAGTAACGGAATCTTTCTCTCCTTGGATGGGGTGACTGGAGCCGAGGCCGCAGGTTCCTTAAACACAGGCTCAACGGATTTGGGTTTCTCCTCTCCCTTCTGTCCGAGCCTTGAAATAAATCTCTCCCATGCCTCTCCATTCTGGTACCCCTCAAAGAGTATTACAACATCATTTAGGCTTGCTCCTATCCTGTCGATCGAAAATCTCAGCCTGACATGTTCTTCGCTTCCCATGTACTCAAAAAGATTGGCCCAGCAGTCTTTTTCGGCCTCGGTGAAGGGATAGGTCTTGCCAATCCCTTCCTCAAATTCTTTTTTTCTTCCAAGGACTTTGAAAAGCGGGGCCTCTTCCAGGTTGGGCAGGGCCTGCTGCCATTTCCGGTAGATTCTCGGAAGCAAATTCTCCTTCTCCGACGAACCGGCCGCACCTCCAATCGTTTCGTTCAGCAAGGCAAGGAGCTCATGGTGCCCTTCGAGGGGGATAGAGGTGATTTTCCCCAATCTCTTCATTTCGTTAACAACAAAGGCAATTAAGGAAAGGTAAAACTTCCGGGAGGGCGAGTTGAAATGAAGGATCAGCCTGATTCTATTTTTGAGATCGATATGGAGCCTGAACTGATTCAGATCGATTGTTATGGGATATTGCCTGGCATTTTCCACCATCTTCTCATCCTCTCAAATCCCGTTGAAAGGACAGGAAATTTCTTTAAGGTCTAAAATGATGAAAATAATCTGACGGTAATTACCGTTAGAGACCATACCATATGCTAAAAATGGTGTCAAATAATCATTAGGAGGTTAGGAGGTGTGACTATGTCATCGAAAATATTTGTTTTGATCACAGGGGTAATGTTTTTCATGCTGTCCGGGGCGGCTGCCGCACAGGACTGGGTGGATATTAAGAACCCGAAGGAGCTTCGCGCCCTTCACTCAAACAAAACCTTCAAGGGGACTTGGAGTGGAGTTCCTTATGCCGCGCACAACCGTGCCGACGGCAAAGGGATTTTCATCTCTGCGCAATTTCGTGCTCCTTTCACCTGGGAGGTCAAGGGCAATGACCAGGTATGTCTCTCATTTCAAGAAGGAACAGATTGTTTTCGGTTCCAGCGTTCCAAGAGGAACCCGGACGAGTATGTCAGAACAAGGACCCAAAATCGCACTGGCCGTGCCACTTCTGATATGGAGATTCTTAAGGTAGAGGACGGCATCCCCGAGTTTTAGTCTATTCTTTCTCCAAAAAGTAATCTCAGGGACGATATCCGTTCATAACAGGGGCAACCTTAAATCATTGGGGAGGAGGAATGAATTATGATTGCAAAGAAAGTAATTTGGTTTCTTATGGGAAGTTTCTGGTTATTGTTGATATCGACTACAGTCGTTGCCCAGATTACGGATGGAGGGTATCGAATATTCCGGCCCGATGGTCCTGGCCCCCATCCAGCAGTCGTATTTGTTTCCGGCTGCAGCGGATTTACGCCCGCCTTTGCTCCTAAGGCCTATGGGCGCCCGGCGGAGCAACTGCGCGGGTTGGGATTCGTCGTGGTGTGGGCAGATTTTTTAGGCCGGCGCAACCTAAAAAGTTGCATGGAAGGTGGCATCACGCCGGAGGAAGCAGGCTGGGATGCCGTCGCGGCTGCGTCTTGGCTTCGAACGCAGCCATATGTCGACCCAAAGCGCATTGCTGCAATGGGATGGTCTTACGGGGGCGGTGCTGTTCTTTCAGCCCTGGGTGGCCACAGCGCCGACCAATTCATCTTCAACCGGGTTATCCTCTACTATCCGGCCTGCTCAGGCGTGGGGCCGTGGTCCAATCCCATCCCCGTGTTGGTGCTGCGCGGAGGTTCCGACAACGTGGCGCCCCCCAGTCTTTGCGAATCGGCGTTTGGAACCAGCCCGGGAAAGGCAAACCTCAAGATTATCGATTACCCTGGAGCCTATCACATCTTCGATTGGCCGGACCTGCCGCCCAAGATGGAATATCCATTCGGCACAGTGGGTTACCATCCCCAAGCTGCCGCTGCTGCTTGGGAGGAGGTCAAACGGTTTCTTCAGTAAGCGAGGTGAGTAAAATCGGGAGCACTTCCCTATTTTTAAGGAACCTGGTAGGTAGTGAAAAATATGGGAAGTGTCCCTGGAAAAAATCACTCGTTACAAATTAAGGAGGATGCGGAGGCGGTCTTCTACTGCCTTTATTGTCTCATCAGACACATGGCCCATTCTTTTGAAAAGACGCTCTTTGGCGATGGACCTTACATCTTCACATTTAATGAAGCTTTGTTGCGTCAAACCACCTTCTGAAATCTTGATTTCAACATGAAAAGGAATCCCTTTGGCCTTAGTCGTAATAGGAAGAATGACGACAAGCCCGGCAGGACCCTGATTAAAAAGATCCACGGAGACAACAAGTCCTGGCCTTTTCCCTGCCTGCTCATGGCCACGGACGGGATTTAGATCGACAAGCCAAACTTCTCCTCGAACAGGCTCAGCCATACCTATTGATCCTCTTGGCCGTCGGCCATCGTTGCGTCCCATTCCCTGCGCTCGGCAAGTTCCGCTTTCCATGCCTTGGGGTCGTTCCTCAGAGCGGCATAAGCTGCATTTGCCTCCTGAAGGAAACGCTGCCTACGGTATCCTTCGATAGCAAGATCAAGGATCGTCTGCATGGGTTTGCCTTCATGGTTTGCAAGTTCTCGGAGGATATCCTGAGTCTCTTTTCTAATCCTCACTGTTTTAGCTGACATGAAAGTGCACCTTTTTTGTTTACCCCGTTAGAAAGCCCCGTTGTTCGCCCCGTGCGAAGCTCAGCTCCTATTGGGGATCGAAGCAGTAATGATGGCGGTTCCTTTTTCAGCGAACACGGAGTTTAATACCCCGTGTGAGCCTTCCCGTTAGAAAATTGAAAACCTTTCTAACTGGGTTTACATATAAATATACTTTTTTGTATCCATATTTGTCAACTGCATTTTCCGTCTTGGCAGGGGAAAATACCAATGTCAAAATACCATGAAAATCAATACTCATATTTTCAATTTTCATGGTAGCAATCTTTATGATCAAAAGAGGGATTGGGGACGGGTTCAATTGAAGGTCTCATTCGATCGCCCGAAATAGGAACTCGTCCTCAATTTAAAGGTGGGGCTAAGCCGCAAATGCAGAATGCGGCTCGGATAAAATCTTTGCGAGACTCTTTCTCGATTCACCCAGAATCAACAATGAACGAACAAGTAAATCAAGCGAAACGGAAGGATCTCCTGCTTCCATTTTGGCTACCCTCGATTGACTGGATTTCAGGAGATGAGCGAGTTGTTCTTGAGTTAGGCTTTTTCCCTTCCGGCGTTCCTGAAGATTCTTACTCAATGCAAGTTTCATTTCAATGTAGGCGGATTCTTCAGGAGAAAGCTGAAGAAACTCGGCAACCGTTCCGACTTTCCATCCTTTTGTTTCAAGTTGTTTCTTTTTTGCGCTCCTCATACGCTTCCTCCTAAGTCAGGGATCATAAAGTCGAATCCTGCGTTTGCAGTTCTCAATGACTTCCCGTGGTGTCTTTTGTGTCTTCTTCTCAAATACCTCTAAAATCACAATGGCATCATGATCGATTCGATACACAATACGCCATGTCTTGTTTTGGTCATCGATACGGAGTTCATAGCATCTCAAACCAATCGATGGCATCGGTCGAGCATGGGGCAGCGAAAGCAGTTCTCCCATTTGTAGTTTGCGCAGTAAATAGCCGGCTTCAATTCTCGCTTCGCTTGAAAACGGCGGAGTTTTTATCTCGCCATGTAGCCAGATTAAAGGCTTCTCTTTCATGCAATCTTAATATATGTCATTTCTGACATAATGTCAATAGATTAAATTAATGGTCGTTCACAAAAACATTGATAGTCAGGGTCCAAGTTAAGGGCAAAGTGAGAAGACAATTGTTTCTTGGAAAGATGGAAGGAATATTCACGTTGGGTTGGAAGCGAAAATTAAAAAATTAGTCATGTCTGCCCCTATGACCCTATCAAAAGTCTACTTTATTTCAACCCGGCTTTGCGCAGGAAATCAATAAAACGCGTTCTTATCGCTGGATCTTTGTGGGGGGTTGTTTTTTCGATTTGCTCTAAGGCGCAATATTTTAGGTCATTCTGGTAAGGGATCTGGTATAGGGGGGACTGCAGCCGCCAGGCCATAGGGCCTCCCTCCGGGGGGAAACCTCCCAAGGGCGGAGCCTGGCACAGAGGGAGCAGTGGGGTATTATTTTAACGCGACAAAAATACTCAAATCTTTTCAAGGAGCGATAGATATTTTTCTACCGACATGCTGATAACTTTCATATTGTTCTTGATAATAAATACAGGCACTTCCTTATATTTAGGGATCACAACGGGTCGCTTTGCTCCAGGATAATGATAAACAAGATGATCTCCTTGAGTTCAAACATAAGTGCACCCGGCGGCTTCAAATATTTTTACCTGGACTTGATATGGGGTGGGCTTGATTCCAGATGTCATAGGGCTACTTCAATGGGTGTAAAACCGACAAGCTCTTTCCGTAAGGCAAGGATGCTTTGCGTTTTATCGAAACCAGCCTCTTGTAAAAGCTTATCCAGGGTGCCAATCTTTTGAGCTTCTTCTAAGTTAATTAAAATGACCTCCTTCAGGTTCTTTTTTGCCTGATCCACCGTTTCTCCACAGGACGTTATATCAAGCTCCGGGCAGTAAGATACGTACATATTTCCTTCCTTCCATAATTCTTCCGTCAGTTTAAACTTCATTTTTTCCTCCCTCAAATCTTATTCCTAACTTTTAGTGTCTACCATTAAAGGTCATCTGTCAAGAGAATCTGTCTTCATTTTTTGAACCTCCTTATTTCAACCCGGCTTTGTGCAGGGAATCGATAAATCGTGCTTTTCTACCTGGATCTTTATGTGGAGTTGTCTTTTCAATTTGCTCTAAGGAAAATTTTGGATTTATCTTGAGGACTTCAATCGCTGCAGTCCGGGCCTCTTTTTCGCGTCCTGCCATGTCATACGCAGCGGTAAGGAAAATATTAGAAAAGATATCTCCAAGCTTCCGCTCGATCGCTTTACTGAGTTGAGCTAAATTGATTTTTTCAGGAATTCCAAATGGTCTCTCACGTCACTTATCACTTTTTTCATTTCCGGTACAGGATGTACGAGTCTCCCAAGTTCTCTTTCCCAGTACCCTTCAAGTATCTCTAAAAGGTCATAGGGAAACATGTCGTCCAAACTTTTAGACTCTATCCCCTTGTATTGAAACTTCTTTTCCAGCAGAGCTTTGAGCCTAACCTTATTCATCTTCAGTTTGGTTAATTCCCCTACAATGATTTTAAAATCATCTTCAAATACAAAATCGAGGTCTTCTGATAGACGCCAAAGTCGAGGGAAATATACCTTTGAAAGAGCAGTTCCGCCCTTAAAGGTCAAACCCTTTATTTTCCCCAAGCCAATCAGCATCCAGCCCAGGACATAATCCTTCTCAATGATGCCAAGCGTGAGATTCCTCTCTCTTGCTTTATCCAGAAGCTCTCTTTTGTCTATCAATAGATCCACCTGTTCGGATTGAGTTCAAAATTCACAAGGAGACCCCATCTGGATATGTGCTTTCCTTTCTTTGGAGAGAGAGGGTCAAGGGCAGGATAACCCATTGAGGGAGAGAACTGGCCGAAAAGATCCTTATAATTTTCAAATAGGTTGGTTATTTCCAATAAATATCCAAGCCTTTTCAGGATGGTCATATTACCCATGCTTTTCGCGAGGCTGTATACTCTTTTAAGATTGAATTCCTCATGATTGAAATAAATTGCTCTGGCCACTTCCTCTATCCCCCCAGAGTGTTCAGGGTGGTCCAGGCAGTCGGCAATGGTTTTTTCAGGGCTTGAGATGTTTACTTTCCTTCCTTCCATCTCCACCTCGTTAAATCCGAAGAATTTCTTTTTCTCTATTCTTACAAAATAGTAATTTGCATTCATGATCTCCATCGGGTTCTTCGCCTTGGTGGTTGCGACGAAGGTGGTCCTCGGTATCTGTTCAGAAAATCCATAATGGTTAAGCGCAGACCAGTATCCAATATAGTAAGGTTCCGCTAAATAAGAGGCGATGATAAAATTATGGAGTATGAAACTGTCCGCACCCTTTATCCCCGCTTCAAGGGGGACGATTGCGTAGAGCCCTCTTTTCAGGGGAAGAACCCACTTTTTCCGAATAAGGGAAGACATCGTCTTTTTAGTATCTTTCTCGATCACACATCTTGCATCATTGATGCTGAATATCTTTTTGTCCTCCCTTGCCAAGATGGAAATCAGAAGAGACTCCTTTGACGTGAGACCCTGTTTGTAATTTTCACCGTCGCCTTTTTTATATTTATTCATAGAAAGTACCATATTATTTGGACTAATTATAAATTTATATAAATTTCAACAAGTTTTTTTGAATGAAAGGTGGGGATGTTGTTGACTAAACTGAATCGCTCTGAGATGTTGAGGCTGTTGGGAAAGTAAAGGGAGTGTCAGGCGCCATCTCTTATTGTGGACAATAGCAGCAGACCTTCGATTTTTTCAAAGTGGTTGTCAAAAGAATAAAGCGCCAAACCATGCTTCATGGCATTGGCGGCAATCCAGATGTCGTTTGTGGGAATAGGCCGACCCTTGGCCTTTAATCTTCTAACAATCAAAGCATAGTGATCTGCCGTCTCGAGATCATGCAGAAGAATTTCAATCCGTGGAGAGTTGAGAAACGCTTCTAACTCCTGCCGGTTTTTCTTTTCCTTAGCGCCGAGGGAAAACCCGGAAAAGAGCTCGGCGATGACCGTTATGTCCACGCCGATAAGGTCGCAGTCTCTGAACGTCTCAACAACATTTTGATCATTGATCTTGAAAGAGGTGTAGATGTTTGTGTCAATTGCGATTCTTCTCATTTCCAGACATCCTCATCGATCTTCTCGAAGATTTGAGTGTTTTTCTGAAAAGATTTCACTTCTTCCCTGCTCCAGCCGCCCGCAAGAACATCCAGATCGTGATACTTCTTGAATATCGGCTCTTTCCCCATACCGGTAATTTTTTTTAGCGCTTGCAGAATCCACTGATTTACACTCAGGTTGTTCTGTTTTGCCCGGAACTTGATCACCCGGTCCAGCCCGGGATCAATTCCGCGAATGGTGATGGTCTTCATTGTCCTCCTCCGGATGCACTATTTGATGTCATTTTAATGATACTAAATGATTGCAGATTAGTCAACTATTTTCTTATACCCCAATTGAGTGAAAAAGAAAGTTCCTTTTCTTATAACGATCTTATTAAACAATGGGTTTCTGGATGAAGCTGATTGTTTCTTATCTCATCTCCTTTCCCCTTATGATGGGGGAAGGTTGGGATGGGGGTGGACATCCTGGCCCCTTCCCCCCCCACCTGAATCCTCCCCCACCGTGGGGGGAGGAGCTATTTTTTGGCTCAATTGGGGTTATATTATTAAGGATAAGGGGCTAACCCTTGGGATTGGGGAGGTAGAATTAGGGACAGGTTCAAATTAAAGGTCTTACTGGATTACCCAAATAGGATCTCGCCCCCGATTGTATTATTGGGAGAGCTTCTCTTCGCTCTGCATCCTCAGCCAGATTGTTAAGATTGGATCCACAGGACGCCACGCCGCTGTTTCCTCATCTTTTTCGATCAGGTCCAGTTCCTCTAATTGCCTGGAGGAGTGCTGGACTCCTCCCACGGACCCAAGCCCATGTTTTTGAATATAGCCACTGGCCAGAAGCTTCGTAGTCGCTTCCTTAGCCAGAGCCCGCAACAGGAGACGCTGGTGAGGGGATAAACCCTGAAGAATGGCTTCAAAAACCGGCTTCTCAGACAGAATGAGTCTTTCCGTAACGCTGGGGCGAGTAGAGAATCCATCACTTTTGAATAACTCTATAGACACCTCGGGTTAAAGATGGTAAAAGCGTAAGAAAGAAAACCTCCTGGAAAAGGAAATGACCGAAGGCTTTTTATCAAAAGTTGTCTCTCACTCAGAGGAATTCTCGCTGGAAAAAGAGATTGGGTGTGTTTTCCCTCTTTTTACACCGGAGGGTGAAAAACTCTGGGCGCCCGGCTGGAGTTACACAAACCTTATCGGATCGGCCGAATTAAAACCTGATTACGTCTTCCTGACGGATACCCACGATCACAAGTCGGCCCAGGCAATCTGGATCGTGTCTGACTTTGATCCGGATAAGCATTACGTTTCATATTACAAAATCGAGCCGGAACAAAAAATAGGCAGGATCACCGTGCAATGCTTTGAACAGAGCCCATCCGTTACTCTGGTCAAGGTCACTTATAAATACATCGGGCTTTCTGATTCAGGAAACCAATTTGTTGCAGGATTTACAAAAGAGGCCTTTACAGAATTTATCGGTGTATGGCGTTCTCTGCTGCATGGCTATCTTGAAAAACATCCGTAACAAGCCAAACGGAGGTAAATCCATGTCGGTTCGTATCGTGCAACTCGGAAGTCCCCGCGCCCTCGGCGAGGGGCTGCGTATCGGCACAGTCCGGCGCCCGCCAAGAGGCGTGCCTAAAGCCGAGTATGCGTCACGCAATTACCATGATGTGTGGCTGCCCAGCCTTGCCCCCAGCGAGGAACTTCTTAAGGCCGGACGATCTGCTAAAGAGGAGAGGGATTGGCGCTCTTTCGTCAAACGCTACCGCTCGGAAATGAACAGGCCGGAGAAAAGCCGGGTTCTTGATCTTCTGGCCGCATTATCGCACCAGACGAATTTCTCGGTCGGATGTCATTGCAGTGAAGAGCAGCGCTGTCACCGCTCCGTGCTTCGCCAGCTTCTCGCCGAACGCGGCGCCGCCCTCGTTTGAGCGGAGGAATTGGGGACGGGTTCAAATTTAAGGTCTTATTCGATAGTCCGAAATAGGAACCTGTCCCCAATTTATTTATGTTCCCTTTTCTTCATTTAAATTCATTAAAACCTATGCACTTTTGAACTTTAAATGACAACCTATTTCTTGTTCTATTTCTTGTTCTATTTCTTGTTCTTGACAATCCATACCCGAACCCAACATATAGAATGATTAGTTAGAAAATAAATACCAAGGGTCAAAAGGTAAAGGTTAACCTGCCTGCCGGTAGGCAGGGATGCCCGTTTCGTCAAGGGGTCACGTGTATCGTCTTAAATTCTTACCCTTATCCTTTGACGCTAAACGATACGGGCCTCCTAATCCTAACCGTGACCTATGGACCATTTTTATGGATCATGAGTGGCCTAACGGTCATCGGCAATTTCCTTGAAAATGACCTCGAATCTCCTATAGAAAGCGATCAAAGTGATAACGATCTCCGATAATGTCCAAAAAGGATTGAACCGGAGTGGTTCAGATAGTTCAGCCAGAGGGGAGGTTTCAAGAAGACCCACCCTATTCCTGATAGCGGCTGCTACAGGTTCAAAGGTCCGCAATAAGGCTTTTGGAATAAAATTGCCGCTTTTAGGATATCCCGCCATCGGTCTTGCAATGATCTCTGCTCTTACCCCTGATCAATTTCATATTCAGCTTGTCGACGAGGCCAACGAGCCAGTTCCCTATGGGAAAAAAGGGGACTTGGCGCTCATCGTTGGCCTGACCCATCACATGCCAAACGCCTATGTTATTGCTGACCGTTTGCGCTCTGAGGGGACGAAAGTCATATTAGGCGGTATGCATGTGACCGCACTTCCTGATGAAGCATTAATGCATGCCGATTCTGTCATTTTGGGTGAGGCCGAAGCGGTGTGGAGGGAGATACTCGACGACTTTGTCAAGGAATCGCTTAAGAAAAAGTATTCCGGCCGGGAAGTGAATCTTGCCGAGCTTCCTCCTATGAGGCGCGATTTGTCCAATAAAAAATTTTACTATCCGGGGAAAATCATTGAGACCACACGGGGCTGTTCCGTGGGTTGCGTTTTTTGCGGTGTGCAGAATTTTTTTGGCACAAGATTCCGGGTTCGCCCGCCCGAGGCCATTCAAAGGGAATTGATGGGTTTATTCGGACCAAGGCCGCCGCAGGCGCGATGGAAGAAGTGGTTGGCTCGACACTGGCACCCTGATATCCCCTATTTTGTGGAGAGACGACTTCTTTATGTGATGGACTCCAATTTTATCTCAGATCTTGGCCATGCCCGTGCTGTATTGAAGGTTTTCAAGGAATGCGACCTCAGGTGGTTTGGCCATGCAAGTTTCAATCTCATGCGGGATGATAAATTGGTCGATCTTTTAGCCGATTCAGGCTGCTTAGGCGTAAACATCGGCTTTGAATCACTTTCCCAGGCGAATATCGATCATATGCATAAGTTTCCAAATAAAACCGCTGAATATGCTGAATGCATCAAGCGTCTTCATGAGCGTGAAATCGGAGTGATGGGCACCTTTATTGTAGGTTTTGACGAAGATACTCCGGAGGTCTTTGATCAGATCGTTGACTTTGTCATGGAAAACCGGTTGGAGACAGCCTTTACATTGATTCTCACCCCCAAGCCTGACACCATGCTTTTTAATCAAATGAAAACCCAGAATCGCATACTCAGTCACAACTGGCGCGATTACGACGAAGGGACAGTCACTTTTATCCCGAAGAACATGACTCCAGGGCAACTCCATTCAGGGATGAGATCGGTATGGAGTCGAGTCTATTCATGGCGGGGGATATGGCGAAGGATTATGACCAAACCGAGGGTGCGGCCTTTCTTTTACCTACCGATGAACCTGGGATTTAATAGGTGCACCCGCTTGATATGTTCTGAAAAGATTTGGCCTGCTCCTAACCTCGAACAGCACCTTAACGCTGGGACCGCCGGATCATCTCAGTGAATATGCCTAAAGTACTCCTCATCCATGCAACCGATAAATCACTCCTCGTGGCGGAACAACCGCCGATCCCCTTCCCCGTACTTGGCCTGATCACAGTAGCCACACTATTCCCCAGGGGTTGGGATGTGGCGGTGATAGACGAAAGCATGGAAGCTATTGATCTGGAGGCCAGCGCTGACCTGGTGGGCATATCAACACTCACTCTTGACGCTTACCATGCTTATGAACTGGCCGACCATTTCCGCGCCAGAGGAATACCCGTTCTGATGGGCGGCATGCATCCATCGGCCATGCCGGCAGAGGCTTTGAAACACGCTGACGCCGTGGTAGCGGGTGAAGCAGAGAATGTCCTTGACCGTGTCTTGTCAGATTTCAAGGATGGCAGGATGCGTGGTGTTTATAAGAATGAAAATCCTCCGGACCTTGCCGACGTGCCGCGGCCACGGTTCGACCTCCTTCATCCCAGGCATCGCTATTTCCTTCACTCCGTGCAGGCAACGCGCGGCTGCCCTCGTGACTGCGAGTTCTGCTCGGTCACGCCATTCTTCGGGCACCAATACCGATTGAGGCCGGTGAAGGAGGTGATCGCCGACCTCCAGGCCTCGTTTGGAGAGGCCCGCTCGAGGACGGTCTTCTTTGTTGATGATAACATCACCGGCCGGGCCGATTACGCCAGGGAATTATTTGAGGCACTAGTACCCCTTAAGATAAAATGGGGAAGTTTTGCATCCGTAACGATGACCCGCGACCGTAAACTGATGGAGTTGGCCGCAAAATCCGGATGCATCGAGCTCTTTATCGGTTTCGAATCCCTCTCACAGAACAACCTGGATCGCTCCAACAAGTCGTGGGTTCGTGCCGACAGGATGCAAGAGTACATTAAGATTTTTCATCATTACGGAATCATCGTCGAAGGCGCTTTCATCTTCGGCCACGATGAAGACCGTAAAGATGTCTTCCGCAGAACTGTTGATTTTGTCCAAAAGAATGGCATTCAAGTGCCCGTGTTCGGTATCCTCACCCCTTATCCTGCCACCCGGCTCAGGGCCAGACTTGATGTGGAAGGCAGGCTTCTGCCTGAAGCCACGGACTGGCGACTCTACGACGGTTCGCACGTACTGTTTAAACCCGTTCACATGACGCCGGAAGAACTTGAGGAGGGTTTTCTTTGGGCCAAGAAATTCTGTTGCGCGCCTCGTTCCATCTTCGGCAGGATGTTCCGCGCGCCACGAGCGAACTGGCTTACGGCGGTGGGTCTTAATTTCTCTATGCGCTCTGGCAGGATGGAGCAGATAAAGGATCGTTGGCCACGTTCCAAAGGTCCGCTGGCCAAACCTGGGACATGGTGAAACGGGACGTTATCCCGTTTCATAGTCCATATTCTTTGACAGCCATCTCTCTCATCTTGAACTTCTGGACTTTTCCCAATGGGGTCATTGGATACTCTTTGACGAATTTGATGTATTGGGGCAGGTGGGACCCCGGAAGTTTTCCTTTGGCATACCTTAGAATCTCCTCTTCAGAGGTCGAAGCTCCCTCCTCCAGCTTAATCCAGACCGCAATCTCTTCTCCTAACGCTTTATCAGGAACTCCAAATACCTGGGCATTCGAAATTCCAGGAAAGGCAAATAAGACTTCTTCGATCTCCGAGGGATAGATTGTCTCCGTTCCTTTTTGGATGACTTCTTTCAATCGTCCAGTGATCCTCACATAACCCTTCTCATCCATCGTGGCCAGATCACCGGAATGGAGCCAGCCCTCCCGATCAATGGCTTTCTCTGTGGCCGCGACCATTTTATAGTAACCCTTCATATTCAATCCCCGAGCGCAGAGTTCCCCTGCGATTCCCGTTGGAACCTCCTCCCCGGTCTTGGGATCCATAATTTTCACCTCCACATTGGGAAGGGGTCTCCCCACGGTCGAGACGCGCAATTCCAACGGATCATCGGGTCTCGTTTCTGTAATCCAGGAAGAAGACTCCGTCAGTCCATAACCGAGAATGATCTCCCTCACCCCCATTTCTCCGACCACCCTTTTCATCACCTCCAGGGGGCACTGAGCGCCTCCCATGATTCCGGTTCGAAGGGAGCGGATATTGGACGGGGCATATTTCGGGTGCTCCATCAGGCTGATGAAGGCTGTCGGAGAACCGTAAATGGCTGTACAATGCTCCTTTTCGACGGCTTCGAGAATCTTCCCTGGCTCGAAAATTTCGGAAGGAAGGACGAGTGTCGCTCCTTTGATGATAGCCGCAAGGGTAACACAAATGCATCCAAACATATGGGAAAGAGGAACGGAGAGACAGAGCCTGTCTTTCTCGGTCAGTTTCTGGATCTCCGCACTGGCAACGGATGTATTGATAATTCCAAAATGCATGGACATCACTCCCTTGGGAGCTCCGGTCGTCCCTGAGGTGTAGAGGAGGGTGATGACATCTTCGTCATGACAGGATCGCTGTTGTTCGGTCAAAACCTTATCAGGGACCTTCCTGCCCATCTCAGAGACTTCCCTCCAGTTGAGCATGCCGTCCAATCTTCGATCCGATATGAGGATGAGATGCTTTAGTTCCGGGAGCGCCGAAGAGTTTAATGGTTCCGGGGAAGGACCTCCAACCTCCGGAAGGAGCTGACGGATGATCTCTACATACTCAGATCCTTTCAACCCTTCGGTTATGACGAGAGCTCTTGAATCCGATTGCTTGAGGAGATATTCAAGTTGCTGGAGCTGGTAATTGGTGTCGACGCTGATTAAGACCACCCCGATCTTTGTTGCCGCAAACTGTGTGACGATCCATTCCCAGCGATTGGGGGCCCAGAGGGCAAGATGATCGCCTTTCTTCAAGCCGAGCTTTAAAAAACCCTTGGCGAGTTGATTGACGCGATTCAAAAATTCTTTGTAGGTTAACCGCACCCCCTTCGAGACATCCACCAGAGCTTCATTCTCCGGAAATCTCGAAGCTACCCCTTCAAGAAGTTCTCCTATGGTTATTTTTAATGGATCCATTTTTGCACCCTCCTGATTACATAGAATATAGAAACGAATAGCACGAATGATAGCTAATGACACGAATAGGGTTTATTCGTGGGATTCGTTCGTAGTAGTCATTTTAATCATTCGTGGGAGCCATTCGGGCATTATGAATTACAAATATAACGATTTAGGGAAGGAAGTCCAATATTTTTTTTGAGATTTCTGAAAAAGCCCAGAAATCTCTGTGATTAAGAGAGCAAAAGGTAATTTTTCAGAGCTCTCTATTTAGGGGATTCGACATCTTCGCTTTTTGTGCTATAGTCTATTCCGATTACACAACCCAAAAGTTATTTAAACCTAAATTGAGCGATTCTTTTTGAACACCTCTTTAGCAACAGGCTTCAGATCAGGTTTAACATCACCCAGAGGGTGATTTGTAGCGCAAGGCTTTAGCCTTGCTTGCCTACCGCAGGTAGGCATGAGAAGCAACCCTAAAGGGTTGCGCTACAATGAATTTTAAAATAAATCGCTCAATTTAGGTTAAACCATCTATAATTGATGGATTCATAAAAGGTCTGAACAGACTATTTTCTGTCATTCCTGCGCAAGCAGGAATCCAGTTTTTTATGTTGTTAGAATTCTCTGGATTCCCGTTTTCACGCCTGCGCGCTGAAGCGCTACGGCGCGCAAGCACGGGGATGACCACTTATTACGATGTCATCTTAATTGATTGGGAGGGAAAGATGGACGAAAAACTTAAGGAGGCGTTTCACAAGGTCTATGAGGCAGAGGCTAAGGCGGCGCTCCGATTAAAAATCTTCGCCAAGAAGGCGGATCAGGAAGACCTTCCACAGATAGCAAAGCTCTTCCGCGTCATCGCTTTCAGCGAAGAGATTCATGGTGAGAGGGCGCTCCGAATACTCAGGGAGATCAAGGACACCGACACCAATCTTAAAGAAAGTTTCCAGTCGGAAACAAGCATTGCAGGTGTGGCTTATGAAAATTTTGTCGAGCTTGCAGAGGAGAAAGCGGATACAACATCATCGATGATCTTCTCTAATTCGAGAGATGTGGAAGAGGGCCACGCCAAGCTATACAAAATGGCGATCAACCACCTGATCGGAGAACGGGAGACCACCTATTATGTGTGCCAGGTGTGCGGCTATGTGGCGGACGGAGTCTGCCCCGAAACCTGTCCGGTCTGTTCAGCCCCCAAAGATCGGTTTGTGGAATTTAAGTGAGAGAGAGAAATGGTATTCGACATTGAGAGTCGCCATCTCTTCCTGAAATTTTCTCTTCCTGTAACACTTTAGTTTTTTGAAAAAGAAGTCTGATCAAGATATTGCAACATCTCAAATCCCCCTCAATCCCCCTTTTTCAAAGGGGGAAGTATTTCTCCTCCCTTTGGCAAAGGGAGGTGGGGAGGGATTTTATGAAGCTTTTTCAAAGCACTAAAGTGTTACCTCTTCCCTAATTTTAGAAAAAGGTATATATTTTAAGGGCAAAGTCCTAATGGGGATAAGTTTCAACCCCGATGAATAATTCATCCTCCTGTTGTCAATAGGGAAAAGAAATCCAGGTCGAAAAAGTAATTGATTTTCGTTTTAAGAGACATCGACACTTTTGCCTGTCGGCAGTCGTTCCGACTTGGTTTCTGATCGGGTGCAAGGAGAAGTCCGGCGCCAATTGGCTGGAAACAGCGATTCATTGCCGGGCGATCAGATGGAACGTTAGGCTTGTGTAGCAATTTATTTACAGATGGTGTAAAATAAAAATATGAAACAGAACATTGTCGAAATCTTAAAGGAGGCGTTGAAACTGCCCCCAGAGGCACGGGCGGCTCTTGCAGGAACCTTGCTTGACAGCCTTGACGAAACCGTAGACAGGGATGCGGAGTCGGCGTGGGAAGCTGAAATCGTCATGCGGCTTAAGGAAATTGACGAAGGCAAAGTCAATCTAATTCCCTGGGCCGAAGCCAGAGCAAGAATCGCAGGGCAGTGATGTCCCCTCGACAGATCGATGTTCATCACGAGGCCGTTGCTGAAGCGCGAGCAGCAGCCCATTGGTACCGAGAAAGGAGTGCCTTGGCGGCAGATGCCTTTCTTGCAGAACTTGATCGTGCCGTCGAAAGAATTACCGAGAACCCTGAAATGTATCCGCACTATGTTCGAGGCACGCGACGTTATCTCCTACAGCGCTTTCCTTTCTATTTGGTATATCGAGAAGTTTCTGGAAACCTTGAGCTTGTTGCGATTGCCCACGGTAGGCGAAAACCCGGATATTGGAAAAAACGTAACAGTTTAGTGCTTTGAAAAAACCGATCTAATCCCCCTGAATCCCCCTTTGTCAAAAGGGGGAAATATTTTGCCTCCCTTTGGAAAAGGGGGGTTAGGAGGGATTTTACAAGACGATTTCAAACAGCTAAATTGATACGAAAAAACGTATAGCCTAACGTGTTCCCCCAGCGCCTGCCTGCCGGCAGGCAGGGATGGCTTACAGCCACCGCCGATTTAAAAGGAAGCAGAAAAAGAGGGATACTTTAGAGTCATCGATGAATCAGGTGAAAATTATCTTTATCCCCAGTCCTATTTCGTTCTTGTACAGTTGCCCCGAGAGGCGCAAGAAGCGCTAAGAGTAGCAATCTAAGATATTCCTTTTTGCCCAACTCCCTTAACCTCCTATAATAACCCCACCCAGCCTCCCCTTACATTAAGGGGAGGGGAGGAGGGATTAAAAGGGGAAAGCACCCATACAGAAGCCGGAAGAACTTTTTAATTTCACACCTGAAATATTCCTTGTTCAACCGGTGTTAGGATCTCGTAGCCATTCTTCGCGACCACCACCGTATCCTCAATTCCCACAGCTCCTTCTCCGGGGAAGACGATTTTCGGCTCCACAGCAAAGGTCATCCCTTCTTCGAGGGGATAAGAATGGCCATGGGCGATGAAAGGCAGTTCATTCAGCTCCAGCCCGATTCCATGTCCAATGAAACGGGTCTGGAGTCCCGGTGGTCCCAAATAACTATCCTTGTAACCCAACTTTTTTGCCAGTTTTAGAGTTTTCATAAAGATTGCCTCGCCATCCGCTCCTGGTCGAACCTCATCAAGGACAGCATCATGGATCTCTCTGCAGGCTTTATAGGCATCGATAAATTTCTTTTTCATCTTTCCAATGGAAAACATTCGGGTTTCGTCCGCCTGATAACCGTGAAAGCAGGTCCCAAAGTCAACCAGGATGGGCTCGTGGGCCTTCATCTTTCTCATGCTTGCTCCAACCGGAAAAGCAGGGGAAAGCCCGAGCCCCCCCATCGGAGAATCCGACTGGCTCACGATTCCTCCATTGGGACCGCTCAGAACGTGCCAGGTGTAAGCCTCATAGTTTAGGGCTCTCACCCTGAGAAGCCCTTCATGGCCATATCTCTTTGCGACCGCCTCCAGGAGGCCCCCGAACTCGATCTCCGTCATTCCCTCTTTGAGGATTTTCGTTGCTTCCTCATAAACCTTCTTTCCAATCTCGCCTGCCTTTCTCATCAAATCGATTTCGAAAGGCGATTTTATCTTGCGAGCCTCCCGGAAAACAACGGAACCATCCATCAATCTTGTGCCTGGGAAAAGCTCCTGAAATTTGAAATAGTCCCTCACCGGAAGGAGATCGAACTCCAGACCCAGGTTTTGAGGGAGTTTTCTCCAATGCTTCCGAATGAGCGATGGAACGTCACGGATCGATTTCAATGAAACCACATTCTCCAAGGGCGATTCCGCCTTGGCCCTTCCCAGCTCCCTCTTGATCATGAGCAGAGGCTTTCCTTCCAGGGGCAAGAAGAGAAAACCGTCCTGGGTTGTTCCAGAGAGATAGTAAAAATCCATCTTCTGAACAACAAGGAGTGATTCGATACCCTGTTTCCTCATTCCATTCCTGACTCTAGTGAGACGGTTTTTAATCTCTTCGTAAGGGACGAATCGGAAACCGATGGATTGACTTAATTTTTTGAAATTCTTTTTTACCCAATCTGAATGTTTCATTGTTTTTAAAATCAAGTTGTTGGTTTGAGGGTTAAGGCTAAGATGCCAGTTTTTTTAAATTGAAAATGACGTTTGTCGTTGTCGAAGCTCGTATCGAGACTCGTGAAGTGAAACTGGATGCTCGAGCTTCGTTTATCAAGTTTCTTGCTTCGATACGAGCATCGTCACCCATGACCGTTTGACGGTCCATCCAAACTGGCTTCCTAACCCTAGCCTTAACCTATATGGGGAGGCTGATGGTGAAATAGGTGCCTTTTCCCTCTTCGCTTTCGACCTTAATCTCCCCGCCGTGATTTTTGATGATCCCGTAACAGACCGAAAGGCCAAGCCCTACCCCTTTGACTTTCTGTTTGGTGGTGAAAAAGGCTTCAAAAATCTTCGCCCGACTCTCTTCCGGAATCCCCATCCCCGTGTCCCGGATATGGATCAAGACTTTATCCCTTTCTCTCCCTGTTCCGACCGTAAGGGTCCCTCCCTTCGGCATGGCCTCCTTCGCATTCTTGAACATGTTGAGCATCACCTGCCTCATCTGGTTTGTCGAAGCCATCACTTCCGGGATCTTCTCGTCGAAATAAGTCTTCACCTTGACATTGGCCTCCTGCATCTGTTTGTCAACCATCAGGAGAATCCCTTCCAGCAACTCATTCAGATTGACGGGTCGCCGTATTTCTTCTTCGGGCTTTGAGAAACTGAGCATATTGCGAAGCATCTCGGCAAGCCTGTGTGTTTCAGAAAGGGAAAGCTCCAGAATCCTCCTCCTTTTGCTCTCCGGAGGGATTTCGGTCTTGAGAAGGTCCAGAGTATTCATAATGCCGTAGATGGGGTTGTTCAACTCATGGGCGATCTGGGAGGTGAGCCTTCCCATGGCCGCCAGTTTTTCGGACTGGAGAAGGGCCTCTTCGATCTCTCGGAGATCTTTCTCCATTGCCAACTGGTGCCTCAGGTCGGTAAAAATTCCGACGCTGGCCAACTCCTTTCCCGTCCCACCGTAGATGAGGGCCGCCGAAAGTTGAATGGGAATTTCTTCCCCTTTTTTATTGACGACATTGAGCTGGGTCGGGGTGAACTTTCCTATCCCCCCGAATTCCGGACTCCTGAGCTTCCTCATGATCTCCTTGGCAACTCCCTCAGGGTAGATCTGGGTGATATGGGTCTTCCCGATCACCTCTTCGGCAGTGTAGTTCGTCAAGTTCTCCGCCCCCTTGTTAAAGATGATGATGTTGCCCTTCATATCTGCGGCGATGATTCCATCCACCGAGCTTTCGATCAAATTCATGAAAAATTCATTGGCCTCCCTCAGCTCCCTCTCCATTCTCTTGCGGTCGGAGATATCAATATTGATTCCTTCGTATCCGATGATCACACCCTTTTCATCCCTTTTCGCATGGGCTGTGAGGAGAACCGTAATCTTCTCTCCGCCCTTCTTCTTAAATTCCACCTCCATATCCTTACAGAATCCCTGTCCTTCGATCAGCCTCTGGAAGGTTCCCCGATCTTCTTGACTGACATAGAGATCTCTTGGGATATCGATTTCCAAGAACTCTTGTTTGTCATCGTATCCCGCCATCTCCACCAGGGCTTGATTGCAGTCAATAAACTGCCCCTCTTTGGTGCTGATGAAGAGGCCATGCTGAACCCTTTCAAAAAGGTTTCGATATTTTTCTTCAGAATCTTTTATCTCTTTTTCAAACCTTTTTCTCTCTGTGATATCACGAATGTAGGCGTAGGTCTTGATCCAGCCCTCCTCCGAGCGGGTGGGAGCAATGCAGACCTCTGTCTCTTTGGCCCGTCCTGGAGGAGTCTGAAGGACCATTTCGATGCACACCTTCTGGCCGACCCCTTCTCCCCGCATCACCATCTCCTCGAGAAACTCCTCATCCCTCTTGCCGATCAGAGAAAAAAATTCTCGCCCGAGAACCTGATCTTTCGGGATGCCCAGGATCTCAGCCGCCATCTGGTTCGCAAATTCGATCTTGGATTCTTCGTCGAAGACGATGATCCCATCGTCTCCCATCTCGGCAATCTTCTCAAAACGCTTTGTCGCTTCACGGACCTCCCTCGCCATCCTCTTCTGCTCTGTAATATCCCTCAGATAGGCGTAGGTCCTCATCCCGCTCTCTTCTATCTTGGAGATGGCGATGCAGACCTCCACATCCTTCTTCAGGCCTTTCGCCGTCAACACCTCCATCTGTGTGCAGACCCGTCTGCTCTCATCCTCTTCCACATCCGAACGCATCTGATTCAGGTAGCCTTTGTCTCTCTCGGTCAGGAGGCTACGGAAGTCCATTCCTATCAGTTTCTCTTTCGGATAGCCGGTCAATTCGGAGGCAATGGTGTTGGCAAACTCAATCTTATACTGCTCATCAAAGACGATGATGCCATCGTCCCCCATCTCAGCGATCTTCTCGAGGCGTCTTGCCATCTCCCGAAGATGTTTTTCCACCCCTTTCTGTTCGTATTCCTTCAACCTTTCCTCAAGCACCGCAATCTTTTTCTCCATGGCTTCCATGCTCATTCCTGGTTCCATACTTCTCTCCTCCCTTGAACGAGCCCTATTTTACATGAAATTTCTAATTTTGGGAACAGTTATTATTAAAAGGAATGCATTCCCGAAACACAATGTTTGGGTGTGATTGAATAGGATTGGAAACCTGAAACGGGGTGGAAGGAAAAGGACAAGGTCATCCGCCTGATAGAATCGGCATTAAAACTACGGAGTCCTCGTCCTGAACCAAGCTATCGAGACCGCCCACTTTCTCATTGATGAGGATGATGATATTCGTTTCAGGAAAAGGGGAGGGCAACATTTCCCTTAAAGGAATGGGCTTCTCCAAATTTACCTCTTTTCCCCTGCTGCCGACAATGTCGGAAAGATAACCGAAAAATTTGAGCTCAGCCAACTTATTACCCAGAGCACGAAATGGTTTGAATTTTGTAGCGCAAGGCTTCAGCCTTGCTATATAAGCAGGCCTCAAGGCCTGCGCTACATTCACCTATTCGTAACACTTTAGCGGTTTGAAAATCTTTGTAAAATCCCTCCCGACCTCCCTTTGCCAAAGGGAGGAGATAAGGGTTTCCCCCTTTGGAAAACTCATCTTTACCCATAAATTTAGTCGCTGGACACAAGGGGCACTCCGATCGACAATCCATCCCCCTCCTCACCTCCCCCTTGAAGGGGGAGGAAAGTGGGGATTACCTCCCCCTTCAAGGGGGA
>VGRU01000003.1 GCA_016875255.1 Deltaproteobacteria bacterium
GGGTTTGATAATACAAAGCCGGTGGCTTCTGAACAAATTGAGAAGACCATCACCGACGCAGGATACGAAGTCGTTCAGGGCTAAAATTCCAGATTTGAGATTTTAGATCTTAGATTTTTTCAATCCGCAATCCGCAATCTGAAATCTGCAATCACGGGAGGAGTAAAAGATGCCTATTTACGAATACCGATGTCGAAAATGTGAGATGGTTTTTGAAAGATTTCAAAAGATGGGGGAGGGAGGAGAAAAGCTCGTCTGTCCTCATTGCGGAGAGAAGAGACCAGAAAAAATAATCTCCGGGTTCTCTTCTTCGAAGGGTGAAACAACGACTTCTTCGTGTGGCCCATCGGGGGGATCCTCAAGATTTACCTGAGGTCAATTTTAGGGTCAGGCCACGGAAACTCGGTATTGACAGAAGTGTGGTGTTTTGATATAGGATGGCCATGGCCCGAAAACCTCGGATTCATTTTCCAGGGGCTCTGTATCACGTCATCTCAAGAGGCAATCGAAGGCAGGGCATCTTCCTGGATGAAAAAGACCTTCAGCGCTTCCTGGCCTATCTTACGGATTGCAAGAAGAGATTTCCCTTCCGTCTTTATGCCTACGCATTGCTAAAAAACCACCTTCATCTTCTGATCGAGGTTGAACAGACCCCTCTGAGCAGGATAATGCAGAGCCTTCTATTTGCCTATGCGAGTTATTGTCTCACTCGGGGGAAAAACCCTCGCCTTTGGGCAAATACTTTAGTATCCACACTGTGTGCATTTTTTTAGGCTTTCCCTCGTGAGGATTTCTGTGCTGGTTGTTTTGTCTTTAGCTGACTTCAGTCAGTAGAGAATCCACCAGCTTGTAGCTGGCGGGAGTTCAATTCAATAAACGCCATGGGGAGGAAGGGCACCTCTTTCAAGGGCGCCACAAAGCCATTCTATGTGATAAAGATGCGTATCTGTTAGAGTTGGTTCGCTACATCCATTTGAATCCGGTGAGAGCCAATATGGTGAAAAGACCTGAAGACAAGTGAAGAGGACCGGTCAAAATCGTCAAAATCGATGATTGACAGAGTTATTCAAAATCAATTAAATTGATTGAGCAAAAAGGAACAACTGATGGAACGTATTAAAGTGGTGGTACGATATGCCAATGGAAAAATCTTAAAGGGTTCTGCAATCGATTTCTTCCCGAACAAAGATCGATTTCACGTGACCCCTGTGGACAAACCACTGGACAAACCCGTCGAAGTCATCATCAATCAGTTGAAGGCCGTTTTCGTGGTTCGGGATTTCAAAGGGGTTCCGCAATATGTGGAAAGGGGCGGGTATAGAGAAGGAGAGAACCCTTACGGGTCGTTATTAGAAGTGACATTTATGGATGGGGAAGTATTGGTAGGATCCTGCATGAGTTTTGATCTGAAACGACAGGGGTTTTTTATCTCTCCCGCAGATCCCAAGTCTAACAATCTAAGAGTGTTTGTCGTATGCTCTGCCTTAAAAAGGATCCGGCAGTTACTCCCAAAGGCAGTGGAATATATTGAAGTGCCTATCCCGGGAAGAAAAAATTAAGAGGGAGTTTCTTTTTCATTTATTTTTAGCCTCATAAATGCGTTTCTTGATCTGGCCGATTTCTCTTGTGACGGGGATTTCTTTCGGGCAGACCTCGGTGCACTTCCAGAGGGTCTGACAGCCCCAGGCCATATCCTTATGATCCAGAAGGGAAAGCCTCTCCTCAGAACCCTCGTCTCTTGAATCAAAAAGATAGCGGAAGGCCCGCACCAGAGCCGCAGGCCCTACATAATCCATTGTCTCCTTATTCTGATTGACCGGGCAGGAGGCTGTACAGCAGGCACAGAGGATACAGCGGATCGCCTCCTCAAACCGTTCATGTTCCCCGGGAGACTGTTTTCGTTCCTTATCGGGTGGAGGCGTCTGAGTGATCAAAGAGGGTTTGATGGAGTGATACTTTTCAAAAAAGGGACCAATGTCTACCACCAGATCTTTCACCACTTTGAAGACGGGAAGGGGCTCGATCAAAATCTCCTCCTGAAAACTCCGGACCAGCTTCTGGCAGGCCAATCCGCAGACGCCGTTGATCCTCATCCCATCCGATCCGCAGACGCCATGGCCGCAGGACATCCGGAAAGACAGGGTTGGATCCTGCTCCCATCGAATTCGATTGAGGCAATCGAGAAGCCGATCCATGGGGTCGGCCTCCACCTCATAGGTTTGATAATACGGCTTCTCATCCTTCTCCGGATCGTAGCGGAAGATCTTTAGTTTAATTAGCATTGAAGCTTCTCACTCTAAGGGTATCAGATGATCGGGATATCAGAATATCAGGTCTGAACATCTCGGTTTTCCTGATAACCTGATCTCCTGATTCCCTGATGACCATTTTTAATACACCCTTGCTTCCGGTTGAAACCGTGTGATCTTAACAGGCTTATATCTCACTTCCAGACCTTTCCGGGTCTGAAAAACAAAAGTATGCTTCAGATAGTACCGGTCCGCCCTCTGGGGAAAGTCTTCCCGCCAGTGAGCCCCCCTGCTCTCCCTTCTGTGGAGACCGCTCAGAAGGATCACCTCTGAGAGGTCGAGTTGATGGCCTAATTCGATGGCCTCCATCAATTCATAATTAAAAGCCTTCTTTTTGTCAGAAACCCCGATATCTTTAAATCGTTCTTTCAGAGCCCGGATCTCCTCTATCCCTTTTTTTAAACCTTCGTCATCCCGGAAGACCGATCCGTATTCCATCATGGCGGCCTGCATCCCTTTTCGAATCGAATCGCACTTCTCCCGGCCCTGATGATTCAATAAACCCCTTATCTTGGAATCCACTCTTTTCAGCGACTCGTTTGAAAGAGTGGGCGTTTCAACTCGCAGAATATCTCTTTTCATCGCCAATCCGCTTCTTCTTCCGAAGACGAGGAGATCGAGAAGGGAGTTGCAGCCAAGCCGGTTGGCGCCATGGACGGAGACGCAGGCGCATTCTCCAGCGGCATAGAGACCGGGAGCGATCGATCCTTTCTCATCTGTCAGAACCCTTCCATCCACATCCGTCGGGATGCCTCCCATGATATAATGGCAGGTGGGTTGAACTGGAATGGGATCGTAAACTGGATCGATGCCCAGGTAGATCCTCACAAAAGAGGCGATCTCCCAGAGCCGTTTCTCAATCTTCTCTTCTCCTAAATGGGTGAGATCGAGATGGACATAGTCCATTCCGCCGATTCCTCTTCCTTCTCGAACCTCTGTAAGTATCGCCCTTGAGACCACGTCTCTTGCCGCCAGCTCTTTTACCGTGGGAGCATACCGCTCCATAAAGCGTTCGCCCAGCCTGTTCCTCAAAACCCCGCCTTCGCCCCTTGCCGCTTCACTCACCAGGATGCCCAGGGGATAAAGCCCTGTGGGGTGAAACTGGACGAACTCCATATCCTCGAGCGGGATGCCCGACCGAAAGGCGAGGTTCATCCCATCTCCGGTCGAGGCAAAACCATTGGAAGTGGTCTTATAGATTCTTCCACATCCGCCGGTAGCCAGGAGAACGGCTTTGGCCTGGAAAAGATGGAGTTCGCCTGTCGGAAGATCATACGTCACCGCTCCCGCACACCCCTTTCCATCAAAGACAAGCGAGAGGAGATAGTTCTCGGGATAAAATTTGATCTGGTGGCGAAGGCATTGGTCATAGAGCGTGTCGAGGACGACCCTTCCTGTGCGGTCTGCCGCATAGCAGGCCCTCTTCACAGGTTTTTCCCCGAAATTCCGTGTATGGCCTCCGAAGTTTCGCTGGGCGATCTTTCCCTCAGGAGTGCGACTGAAGGGAACGCCCATGTGCTCCAGTTCATAAATGACCCGGGGAGCATCCCTGACCATGATCTCGATGGCATCCTGATCACCGAAAAAATCACTCCCTTTGACCGTATCGAAAAGATGCCATTCCCAGCGGTCCTCCTCCTCATTACCAAGAGCCGCTGTGATCCCGCCCTGGGCTGCGCCTGAATGGGAACGCGTGGGAAGGACCTTGCTCACCACAGCAACATCGGCCTGCCCCACACACTCCACCGCAGCCCGAAGTCCTGCCAGGCCTGCTCCGATGATAAGGATGTCATGGGTGAAGTTCATGATAATCCCATCAATTGTCTTGGAAAATAAGACTTCTGTCTCACGGTAAGGGTAAAGATGCCCGTATCGTTATTAAAAGGCTATGTTTATCGTCTCTTTATTCTTTGGACGTGACCCTAACCGATAACCGAAACGGGCTTCGTAACCTTATACCGAAAACCCATTTTCATTATGGCAGGGTTTGTTTACGGGTATAATTGAGCAACCCGCCCGCGAGAAGGATTTCGATCTCCCTCTGGTTTAGCCCGTGCGAGACTTCAAAGGCGCTCCCCTGTGTCACATTTTGAATGGTCAATGATCCATTCGCCCGAAGAAGATCGCGGATCTTCTCGATCCTGAGTTGATTCCCCTGTTCAATTCTCTCATAGTCTTTCTCATCCTTAAAGGTCAAGGGAAGGATTCCAAAGTTGATCAGATTGCTCCGGTGAATGCGCGCATACGATTTTGCAATAATCGCTCGGATGCCAACGAACATGGGAGCCAGGGCTGCATGCTCCCGGCTCGACCCCTGCCCGTAATTCTCGCCTCCGACCACAAATCCGCCTCGCAGCTCTATTGCTTTCTTAAAAAAATCAGGATCCAACCTTTCAAAGAGGTGTTTTGAAATAGCAGGAATATTGGATCTGAGGGGAAGAATCCTCGCTCCGGCAGGAATGATATGATCGGTCGTAATATGATCTCCCAATTTCAAAAGAACTTTTCCTTCGATCAGATCCTCCAGGGGGCCTCGCGTGGGCAGGGGCTTGATATTCGGTCCCCGCTCGATGGTCATCTTCTCCGGATCCGGCGAAGGGAGAAGAATCATGCTGTCATCGATTAAAAATTTCCTGGGCATCGGAACCTGGGGTGGCTTCTGACCCAATTCTCTTGGGTCGGTGATGATTCCTCTTAAGGCACTGGCGGCTGCCACATATGGGCTGGCCAAATAGACCTGATCATCGGGAGATCCGCTCCGGCCCTGGAAATTCCGGTTCATCGTCCGGATAGAGACCCCATCAGAGGGAGGCGCCTGACCCATTCCAATGCATGGACCGCAGGCCGATTCGAGAATTCTGGCCCCTGCTTGGATCAGATCGGCCAGAGCTCCTTTCCGGGCAATCATCTCAAAGACCTGCTTCGATCCAGGGGTAATCGTAAGGCTGACATTCGGATGGATCTTCTTTCCTTTCAGGGTCTTTGCCACACTCATCAGATCCATATAGGAGGAGTTGTTGCAACTCCCGATGCAGACCTGTTTCACCTCTTTTCCCGCCGCCTCTCTCACCGGGGTGACTCTATCCGGGCTGGAGGGCTGGGCGATCAGGGGCTCCAATTTTCGGAGATCGATCTCAATGACCTGATCATACCTTGAGTCGGGATCGGGCTTGAGAGGAATCCAATCTCTCTCCCTCTCCTGAGCCTTTAAAAATTCGAGAGTCTGCTCATCGCTCGGAAAGAGAGTTGTGGTCGCTCCTAACTCCGCTCCTAAGTTCGCAATAGTAGCCCTTTCAGGAATAGAGAGCGCTTTCACGCCCGATCCTCCGAATTCGAAGATCTTCCCTACGCCGCCTTTGACAGTCAGTCGCCTGAGAATCTCTAGGATGATGTCCTTTGAGGAGACCCATGGGCCAAGCCGTCCCTTCAATCTCACCAGCATCACCTCCGGCATCTTGAGATAATAAGGCCCGCCTCCCATAGCAATGGCAACATCAAGGCCGCCTGCTCCGATGGCGATCATCCCCATCGCCCCTGCATTGGGCGTATGGCTGTCTGAGCCCAAAAGCGTCTCCCCCGGTTTTGCAAACCGTTCCAGGTGAACCTGGTGGCAGATGCCATTGCCGGGCTTTGAAAAGAGGATTCCATACTTGGCCGCAAAGGTCTGAAGAAACCGGTGGTCATCCGCATTCTCAAAACCCGTCTGAAGCATATTGTGATCCACATAGCTGACGGAAAGCCTGGTTTTTACCCGTGAAATCCCAAGGGCTTCAAACTGAAGATAGGCCATTGTTCCCGTGGCATCCTGTGTAAGGGTCTGGTCGATGGAGATGGCAAGGTCCCCGTTGGCTTCAAGGGTTCCACTCACCCGATGAGACTCAAAAATTTTTTGAACGAGATTCTTTCCCATGGATCACCTTTCGCATATCTGTGTCATCGTTTACTAATCCCTGCCTACCGGCAGGCAGGGGTGTAATCAAAGATTTCGGATTTTCCCGGAAATCTCAAAAATGATAATGGATGACTCTTCGCTTTGTCAACGAAATTCCCCTCCTTCATCCAAACATCCGAATTTTTTATCATTGAACTTCGGTTATATTTCCGGTAGATTATGTTTTAATGGACAAACACATATTAAAGCAGTTTAGGTATTTCTTGAAAGACAGCGTCCGGAAGAAAGTCGATTTTTCGCGGACGGACCAGAACAGAGGGATCGATCCTCCTCCTATCGAAAAGCCATATCCGGCAGATGCGTTGCGAATCGATCTTCTGAAGCCCGGCGAGTGGAGAAAAATCGCCAAGATCGATCTCGCCACGGCGATTGGGAACCGTCAGAGCCGTCGAATATATCGGAAACAACCTCTTACGCTGGACGAGGTGTCTTTTCTCCTCTGGGCAACCCAGGGAGTGCGGGGAGAAGTCGTCGGAGGCCACGCCTATCGCACCGTGCCATCGGCAGGGTGCCGTCACGCCCTCGAAACATATCTGGCCGTGCTCCACGTGGAAGGGGTCGATTCCGGAATCTACCGGTATCTTCCACTCTCTCACCAGCTACTCTACGAGTTCTCAGAGGAACAGCTCCCGAGTAAGATGGTCGACGCCGCATTCGGCCAGCCCTACCCGGGAAACGCAGCATTGACATTCATCTGGACGGCCATTCCTTATCGCATGGAGTGGCGCTACGGCCCCGCGGCGCATCGGGTAATCGCCATCGATGCAGGCCATGTCTGCCAGAACCTGTATCTTGCCTGTGAGACCATCGGGGCGGGGACCTGCGCTATTGCCGCCTATGACCAGGAAGCATTGGACCGGCTGCTCCGGGTCGATGGAGAGGAGGAGTTTGCCGTTTATATGGCTTCCGTGGGAAAAGTCTGAAGGGGAAGAAGTATAGACCTAGTCACTGCACAAAGCTCTTCTCTATTCAATTCGCCAGACTTCCAGTTTCAAGCCTTCGATATTTTCGAAATGTCGCCTGTTAGCAGTGGCAAGAGTTGCATCGTGGGTCATAGCCGTAGCAGCAATCAGGGCATCCACTTCCCCGGTTGGCCTTCCAATCATTCGTAGTTTACTTTTAATTGTTCCAAATATCTTTGCGCATTCGACATCAAATGGAACGATCTGAACAACGTCTAAAATACGATATAGTTTTTCAAGATTTTCTTTAGACTTTTTTGATATTTTTGCCCCATAATCCAACTCCGAGATCACCAGGGTGCTCAGGGAAATCTCATCAATCTCATCCCGGATCCTCCGTGAGATTAATTCGTTGCCATTCAGAAAAGCCACCACCACATTGGTATCTAACAGGATCATCCGAAATAGACCTCGCGGCCAAAATAGTTGTGCCTTTCCCTATCTATCTCTTCAAAGATAGGAATAATCGTGGGATCGTCAGACCATCCTCCTGATAATTCGGAAATAACCTTCAATTTTTCTTTTCTTTTCAGTATCGGCTCGATCTTAACGAGAACGGGCGTACCATCTGGCAATCCTACTTTCTTAGGAAGACGAATGGAACCTCCTTCAATTTTGGTCTTCACGGTGATGGTCATTCTTCACCTCCGTAATGTATTACCGTATATGTCATCCTTTCTCTTTCCAAATAGTCTCGGATTACAATTGGGATCATCCCGATGACCCTATATACGACCTGATTATACGCTTTCCATTTACGAAAGACAATAACGATGGTAAGTTTAATTTCCATCACCTGGCTCCTCACTCCATCGATCTAAAATAGTTTTGGAAATGGGGTAAAGTGTGATAACCTATTTCTAAAGAGAAAATCGATATCTCCGGTAGAAGGATGATGGAGGCTTATTATGATTAAATCAAATCAAAAATACAGGATCGAAAAAGATTCAATGGGACCTGTCAGGGTTCCCAGAGAGGCTTATTATGGCGCTAACACGCAGAGGGCGGTGGAGAATTTTCCCATAAGCGGATACCGGTTCGGAAGGGAACTGATTTATGCCCTGGGCCTCATCAAGTATGCCTCAGCCAGGGCGAACGCAGAGCTGGGCCTCCTTGAAAAGAGGATGGCCAGGGCCATTGAGCAGGCCTCGTATGAAGTGATGCAGGGAAGATGGGATGAGCAATTTGTGATCGATGTTTTCCAGACCGGCTCCGGCACCTCGACTCACATGAATGCCAATGAAGTGATCGCCAACCGGGCGAATGAAATCTTAGGGGGTAAAAAAGGAATCTACAAGTCGGTCCATCCCAATGACCATGTCAACCTGTGCCAGTCCAGCAACGATATCTTCCCTTCTGCCATTCATATCGCCGCCGTCACCCTGCTTCTGGAAAGACTTCTGCCTGCCTTAAGAGACCTCCATCAGGCGCTTAAGTCCAAGGCTCAGGAGTTTTATCCTATTCTCAAAATTGGCAGAACCCATCTCCAGGATGCCCTTCCCATTCGACTGGGCCAGGAGTTTGAGGGATATACACAGCAAGTGAGGCTCGGCATCTTTAGAATTCTAACCGCTATGGGATCCCTTTATGAACTTCCTCTGGGCGGGACGGCTGTTGGAACAGGAGCCAATACCCACCCGCGGTTTTCAAGAAAAGCCATCTCCATCATCAACAAAACGATCAGAGGACAGTTCCGTAAGGCGACCTGCCCTTTCGAAGCTCAGGGAGCCCGGGATGCTTCTGTGGAGATGAGCGGGGCTTTGAAGACCGTGGCGGTCAGTCTCTTTAAAATCGCCAATGACATCCGGTGGCTGGGTTCGGGTCCCCGTTGTGGGATTGGAGAAATTCACCTCCCGGAAACTCAACCTGGCTCCTCCATGATGCCCGGAAAGGTCAACCCGGTGATCCCCGAATCGATGATCCAGATCTGCGCCCAGGTGATTGGAAATGATTCGGCCATCACTCTGGGGGGTCTTAGCGGCTATTTTGAGCTCAACACGATGATGCCATTGATCGCCCACAATCTCCTCGAATCGATCTGGCTCCTTGCCAATGGCGCCGAAAATTTCAATCAAAGATGTGTTAAGGGATTGAAGGCAGATCCGGAACGATGTGAAGAGATGATTGAAAAAAGCTTAGCCTTAGTGACAGCGCTCGCTCCAAAAATCGGGTATAATGAGGCCGCCCGTATGGCCAAGAAAGCATACAATCAGAATAAGACAATCCGGCAGGTGATGGAGAAGGAGAACATCCTCCCGAAAGCGGAGTTGAATCGTATTCTCAACCCCCATTCCATGCTCACCCCAACGAAATCACTCCAAAACAATAAAAAAAAATAGGGACACATACCTTTTAATCAGTAAACCTCTTTTTATTGAAGCACTTTATTGGATTCTATCTTACTGTTTTTGATCCAAAAGAGTAAAATGGTATGTGTCCCTATTTTTTCTCAGTAGGGAATTTTGCTTCGAGCCATTCGTTCTAACCTCCTTTAAGGGCATAGATTTTTGTATAACCCATCTTAATGAACTGCCATGCCATCCTGGCACTGGTGCCCTCACCGGGTCAGGCTCAGTAAAATACAAGAATTTTATTCTTAGAATACTTGTCTGACCAGAGATGAATATCCTTCTCCGGGTCCTCACGAACTGCTCCCTTGATTTTTAACTCACTTTTATCCCAATCTTCCTTTGCACGGACATCAAGAATAATTAAATCCGGACTGCCTAACATAGACCTCAGCTCTTCCTTAGCTATTTTGGGGATATTTGAATCTGAAGCCAAATTTTGGAGACATGCCGTCACAATCAATAGAAGAAACAACCCAATGATCAATAACTTTCTCGTTTTCATGACTCACCTTCTTTCTATTAATGTTTTGTGCAAATGATGTAAATCTTATCTTGATCCCCGATTATTTTTGCCCATGATGATCGCGGCCGAGGAAATAATTGGCCCAGGAAGAGGTTTGATCTAATGCCCAGTTTCGAGGCGGAATGTAACTCTTTTTAAGAGATTCTTCCTCCCCATAGGGTTTGAGGCGATCATAGGCGCGAACATAGATACACCTCTTTTTGTTAGGGAAAACCTCACACCACCCCTCCCCAGACCCTCCGCACGGACCATTAAAAAGATATTTGGGGCATTGCGATTGGGGACAAAGGAAAGCTACCTCCAGAAGTGTACAATCCCCGCAGCGGCGGCAGCGAGAGCTGATGAACTTGATCCAGTACTCGAGCTCGGTCACAGTACCTTCGAGTCCGGTTCCATCGATCTTTTTAAAGAACCACCGGGCTGAATTGAAAAGGGGAGCTTCCGGAGTAAAGGCTAAACCGTGAAAGAGTCTCATCATGGCATAACCCAACGCCTTCTGTGGGCAACTCCTCCGGTCAACAGGAACATCGGTATTGAGACCTGTTTTTCCGTCCTTCTCATATAAATAAAAACCATCCTTCTGGGGGAAAGAGAATTCATGCACCCAATCTTCCCAGCCGGAAGAGAGCTCCTTTGACTTTCCAATCATCCATTCCACATCATCATAGGTCAGCTTAGGCCCTCCGATATGGGCGCCATCATATCCAATGCCCTTGAGGATTGCGATCAGCTTTGCAGCCCTGGTGAGACGGGCGACTCTCCCTTTATCCGGTGTCTTGGCCTCCTCTTCATAGATCCGGTAGAGATCGTCCGTCACCACACATCCCGGGACCCTGCCCTGATTCATCACCTTGGCCACTGCCTGGTTTAGGATGTAGACATTTCCAAGGATGGGGATTCGAATAGCGTTGTGACGCATGTAACGGTAAACCTCATCGAATTTACGCGCATCAAACCCTAGCTGTGTAATGACAAAATCTGCCCCCATCTTTGCTTTTTTGTAGAGCCGGTAGTATTGGGCCATCACTTCGGATTCTAATTTTTTAAAAGGGGAGACCGTGCAGCCCTTAAAGAAATGGGTAGGGGGAAGGCGGACGCCCCCTCCAGGAGCCTTTCCATCGATGTCCAGTCCGAGGTTCATCTGATTGATGAAATGAATGAGATGAACCGAATCCAGATCAAAGACAGGCTTTGCGTTTCCCTCAAATCCATAAAGGGGAAAGTCGCCCGTCATCACCAAAAGATTGGAGAGGCCGTTTCGGTCCAGCGAGTAAAGAGTCGATTCGATCTGATTACGGTTTTTATCTTTACAGGTAAAGTGAATTAGTGGATCCATGCCCAGACGAGAGATTTCAAGTCCGAGCATATTGGGGGAGAGGGCCGGGTGACCTCCAGGATTATCGGTGATGGAGAGGGCGTTTACCAGCCTCGATCGGGCCGCTTTCTCTGCGATGCTCATAATCTCATCTTGAGTTTTGCCTCGTGAACCTCTTCCTGGAACAAGCTCAAGAGTGAAGGTAAACTCTTTCTTTGACAGTAGAGTTTCTTTAAACCGATTGATCGTGTGCACTCCCGGCTCTAATTCCAAGTCTGAGATCTCTCTGCTTCTTTTAGTCAATCTCAATTAAATGTATCTGACCGAGTACATCGAACGAGAAAAATGGGTTTTGTCGCATGACGAAGCACTTTCTCCGCCACACTCCCGAGGAGCCAGCGTCTGACACCACTTCGACCATGGGTGGTCATTGCAATTAAATCAATATCCTTCTGGGCTGCATGGTCTATGATCTCTTCCCCATCCTGGCCATAACGGACATGGTTTTCCACTTTAAATCCTTTTGTCTCCAACCTTTTTTTCATCCTGTCTAAGTACTCTTCCGCTTCCTGGATGACTTTCACTTGAGCTTCGGTTTGATCTGCGCCGGGAAAAACACGGGCATAGGCAACACGCAAAAGAGCGAGGGAGGCCTTCAAGTGAATGGCTAATGTTTCAACTTTTGGGAAAACCATTTCTGCGCACTCCGATCCATCCAGGGGAACAAGAATTTTTACATATTTCTGCATCACATGCTCCTTCTCATAAAAGCCTCAATACAGGATCCCCCGCTTAATACCCCTTTTTTTGAATCTCCTCCAAGCCCTCATCCACCGTAAATACCGCGCCACACTTCGGGCATTTAATTTTTGTATCCCCTGAGACTCCTGCACAACTCGCAAAAAAAAACGCTAATACCACCATGATCAAAAAGAAACCCATCCATTTTTTCATCTTCTTTCACCCCCTTTCCGTCTCCATACCAGTTATATTGAGGCTAAACAGAATTTGTCTTCGCTAATAACACTTCCACCCATATTACCCCAGAGATCCCAACATCACCCATAGTTTTCCAGGATTTTCGTCAATTGGGGACGATTCAGTTCCTGGCCGAACAGTGGGCCTTTTTCCAAGGCATGGAAGTACTTCTCATAGGGAGGCTTGTCATTTCGATAGATGATCCCAATGGGAATCTCCTCTCCCCATTGCTGTGATTTTCGCATCGCAGCTTCCCAGTCTTGTGGATCATAGAAGGGAGGAAGTGGGTTGCAGCGATCACGATACCATTGATACGTATTGACCCGATTGAATGAGATGCAGGGCTGCAACACATCTACCAGTGAAAATCCTTTGAATTGGATTGCTTTTACAAGCACGTCAACCAGATGTTCTTCCATTCCCGCAAAACTTCTCGAAACAAATCCAGCCCCCATAGCCACTGCCACAGCGATTGGATTGAAGGGAGCCATGGCAACACCTTCGGGCTGGGTCTTCGTAATAAATCCCTGATCCGAAGTGGGACTGGCCTGCCCTTTAGTCAAACCGTAGACCTGATTGTTATGGACCAAGAGCGTGATGTCGATGTTTCGGCGGATGGCCCCCAAGAAATGGTTTCCCCCTTCAGAATACATGCATCCATCGCCGCTTTCCGCAATAATGACAAGGTCCGGATTGGCAAGTTTTGCCCCTGTGGCTATGGGAACAGCCCGACCATGAAGACCATTAAAAAAATTGGCATTGAGATAATGAGGTGCTTTGGCGGCTTGACCTATTCCGGAAACAAAAAGTACCTGGTGAGGCTCTAAATTCATCTTTACCAGAGCCTGTTTGACAGCTTTTAGTATTGGAAAATTCCCGCATCCCGGACACCATGCGGTCTTATATTCCCCATAATCTTTGATGTCGACCATACTCACCCCGATTACGTTGACATGACAGAAAGGACCTGACGGGTTGTCGTGGCAAACTTTTTTATCCCTCTTTATCCAATTGTACGGAAACAGGGACTGATTTTGTAAGGGTATTGAATACCGGGGAATACTTTTGGGCTATCTGAATCAGCTCTTCCTTCTGCTCCATTGAAACATTCGCTTCAATTTTGAAGTAGACACGGATATTCTGATACCCTACAGGCACATCCTCCGATATCCCAAGAAACCCGCGAAGGTCTATATCTCCCTCATATCTGGATTCCACTTTATTAATCTCTATTCCTTTCACCGATGCATAAGCGATGAGGCTCGTCGTGACGCACCCCGAGAGCGCAACCAGCAGGTATTCTACCGGATTGGATCCCTTATTCTTTCCCAGAAGAATGGGAGGCTCATCCAGTTCATAAATCATCGCTTTCCTGGAATGATCCTCTTCCAGGGCGCCATAAAAATCCTTGATCTTCGCACGATTATGGGTGCCGTTGATCCATTTGTTGGTGGCACGAAACTTAAATTTGCCAATTTCCGGATTCTCCTTAATCAGATCAATTGTTTTGAATAACTCCGATACATTCAAACCGTTGATTCTCTTTTGTCCGGCCATATCGCTTCTCCTCCTTTCTTCAGATTGAGAGATGCCTCAGTATATATTGGGGGGTAATCGCTAACCCATCATATCTTGAGATCCGTTCTTTGATCTGAAATCCCGTCTCCCTTCGGATTAGGGAAGCCAGCTGGCCGGTTGCATTGCTTTCCACACCTATCACCCGATCTGCTTTCCCCAGGTGGCCGATGAACTGCTCAGGAACCATTGGCCAGACCTGTGAGAAGTGAAGCGTTGCTGTCTTTATACCTTGGGATGATAGTTGAGAAGCAGCCTCTTCGACAGATCCCTTACTCGATCCCCACGAGACAAACAGGATTTCCGGTTTCTCATCACCCCGATACTCCGGAGGAACCACTTCTGAACGGATTCCATCTCCCTTCCTGAACCGTTTATCAACCATCTTCGGACGGATGGAAAGATTCTCTGTCAGGTGACCATCTTCTGTATGCTCATGACTATCCGCCACCACAAGGTGTTTGCTCAAACCGGGTAACAGTCGAGGGGAGACTCCATTCTCACTGATTCGATAACGAAGGTATGGAGTCTCTATGGAAGAAGGATCCACTCCGGGTTTTACATAAGAAAGTTTCGAAATATCTATCGGTTCCACATCCCGGTAGGAATCGGCCAGGAAATGGTCTGTCATGATAAACATAGGACCTTGAAACCTCTCTGCGAGTTCAAAAGCTTTTCGAGTGAGATGGAAACATTCTTCTATCGTACCTGGGGTGAAAATGGCTCGTGGAAACTCTCCATGGCCTGAATGCAGAATGAACCACAATTCACCTTGCTCCGTGCGAGTTGCCAGTCCGGTTGCTGGTCCGGGCCGCTGGCCAATGACAACCACCACCGGTGTTTCACTGATAGCAGCGAGACTGACGGCCTCAACCATCAGCGCAAATCCGCCCCCAGAGGTCGGTACCAGGCTCGGAACCCCGGCATAAGAGGCTCCAATGGCCATGTTGATTGCAGCAATCTCATCTTCTGCCTGCTCGACAACTAAATCCATTTTCTTTGTATTATTGATGAAGGTCTGGGCAATGGAAGTAGAAGGGCTCATGGGATAAAAAGCACAAAATTTCATCCCCGCAGAGATGGCGCCCAGGGCGATCGCTTCATGACCATCCATCAGCAGTCGCCTGCTCGGGTTCAATATGACCGGCAATGGTTCATATCTAAAGACCTGTCCGTTCATCCATTGATAGCTGGCCTCAAGAACCTTGCGATTTGCTTCTAAGCGTTCTTTTCCCAGGCCGTCTTCAATCGCCTTTGCAATAATGACCTGAGTCAGGCCCAAGAGACACGATGCAACGCCCATGGAAGCCGTGTTCCAATACATTTCTTCCCCTAATGCCTTGAGCGGGACCCCGATCCAATTCTTTTCCGTTCTTTTCCATTCGGCATTACCGATGAGATAACCATTGTCTATAACTTTATCTTTGTGAAGGTCGATCGCCCCTTCATTGAGGGCAATCAGAATATCGATGGCTTCCTGGCCAGCCATCACTTTCTCTGTTCCTGAACGAATGGAAAAGGTGTTATGTCCACCCCGGACTCGGGACTCATAGGTTTGTGTGACATGGACGGAGAAACCGCTTCTCACTAAACTTTTTGCAAAGATGGGGCCTACAGTCTGTAACCCCTGCCCTGCTTCTCCGCCGATGAGAATATTTACCCGTCTACTCTTCAAGGATTTAGCCCTCATTTTTATTCGATGCCCAATGTGCATCGTTTCAACTTGGCCAATCTCCCGATCCCAGGAAACACTTCACTTCCTAATCTTTTCATGCTAACGTTGAGCGTGTTCAAAAGTGACACAGATTAATCAGGGATCTTTTCCGCGCCGTTCCATTTTTGGAAAGCATCGATTTCCCTCTGGAGGTTATCGGTCAATCGTGCCCCATGAGAAGCAGCCAGAAGCCTGTATATTTCAATGGTTGGTCCAGCCAGTTTATCCTGTGCTCGTAGGACGAAAATAGGTTCACTCTCACCAATTTTGGGGATGTTCACTTTCCCGTATTTCCCTGAAATAGCCATTGTCTCTACCTCCTTGGACATACATTTTTTCTAATAACAAGGTTAATAAACAAATAATATGCCAATCATGGAACCAAAGTATTTTCCCCTATGATTTCAATAAATTGAGATTGTTGGGGTAAATTCAGACGGATAAAATCGGCCAGGATCTGTCTTATGCCACAGGACTAAATCCTCTGGGACAAGAATTTGTTTCCTTGAACTGGACTACAGTATAGAGATGAATTGATATAACATGTCAGAGATCGCCTTCCATATTTATAAGTATTGCCGGACCTGTCATAATGATATAAGGAAGGTGGTTTCATGAGAGGTTATTTAATCAACAAAAACTTATGCTTCTATTACTGGTTCAGAAAAAGCATCGGGAAAAGAAAAGCTTTTCGGGTTGCCACGAAGATAGAAAAGATCATTCTGTTCTTCGGAAGGGAATCGATCTCTTAATATCCATCCGCTATTTCTTCAAATCCGGTTTTGAATTACAATTGGAAAGGGTACTATGATTCCAGAAGGAATATTTCAAGTGGGTCTTTCACTTGTTCCGAAAAGTCGTTTACGGCTTTTTTATACAGGTCATTAAAATTATCAATCCGCTCCTTTTTTCTTCTCTCCGTCACACTTCCCAGAAGGATAAAGGACCGGCTGAGTCCGTCTTTCCAATAAACCTTGAATTTAAGTTCTTTCTTTTCTGCAAACCCTGGTCCCGCCTCCAATGTTTGAAATAAAGGGGGCCCCAAAAACTTTCCGTTATCTTTTTGTAAGATTTCTTCTAACTGCTGCAATCTTTCCACCTGACAGCTTTCTCCCAATATTTCAGAGGCGCAAAAAGGAAAACTGTGATAGCGAAAGTAGTAACGACACGGGTTGCTGATCCTTACACAATTTTGGATTTTTTGATTTGTTACTATCTTTAAGAGGTCACTTAAGCCCATCCGACACAATTCTCTTCTTGTTTTAAAGAAATCCATTTAATTAAACCTCAGTTGCTGTATTGGAAAAGTTTCCCCATTGGATCCTAAGGTTTACTTTCATAAATCTAAATGCTCACTCAAACTGATATGTTTCTTCAGTTTTTGCAGGGCTTCGCCTTCGATCTGCCTCACCCTCTCCCGTGAGAGCTGAAGGTGATTCCCGATCTGCTTTAACGTTAATGGGGAATCAGCCATCACCCGATGGGTAATGATATATTTCTCTTTCTCATTTAAATTCTTGATCGCATCACGGATAAATTGCTCATGCTTCTCCCTTTCTTCCTTAAGACTCAATCTTTCCTCTTGATTAAGACCATTCTCCTGTAATAGATCGAAGTGCGTAATGTCGTCATCTTCACTGAGGGGTGTATTTAAGGAGAGATCTCTTGAAGACATCCTTTGTTCCATCTCGATGATATCTTTCTCCTGAACATTCAGATCGCGAGCCAGAGCACCATAGGCCATTTTATCCTTTTCGGCTGACTCAAGAGCTTTTCTAACCGTCCCAATCTTATAAAATACTTTTTTCTTCGCTTGGGTTGTCCCAATTTTTACGAGACTCCAGTTCTGTATGATAAAGTTTTGAATATAGGCTCTGATCCACCAAACCGCATAGGAGATGAACCGATATCCTTTATAAGGATTGAACTTCTTGAGAGCCATCATCAATCCAACATTGCCTTCTTGAATCAGGTCGGCAAGTTTAAGCCCGTAGGCTCTATATTCCAGCGCTACTTTCACAACAAACCTTAAATTCGAGGTGATCAGCTTGTGAGCCGCCTCTATGTCATGGTCCTTCCGATACTTGACAGCCAATTGAAATTCCTCTTCTGCCGTAAGAATAGGAATGTGTCTTATCTTTATGAGATAGGAGTTTAGGGAATCTTGAATAACGGGTAAATCTTCCATCAATTCATTTTTCAAGTCTTCGGGGAAAAGTCGTCAGGATGATTGGGCCATCCGACCCGACCACCACGGTGTCTTCAACCCGAACTCCCCAGGGGCCCGTATATATTCCGCAATTGCCCACTGCGATGACGACGTTTGCCTCCAATGGAGGCGGTTCTTTCTCCCCGTGGAAAAAGGCGTGGCCTGGCGGCAGAGGGGATTCTTCGAATTCAATGCCTACGCCATGAATCGGGGGCCCAAAGAGATGGTTGCCATGACCTCCTTCTTTGATCACTCCATGAAGGGTCTGCTCAAGTTCGACCATTCCAATCCCTGCCTTCACCTTTTTTATGGTCGTTTGTTGGGCTTTCAGATAGAGATCATACGCAACCCTTTGTTCGTCGGTGGGTTTCCCCACGCAAATCGTCCGACAGATATCGGCGCTGTAACCATTGACAATGGGGTGAATGTCGATCATGACGAGGTCATTTTTTTTCAGTTTTCTATTGGTAGGAAGTCCATGAGCGATATTGGTACGGGGCCCGGAAGAGACATAGGTGCGCCAGAACTCCTCAGCGCCAGCCTGCCTCATGGCATATTCCGCTTCAGCCGCCACCTGGCTTTCCGTCATGCCCGGTTTTATCGCCTTGATGGCTGCCCCCATTCCTTGCTGAGCCACTTTTGCGGCTTTTCGGATACATTGGACTTCTCCATCCTCCTTTACGATCCGGAGTTGAGAGAGGATATGGGTACAATCCTTTACGGCAATGTTCGCTGGCTTGGCATGGGGATGCGTGAGCATTCCCATCATCGACTGGGTCAGGTAAGTATATTCGAGCCCAACGACACCCTCCTTTATCCCAAAATGTTCAAAGTTATGGGCGATGGAGTGGATCATGCCAATTTCATCGTCAAAACCGACGACATGTTCACAATGGGAGAGTTTCATCACATCTTCCACATCGGTCTGGGGAACACCCAATGCCACCTTTCCTTCCTGGGTCACCATGGCATAAGCGCAAAGACGCCCATCCCCCGTAAGATAAAACATGTTCGAGGGTTTGGTGAGCAAGAGAGCATTCAAGCCTGCCTCTCTCATGAGATCAATGCACCTCTTCATTCGCTCCTGATAACGGGTGATCGCCATTTCATTATCTCCTTTCTTTTGCTGAGCATTCAGCAAGTATCACTTCTTTGATCTCTTCAATTCCCCCAGCTTTCTGGCTCATGGCAGCCCCCTTCTTCATTTACGAGAACTGTTAAAAACAGAATCCCTTTCTCTTGGGATTGGATGACAGATCGTACAGGTGACTTTCGGATCGGTTATGACTCCTTCTGGAGTGCCTCCCTGGATTCTGCCGAAACTCCGGTCCCCTGTTGCAAAAAATTTCTTCGCATCTTTCTCCATCACACCCGTAGCCCTGCGGGATTCTTCAACCATCGTGCGCTGTTCGGTTCCCAGAAGGTCAAAGAAAACCACAGACCCATCCGGATATCCCTTCTGTTGGAATCCCATGGACCTGACATGGCCCTCTAGATAACCGGTCAGAGCTGGTTCTTCCGGGCCTAAAGAAATGGAAAGCATGAACAGAATTAGGAATGAGATTGAAAGAGTAAGCTGTTCTCTCATATCAATGCCTCACTAAAAATAGGGACACATACCAATTTTGAGTTGAAATATTTATATTGCACCGGGTGTGTCATAAGGATCAGGGAAAATGGTATGTGTCCCTATTTTACGATCACCTAACGGCCGACATCAATACCGTACCACAATCCGGGCAACAGGGATGGTTGATGACCATGAGTATGCTGACGATGAGTTGATGGCTGCATCTCCTATTTCTCCTTAATGTTATTTGAACTCCATCTTCGCTCAATATCCGCCATACAGCGGCCCGGTTAAAAACCTTCGTTTCCAGTCATCGTACCCAATGACGTAATTGTAGCCGCAGGCCGTGGAGAGCTCCCGTCCCTCGAGGACCTTACGGAGGCGACGGCCTCCGTCGACCGTTTCTCCCGCAGGGCCGAAAGGGTTATATTTCATGCCGTCGCCATCGAGGAAGACATAGTCACAGATGAAGAGAATGTCCTCGAAAATGTAAAAGGTGAAGCCAGGGGTGTGGCCATCGATATGGAAGGCCTCGATGCCGTGATGGACAAAGTTCTTATCGAAGACGGTATCGAACGTGAAGAGACGGCAGATCGGGTGGGCCGAGTCGTCGCGGTGAATCTTCACCTCGGCGGCGAAGAGCTTCCTGTAGAGATTAGAAGCGCCAAGGAAGTGGTGGTGAGTAAATAAAATCGTTTTCCCCCGTTCCAGGGAAGAGTCAAAAGAGGAAGGGCAATCAATCCAACAGAAACCGTTGGGGGTCTCAATTCGATAGGCCGCATGTTCAAAGCCAAGAGGCGGATGGGAATTCAGTCTTGTCACTTTTTCGTTCACCGGTGTGGCCACCACCCTGTAACGGGCCGAGCACTCTTCCGCGGTGATGAAATACTTCTTCGCCGCACCGCAAAAAGGGCAACGGTCGGGATGAACGCCGATCATGTTGAAGCCGCAGACCAAGCATACATACTGCTCACGTTTCATGCGGATTTCCTTTAACTCTCAGAAAAAAACCTTTCGTCGGATTGAACGGTTCTCTTATTTGCTCATACGCCTGCCTTAAGTTGTCATACCTCTTCAAGCATCGTCGTGAAGAGGTCATGATGTTCTTCCTCGTCTTCAAGGATTTCTTTGAAGATAAAGGCGGTGGTGACATCGGCCTCTTTTTGAGATTGCTCGATAATCTTTTTGTAAAGAATAATCGCCTCCTCCTCCGCTTTTACATCCAGATTGAGAAACTCACTGAGGCTTTCTCCCACCAGGATGGGAGCAGGTTTGGTGGTGGGGACTCCCTCGAGATACCAGAGCCTTTCGGCAATCTTTTCTGCATGTTTCATCTCTGTGATGGCCGTCTGCTTGAACTGGTCTTGGATGGCGACCCCTTTCACCCCGACAACCTGAACATGTTGCCACATGTACTGGATGCTCACGGCGATCTCTCGGGCGATGGCATCGTTCAGCATCTCTCTCAGCTTGTCGCTCACATGGGTAGCTGGTTTGATATGAGCCATAGGATTTACCTCCTTAAATTTACAAATTTAAAATACTCACCGAAGATATTTGAAATCCCCTCCGTCCTCACCCAGAGCTTTACGGAATCAATGCATAGACCTGTGCTTTTTTCGTCCACTCGCTATTCGGATAATCTTGTTGTAACGCTTTGAACCCCAACTTTAATTCATTGGGATCGTGGCTTGCTTTATATTTTGCCACTCCGAGATAATATTGAGCCTCTGGAGAGGCATCCGTATTGGGAAAACGATCCAAAATCTTTTGGAAACATTGCATGGACGGCTCGAAATAATCCTGATCGAACTCGACCTTACCCTTACCGAGCATGATCTGGGCAATGAAATCATCCGGAGGCAGATACCCTACGAATCGATGGTGCTCGCTCCCCTCCGGATCAAGAATGATGATGGTGGGGGTCCATTTGACCGCATAGCGCTTCACCATGGCTTTGTTCTTGTTGAAGTCAATTTGAATGGGAACGAAATCATTTCCCACAGCAGCACAGACATTCGGATCGGGGTAAGTAACAGCTGCCAGCTGTTGGCACCCGATTCAGAGATTGTTATAGAAGTCCATCAAAATTAATTTTCCCCCCTTTTTCGCCTTTGCCTTCGCTGGGCTGAGAGAGGTTTCCCACTGGATTTGTCTTTCCATAACCATTCCTCCTTTCACGCTAAATTTCATCCCATTCCGTAACGGTTTTTTCAGAGGGTAAAGGTATGATAAAAACTGGCTTTCGAGTCCGATGCAACACTGTTCTGGATACACTCCCAAGAAAGGCATGGGCTAAAAATCCTTTTCCATGAGTTCCCATGACGATCATATCGCACTGTTCTCTATCCGCTGCGGTCAAGATCTCTTCTGGAGGATAGCCCACCGGGACGAGGATTTTGGATACGAGTTCAACGCAGGGAGAGCCAATTCGAGCCTCTGCTTTGTTGCAAAACCCTTTAAGGCGTTTTTCCATCGATTCAACGACCATCTCGAGCTGCTTTTTCCTCAATGTGTCCAAGGAACTTCCATAAACCTCTGCATTGGGCGGAACAGGCTCAATCGCATGTAAAATGACAATCTTTGTGTCATACTTCCGGGCCATATCAATCGCAAATAAGAACGCATAAGAAGAGTTTGAGCTGAGGTCGGTGGCATAAAGAATATTATTAATTTCTGGAATTATTTGTCTTTTCCTCCATCTCGAATGATGTGAATTACTAATCCAAAAGTTTGCTGTAAACTTTGGTTGCGGCCATTCTTTTTCCTTTCCCCATTGATCCAATTTACATTTTTAGCCACAGCGGACCATGCTTTCAAACAGAGCCGCCCGATCTCGTAGAGTCATGATTTAAAATAAATCGGAAGTTTGTTTCTGCTCTTTCCATTCATAAAAGAGATTAAGATTTTCCTTCCACGTTAAGATCTGGCTCAATTCATCCAATGAATGAAGAACGACCACATTCTCTGCAACCCTCCTCAACTCATATTCTTTTCCCGTCAGCCTGCTCTTCAGAATTTCCCCAATCTTCGGAATATTCATATGAAATCCTTTTCTATTTTCAGTCAACTTGCCTTATCTTGGGGAAAGGAATTTGCTTATATGCCACCCCTCTTTTCAATGCTCATCCTGTAACGGCCAACCAATCTGGATGGTCGTCCCCAATCCTACAAAGGACTCGACCCTAAAAGCCCCTCCTGACAGTTCAACTCGTTCTCTCATGCTCGTTAGGCCATACCCCTTCCTCATTCCATTTACGGGCAAGGTCATACCCGGATTAAATCCAATGCCGTCGTCAGTGATCGCCAGTTCTATTCTCCTCTCTATCCTTCTCAATGAAAGGCAGATCAGGTTTGCTCGACTATGCTTAGAAATATTATTAAAAGCCTCTTGCATCACCCGGAAAATTACTGTTTTGACGGAAAGGGGTACTTCATCCTCCTCTATCTCGATATTTTGTTTGATTTGAATGGTTGGATAGGTACAGGCAAATTCACGAGTAAACCAGTTGATAGTGGCCAGAATCCCCAGATCATCGAGCATAGGGGGACGCAAATCCATTTGGACTCTTCGAGTCTCTTCAATGCACTCCTGAATCATGGGCAAAAGGGTATTCAGTAGTTTTTCTATTTCGATGGGACCGTCTTTGTTTTGACTATGATTAATTTCTATCTTAAACTTAATAGCAGCCAGCATCTGACCTAATCCATCATGGATTTCCCGGGCGATTCGTTTTCTTTCGTCCTCCTGAGCAGTAAGAAGTTGAGAGGAGAGCATTCGAACCCTATATTGAAGGTTTGATGCTACATTTTCCCTTGCTGGAGGGAAGAGAATACTACGATTCATAACAGGCATTTCAATTCGGCGATCCTCAGTACCCAAAGGACGTGAAAATTCTTGTTTCATCGGCTTCACCCCCTCATTAGATTAAAAAAATTCTTTTCTTACCTCTCAATATTAATGTTTATCAAGAAATACCTTTCCTTCGGGAGCCTCCCATTAAAATGGAGTCCCACGGGTATGTCTGCGGTCCCTAACAGACGTCCCATATGGGGCGGCATCCCGACCACATGTTGGCGCTCTCATCCACGGTCCAGGCCGTGGTCTCCTGTTTGCCGGGATAGATCAACTGGGAATGGTCCCACTGTCCTTCATTGTTTCAGCAAATGTTCATTGATATGGGTCAGTCTTTTGGGAATATTCCGATTTTCCAAAATGATTTGATCAAGAATTTCTCCACAATAGATGCATCGCCAACCCCAAAACTGTTCATAGAGACCGTAAAACTTTTGGTAAAACATTTGGCTCAAGCAACGGGGGCATTTCAAATGAATCACCTCCTTGATTGATAAATATTTACCATTCTATTTCATGCCGTTTCATATCTTAACGTCGACCTATGTTGTGTTGAGCATCTTACCCAAAACATTTGTAATCATTGATAAATCGCCGTCAATATAGGTTAAAAGGCGAGGCCTTAGCTGATGAGCTAAGGCGACCGTCTCTTCTTTCTGATCGGGTATGACGAGTATGATTTGAAGATCTCTCAATAAATCCCGGATAGAAGAAATATTCTTCAGTTCTTCATAATTGCCAGTCATAAGCACTGCCACACCCAGATCATCAAAGGGTTGCCTAAATCTTTGAGAGAGACTTTCTAAAGAGCGATAAACTTCCAGGTTCTCTTCTGGTATGCGGCCTTCAACTAATTCCTTAAGTTGATCAGCTACTCCACCAACCTCCGGTAAATAGAGAAGCCCCTTCATACAAAAAACACTCCTTTGAGCAACGATTCACGCAGACAGTCAAGGGATTAATCAAAAGATATGCCAAAATGATGAGAAAAATTTTTTATCAAAATCTCAAGGGGTTAGGATATTTCAAGGTTATGACGATGAGGAAAAAGACAGGTATCTGTCCTATAAAACAAGACGAAATCCTGTTTGACAAGACATTTTTTTTAAAAAAGGACTTAAACTTGGGAGAGGTGAGGTCTTGTGTAAGACCCTAAATCGCAGTGGAAATGTGATGCTTTTTCAGAAGGAGGTATAAACGGGAGCGGGAAAGACCAGATATTCGGCAAGCTTCTGGGATATCTCCTTTAGTAAATAAAATCACATCTTGCAAATACTTTTTTTCTGTTTCAGCAATTGCCTTTTCTCGTAGATCTTGCAGTTTGGGAAAAAGTTTAAGAGAATCACTCCGCCCTACCGCTGTCGTCCCCTGTTCTCGCAAGGATGACCGAACAATGTGAACTCGAATATGAGTTGGTAGGTGTCTGGGAAATAGAATGCGGTCATATCGGGCCGTGATCAATGCCTTTTCCAAAGCATTGATCAACTCTCGGACATTTCCCGGCCAGTGATAACCGGTTAATATGTCGAAGAAGTCAGGGGAAAACTCCTTCGGTTCTATTCGATACCGATCACATAGGATGGGTATGTAATAAAGGACCAGAGGCTGAATGTCCTCTAACCGGTCTCGTAACGGAGGCAATTCGATGGTGAAGGATCGGAGACGAAAGAGGAGATCTTCCCTGAATTGATTTTGTCCGACCATTTCGTCGAGATTTCGGTTGGAGGCCGAAATGAGCCTAAAATTGCTGTTTACTTCACGTTTTCCCCCTACAGGACGGAAGCTTCGTTCTTGAATCGCCCTAAGAAAGTTTTTCTGAATGGATAGAGGAAGTTCTCCCACTTCATCCAGGAAAAGCGTTCCTCCATCCGCCTGAAGCATTAAGCCGTCCTGCGCTCTATCCGCGCTTGTGTAAGCCCCTTTCTCATGGCCGAAGAGGATGCTTTCGACCAACTTCTCCGGAAGAGCTGCGCAATCGACAACCACAAAATTTTTATTTGCCCTTAGGCTGTTCTGATGAATCGCCAGGGCAAAGAGTTCTTTTCCGGTACCCGTTTCGCCTGTAATCAGGACATTCGCTTCGCTGTTCGCTACCTGCCCCAGATGTTCGAGGCATTCCTTCATTTTTAAACTATTTCCTATGATACCCTCTCGCTTCAAAGACAGGGGCATCCTCCTGGCTTTTTTTTCCTCTCTGTACTGGAGGGCTCGAACCAAAGGGAGAGTGATCCCCTCCACCGAGCAAGGTTTCTGCAGATAATCCCAGGCCCCATGTTTGATCGCCAGCTCCGCTCCCTCCGGATCACCGAATCCGGTGATGATGATCACCTCGGGTAAATAAGGAGCCGAATGAACTTTTGGTAAGATGTCCAAACCATTCCCATCGGGCATCCGCACATCGAGAAATACAACGTCATATTTCCCTGACATCACTGCATCAAGCCCTTGCTGAAGGGTGAAGGCAAAAGTGGCCTCATGCCCCAGCCTTGTGACCACATTCGAAATGGACTCGCAGATCAATCTGTCGTCGTCAATAATCAGGATGCTGGCCATAGCCCTTTCATCCGAAGAGTAAAAATCTTTATGCTATGAATTTTTAAAAAGCAAGATCGTCAACTTCCTTAGCGTACAGCGTCATAAATTCCTTTTTTTGCTTGTCATTCCGGACTTGATCCGGAATCCAGTATTTCTAAACTGGATTCCTGCTGGAGTTTATCCCGATGCAAATCGGGGCAGGAATGACACCTTGGAAATTAATGTAAAGAAGCGTTAGACGCATTACATTAGCGCCAATATACCTACGATCGAGCAAGATGTAAAGAGATATTCAAACTTACCTGTAGTTTCTTTAACGATTGAAAAAACTTGAACCTATTTCTTTAGGGCTTTGCGAACCGTTTCCGCCATTTCTTTTACCGTGAAGGGTTTCATCACAAATTCCCGAATGCCCATGGCCATGGCTTTATCGGCATCAACAACCTCACTAAACCCTGTGCAGAGGATGATCGGGATATCAGGCCGGATGCGGAGAATGGACTCGGCAAGCTTTTCCCCTGTCATTTTCGGCATGGTCTGGTCGGTGATGACAAGATCGAAAGCCTCCGGCTTCTCTTGAAAGCTGTTGAAAGCTTCACCGCTGTCCCTTTTAGCAACCACGTTATAGCCAAAGCGCTCCAACATATGTTGGACGCTTTTTAGCTGAACCTCTTCATCATCGACGAGGAGGATTCTTTCTCCTCCCGTTGGAATGGAGGTCTGCGATATAGGGCCGGGGCCGACCTCATCCCGGACTCTTGGAAAGAAAATATGAAAGGTTGTTCCTTTTCCAATTTCACTATTAACTGAAATGGCGCCGCCGTGGGTTTTTACAATACTATGGACGACGGCCAGCCCCATTCCTATCCCCTCACCGGGCTTCTTGGTGGTAAAGAAAGGATTAAAAATACTATCGATCACCTCGTTGGGCATACCACAACCTGTGTCGCTGACAGTTAACTCGAGATGTGGCCCTGCTTTTAAGGTGGGGTATTTAGCCGCCATTTCTGAATCAACTTCAATATGGGTAAGTCTCACATCGAGTATTCCTCCATTTTCCCTCATGGCATAAGCTGCATTGCTTGAAAGGTTCATCAATATCTGATGGATCTGTGTAGGATCGGCTTGAACGGCATCGGCTTCGGGTTCTATGCTTTCGTGAAATTCGATATTTTTAGGGAGTGACGACCTGAGAAATCTGATCGCTTCTTTGATAACAGGACCGATTTTGATAGGGTATCTCTCAAGTTCCTTTTGACGGCTGAAAGTAATGATCTGGGTTACTAAATCTTTTCCCCGTTTTGCCGCATCCAGAACCGGATGAAGATAGCGATGCACCGGACTTTCCTCCGGGGTATCAAGGAGAGCCATTTCTGTATTGATGGTGATAGGCATGAGGATATTGTTGAAATCGTGAGCAATCCCCCCAGCCAGCGTGCCGAGGGCTTCCATCTTTTGCATCTGACGTAAGTTTTCTTCCGCTCTTTTACGCTCGGTGATGTCGATGCCCATCTCGAGGACGAGGGTGGACCCGTCTGTGTCAGTGAATGGGAAGTCGAAAACATCGTAAATACGTCCATCTGGACCGGTCCATTCCCACTGGTGGGGCGCTCCGGTTTTAAGAACGGTAAAGGATTCACAGGTTTCACAGGGCTCACTTCGGCCGAACAAATATTCAAAGCATCGTTTGCCATGAGATCCGCCGAAACGTTCCCGGAAAAAACGATTAGCAAAAGGTACGTGATAATCCGGCGACAACAGCACCAGGTAGGTTGGCAGTATCTCCAGAACGTTATTGAACCGTTGTCGCTCCGCATTCACTGCTTCTTCGGCTTGCTTACGTTCGGTTACGTCTTCAAGTGAAAAAACTAAGAATTCCACCTCACCTTTGTCATCCAACAAAGGGGTTAGGTTCCAGTCCCAATAGGTGATGCCCCACTCAGGATGATCGGGAAACGAAAAAGGTTTTGCAAAGGCTTGGTAAGGAGTTTTTGTCTCAACCACTTTTCTGAATATGCCCTCATTCTCCTCATGAGGATAAAAGTCAAAATGGTTGTGTCCAGGAAATTCAGAAACATCGCGTTGGCAAGCTTTGGCATAAGCTTTATTGACTCTGATGAAATTGAAATGTCGGTCGAGAAATACTAAGGGGGTTATGGTAGAAATGAAAAATCCTTCTAAAATCTTTGATTGTTCTGCCAATTTTTCGGTTCGCTCCTCAACCCGGATTTCCAACTCATCCCGGGACCTTTTAAGCGCCTCGATCAAGCTCATCCGTTCCAAGGCAATGGCCACCTGATCGGCAACCGTCTTCATCAAGGCAAGCTCTTCTTCATTGAAAGTGGTCCGTGAACGGGTGCCAAATGAAAGGGTCCCGATGACCCGTCCTACGGACAAAAGGGGATGGCAGGCATAGGCCTTGATCCCGAAGGATTTTACAAGTTCAGTCCGTGGATCGAGGGTCGTTGGAATCTCCTCGCAGATAATTCGAGAAGCGTCCCTTGCTGCGCAACCGCACACGGCTACGCCATAATCGAGCCACTCAATTTCCCTGCCGGTTTCTTCAGGTATCCCTGCAAAGGCGTTCAGGTGAAGGCGCCCTGCTCCTTCATCAACGAGATAATTGAAAAAGGCATGGCAGTCGAGATACTCCATGACCTTACTGCAAAGCTCATTCACAATTTCCTGGGGCCTATCTGTCGCCAGCAATCGGCTTGCTGTTTGAGAGAGTATCTCCAATCTCTCTCTGCTCTTCCGGAGATCCTCCTCCGCCTTCTTCTTCTCGGTTGTTACCAGGAAGTAGACGGAGATCCCGTATTCATGAGGATAGACTCTCACATCGTACCAGTTTTCATAAGGCTTGATACCGAAATACGTTTCAAAAGCGCTTGTTTCCTTCTTCTTCAAGGCCGACCTGAATTTTTCTTCAAAAATAGACCCTTTCGCCTCCGGGAATGCCTCAAAAATATATCTCCCAAGAATGTCCTCCTTCTTTCTTCCCAGCAGTTGTTCCGCTGCTTGATTGAAATAGGTCACGACCAGGTCGTTCTCGAGCGTGAAAAAGCCGTCGCTGATACTGTTAAGGATCGTAGCAGTCTGTCTCTCGCTCTGGCGCAGCTCTTCCTCCGCGCGCTTGCGCTCGGCTACTTCCCTCTCAAGATCCGCTTTGGAGGCAGTGACCTCCTTCAAATTGGCGGTCATCTGATTGAAGGCATGTGACAGATCATCGATTTCATCGTTCTTCTCTTCTTGAATCTTGAAATTCAAGTTGCCGGAGCCAATAATGGCCGTACCCGCCTGGAGGGTCGCTATCGACTTCAGTACGCGCTTGTAAGTCACCGCATAGCTGGCTAAGAGAAATAGACCCAACAGGCCCAGCAAGACATACATAAGCTGGGTTCCTATTTGAGCAAGCTGGTCCATCTGTCGATGAAATAGCCGCGATAAGCGTGAGGCATCCGATACCAACGCCTGGCTAAGGATCGCAATCCGGCTCCACGAGACTTGAAGAAGGGGGGTATCGAGAGTTACCTTCTGGTTTGGAGATACGGTTCCAACAACGGAGACCGTACTATCAAATACCTCTTTCAACCGCTGTTGATTTGCCCGGATATTGTTGACAAGAGCCTGTTGCTCCGGCCTATCCACTCTCAGTCTGGCCACTTGGTTGGAAAACGAGTCAAATTTGGATTGCCACCGACCGAGCGGTTGGCTTTCGCGGTAGATCAAGTAATCATTGGCCAAGTAGCTTAGCTCGCTGGCCCCCTGGGTAATATTTCTGGCAACTCTTTCCTGTTCATTGGCCTTCTCTCTCCGTTGATTCACGATGATCGCCGTCGTCGTCACGGCCACAAGTATAACGCCGAACAGGGCCATCGTTATAGTGAATTGTGTCTTGATTTTCATGGTTCCCCTCTATCGAATGATGTTCACCGCTTCGGGTTTGACTGCGGCCAGGGCATCAATGTGGATGAAGTCATGATAATCAGGAATCTTTACGGCGGTTGCGTATTTATTTTCAATTGCCCATCTCGCTTCGGCTTCTATGCCCGTTAGAATGGTCTGGTCAAGGAACAACTTAAATTCATAGCCATTCCAGAACGAATTTACAGCCTCTCTGTCTAATTTTAGCCGTCCGGTGACTATGCCTATCGCCTCTTCTCTATTTTCTTGAATGAATTTTTCCGCTCTATCAATTGCTCTTAAGAATTTCTTCAGGGTTTCCGTGTTGTTCTTTATGAAATCTTTGGTTGGAACGAAATAAAAGTCTTCACGGTATATGTTTTTGCTTGGTAAGACAACCGTCTTTTCGATTAAAAGTTTTTGGGCGTTGTAAATGTGAGGCTGCCATATGGCAATTGCGTCTACCCACCCGTCCAATAGGGCTTTGGGCAAGTCCGGCGCATCAATATCGATGACTGAAACATCGGAAAGTTTCAACCCATTGTGGATCAGAAACAGACCGAGAAAAAAATGGCCGCTGGAGCCTACCGGCGTCCCTATTTTCTTCCCCTTTAGATCCGTGGACTTTTTTATTCCCTTGTCTCGCCTGGCAAGCATGAGGACATCCTCATAAGAACAAGCCATCGCGGCGATAATAGCGTAAGTATTTTTGGAAAAGCTGTTATACATCACCGGCGTCTGGGCCACTGTGACCATATCGAGATTCCCTTTCTCCAGCATATCCACAAGAGCAGTTCTTCCGGAAGAATAGTCTTTTATTTCCACATCCAGGCCTTCTTTTTGAAAGTAACCCCTCTCTTCGGCCACCCAGACCGGTGCTGAAATCACGCTAAAGTCAACACCGAAATTTATTTTTCCAAAAGGCCCTGTATGTTTTTCGGGGCCCCTTTGTCTCAACAATGCATAGGTCCCTATTCCTAACACGGCGATAACGATTACAATAGATGCAAAGATAATCTTTTTATTCATAACGCTAAGTCTCCGGTGCTGGAATATGAGTAATCTTCGGTTTTTTGACCATCCCAGCTCTAACAAGGTTATTCTCTACATATTTAGAGATAGCCTACCTTTCTCTACCCATCGATACCAGGTGAACAGCATCTGTACTTCTATAGCTACCCAGTTTGTCGTTTTCAAAATGGGGACACATACCATTTTCCAGCCACAAGTTAAAAGTGGGGCTCAGGCTATCAGGTAGTAGATAATTGGTTATCAGGGTAATAGGTAAAAATTTTATTGTTTTCCTGATATCCTGCTCCATATTTCCCTACGTTGCTTTCTTAGGTCTTCCTTTTGGCTTAAAAGATAAGCTGGAGCCCAATCTCTCAGAAAGAGTGATTAAAAATTGTGGGTCGCCTAAGGGTTTCCCCGATCTTGTCTGTTTTCTGATCTCTTCTACAACCTTCTTCTCTTGTTCAGAACGAATGAATTCCCTGTATTCATTTAATTCGCTTATATTAAAAAGAGGCTCCTTCAGAAGGGGGTCTTTCTTACCCAAAATATGAGCCTTCGCACTGGAATAGGAGTAATCCTCGGGTCTTTGCACGATCCCTGCTCTTACGGGATTGTTCTCAATATATTTAATAACAGCCCATAAATAGCTGTCTGCATCGATGACCGATGAATAGTATCGACATTCCCAGAGCCGACCAGTCCTTCCATTTTCTCCATTAAAGTACTTAGAATAAGAGAGGGTGATCCCCTGCATCATCTTGGGGAGAGCTTCCTCCTTCTCGGGTTTTACAAGCAAGTGGGTATGATTTGGCATGAGGCAGTATGCCAGAACAGCAGTCTCTTTCTCTTCTGAGTATTTCAAAAGGAAGGAAAGATACTTTTCGTAGTCCGCCGAGACCGTGAAGACTCTTTCCCTATTATTCCCCCTTTGAATGATATGATGAGGAAACCCGACCCCCACTATCCTTGCGATTCGCGGCATATATTATATTAAATTCTGTTTTGGGTGTGATGTCAAGAAAAATGGTATGTGTCCCTATTTTCCCCTATTTTCCTATTTTCAAGTAGACTCTTGACAATTCCATTGGCGATGTTCACCTTTATATTGAGAGATAGGGTGAAGAAAGGAGGGCGATGAATATGTATTTCGTAACCATTTCGGAAATGTACGGAACAGGTGGCGAGAAGATCGCCAGGCAGGTGGCCAAAGCGTTGGGCTACACCTTTTATGGAGAGGAGGAACTCTTCAAGGCGGCAGATGAGATGGGTTTTCTCTCCGACATCAAAAAATTGGGTGAAAAGAGCCCGGCGTTGTTAGAAAGACTTTTCAGTGAAAAGCCTAAGATTTACCTCGATCGGCTCCAGTCGGTCATCTATGAAGTGGCAAAAAAGGGCGATGCTGTATTCTTCGGCCGGGGAAGCCAGCTTCTGCTTCACTCTTTTGACTGTGCCTTCCATGTTCTCGTAACAGGCTCCCTGGAGAAGAGGGTTAAGAGGGTAATGGAGGAGAAGCAGGTCAGCAGAGAGGTGGCTGAAAGAGTGATCCACCGGTCTGACCATGACAAGAGGGGATTCATCCGGTTTGCTTTTGACGAAGACTGGTTAAATCCCAATCTCTATGACCTCATTCCCAATACCGATAAATTGAGCGTCGATTCAGTTGCAAAAATGATCGCTGATGGAGCCCGATCGGGAGAGATAAAATCCTGTGGCATTGACTCCCTAACCAATCTTAAAAGACTCTCACTCCAACGCCAGATTGAGTCTGCGCTTCTGGAGTCCGGCCTGATGACCTCGCACATCTTCTTCACGATCGAGAATGGCGACCTGGTCAGGATTTTCGGGATGGTAAACTCTCAGGAGGAGAAGGAAAAGATCGAAATTCTTGTGAAGAAAGCCAAGGATATTAAGAGGGTGTCCAATGATCTGCTGATCGTAAACCTTTCGATGGCCGGCCTCTGACATCCGGATGCAGAAAGAACATCACGGGGCGAATCCATTTTGGATCGCCCTTTTTTACCTCGTTAGAAATAATGCTCCGCATGGCTTCGAGTCGCAACGACTGGAATTTCTAACGGGGTTTACGGATTGAACATCCAGCGGCAGTACTTTCTCTCAATCCGGTCCACACCTTCATAGAAGATCACGCCCAGAACCCCCATTCCCATGATGCCGGTGTACATGGAGAGATAGTCGAGCGTGCTCCAGGCATCAAGGATGAAAAACCCCAGACCGTTCTCCGTGGCAAAAGACTCCACAAAGAAGAGGACGGCAATCGAAGTGCCGATGCTGATCCTCAGGGAAGTGAGGATCTTCGGAAGGCAGGCCGGAAAGATGGCGTGAAGAAAGATCTGCTTTGGACGGGCGCCCAATGAGAGGACGGAAAGAATCTGCTCTTCGTCAATCCCTTTTGCCGCATCGCGGGTAGTCACTAAAATCTGGAAGAAGACAATGATGAAGATGATGAAGATCTTAGAAAGATCGCCTAATCCGAAGAGGAGAAGGATGAGGGGAAGAAAGACGATCTTGGGAATCGGATAGATGAGATAGATCATGGGCGAAACGAGCTCATCGATCCTTCTCCTTCTTCCTAAATAGAGTCCAAAAGGAACCGCCAGAATGAGCGCCCATAAAAGACTCAGAAGAATCCGGTAGGTGCTGACCAGGAAATGCCCCCCCAGTCCTTTTCCAAGGCTGGGCAAAAGGGCTGAAAAGACCAGATGAGGGTACGGAAGGATCTGGGTTTTGAAAACATAGGCAAGCAGATACCAGAAGGCAAAAATAACCACAACCGCCATGAAGGTGCGACCTTTGATCATTCTCTACCTCTTTAAATGTCCTCTCAGCAGATTGCAGTATTGATGGAAGAGATGGCTCTTTCTGTATTCGGAGTCTCTCTCAGCCATTCTGGCTCCATGAATCGGGAGGAGATCATATCCCCCTTCATTCATCACCAGCGCCTTCTCCCCCAAAAAGACAGCCTCCTCAATGCTGTGGGTGACATGGACAAGGGCCAGTTCCCTCTGGCAACAGATGCTAAGGATCAGGTTTTGCAAATGCTCCCGCGTGAAGGCATCCAGAGAGGAGAAGGGCTCATCCAAAAGAAGGAGGGAGGGCCTGAGAGCCAGCGCCCTTGCAATGGCAACCCGCTGTTTCTCTCCCCCGCTCAGCTGATTTGGAAAACGGTCCAGAAGGTGGTCGATCGTTAACTCCCGCAGAATCGGAAGGACGGTCTCTTTCGTCTCCTTCTTTGAAAAACCTCTAATCCTCAACCCCAGAGACGCATTCTGAAAGACGGTCTTCCATGGAAGGAGCCCGTAGTGTTGAAGAACCAGGGCGATCTCTCTTTGATGGCCATTGAGCCGCTCTCCCCTGAAGAGGATCTCTCCCTTTTCAGGCTTCTTCAGGCCGGAGAGAAGATAGAGAAGCGTTGTCTTCCCGCAACCGGAAGGCCCGATCACGCTCAGCGGAACGCCCGAAGAGACTTCGAAAGTGAGACTTTCAAAGACGATCTTCCTCATTCCCTTTTCAGAATAGGAAGCAGCAAGGTTATGAACTTCGATCATCTCACGCCTTTCACCCAGACATCGTTCACCAGAGAGGAATGGGTGATTTTAGAAGTCTCAAAACCCTTCCCTTCCATCCAGGTCTTTACAGCCTGAATCTCTTCCGGCCTGGGGATCTGGATGTCTGAGAAAGGGTTCAGTGTAAAGATATCTTTTATGGGAGTGGGAAGCCTTCCCTTTTCCACAAGCAGTTCCCGCCAACGCAGAGGATCTTCATTGATCATCCGGACGGCCTGTCCATAGGCTCTGCCAAAACGAATCATGGTCTCGCTCTCCGCCCGGATGAAGGATTCCTGAAAGACGAGCACGACCTGTGTCCCTTTCAATCCATAGTCTCCTCCCAGCTTCCTGGCTCCCTGAAAGATGGCCAGGGAGGCAAGAGGCTCCGGAAGCGTGGCCGCCTTCACCTTGCCCTCCATCAGCATCTGAAACCGGAGGGGAATCTTCTTCACCTCCACCTTCTTCACCTCATCGATCTTGAGCCCTTTGATGCTGAGCAGCGAATCGGTCACGTACTCCGCAATCGTATGGGAAGAGAGGCCGATCTCGCTCCCCCGCAGTTCTTCGATCCCCTTCAGGCCGGACCCGGGCGAGGCCAGGACCACGAAGAGGTCCTTCTTCGATGTAGGCACAGTCATATTCGTCACGATGGTGAAGGGAATCTCTTTGCTCCTTAACAAGCTGATGCCGAGGATGTCATGGATGGCCCCGTGAATCGCTCCTGATTGGATGGCGCTGTCCCGCTCCAGGGCGCTCGCAAAGGAGACGATCTCCACCTTTAATCCCGATGACTGAAAGAGCCCCCTCTCCTGAGCCACGATGAACGGAAGCGACTCCAGAATGGGAAGCACGCCCATCCGGATGGAAGAGGCTTCGGCATTGGGAATAAACATTGAGGCTGTGATCAACCCTATGATCAAACAAAAGAAGACTGAAAACCTTTTCATTTTCCCTCCTATTTCAACAGAGTATCGAATAAGACGGCTAAAAAGATTACGATGCTGACCATCCCGTTCAGCGTAAAAAAGGAGAAGTTGATCTTGGATAGGTCTTTCGGAGAGAGGATCGCATGTTCCACAAAGAGAAAGACGAAGACAAGAACAACGCCTCCGAAGTAGATGGCGCCCATCTCCCCTGAAATTCCGGTCTGGATGAAAAAGAAGAGGGCAACGACATGGAAGAGAATGGCCATCCGGAGCGCCTTCTTAACTCCGAAAAACCGGGGAATCGAAAAGAGACGGGTCTTTTGATCGAATTCATAATCGAGACAGGCATAGAGGATGTCGAACCCTGCCACCCAGAACATCGTCCCCAATCCCAGGAAGATGGGCAATATCTCAATGGCGCCTTTGATGGCGATATGGGCGCCGATGGGTGCGAAGCTGAGCGAGAAGCCCAGAACGAGATGGGAGAGGGCGGTGAACCGTTTGGTATAGGAGTAGAAGAGAATCCAGGCCAGCCCCGGAAATGAGAGCGCAAACGTCAAAGGGTTAAGCATCCATGCGGAGAAGATAAAAATCACCGAAGAGACGACGATAAAACCGATGAAGAAATTTCTTGAAATTGCTCTCCTCGGAAGGGCGCGATCCTGTGTCCTCGGGTTTCTTGCATCATAGGCTTCGTCCGCCAGGCGATTGAATGCCATGGCGCTGTTCCGCGCTCCGATCATGGCAAGAAGGATCCAGAACGATTGTCCGAGGGTTGGCAGACCCTTTGCCCCGAGCACAGCTCCGGAAAAGGCAAACGGAAGGGCGAAGAGCGTATGCTCAAATTTGATCGACTCCAAAACGATTCCAATGCGTTTCAACACTTTTGGCAGCCCCTTATTCCAGCCCAAACGATTTCCATAACTGATCGATCCGCCTTTTCACTACAGGGTCCATCTCAATCCTTTTCGGCCACGGCCGGACAAACCCCTCCTCCGGCCATTTCTTCGTCGCATCGATCCCCATCTTGCTCCCGTAGTGAGGAAGTCCGGAAGCATGATCGAGCGCATCGACCGGGCCTTCGGAGAAGAAGACATCCCTCTTGGGATCGATATTCGCCCCGAGGATCCAGAGACATTCCGAAAGATTCTGAACATCGACCTCTCCATCGAAGACAACGATCACCTTTGAAAACATCATCTGTCCCATTCCCCAGAGGGCATAGCCGATCTTTCTCGCATGGCCCGGGTATCGTTTGTCGATGGAGACGAAGACGAGGTTGTGAAAGACCCCTTCCACAGGCATATGAATATCGATGATCTCGGGCAACTGCGTCCTGATCAGGGGCAGAAAGATCCTCTCCGTTGTCTTGCCAAGAAAGGAGTCCTCCATGGGCGGGATCCCCACAACGGTCGCCGGATAGACAGCATCCTTCCGATGAGTCAGCGCGGTCACATGCATCACAGGATAGAGATCGGGAAGAGAGTAGAAACCCGTATGGTCGCCAAAAGGCCCTTCCATTCGTCTCTCTCCGGGTTCGACATAACCTTCGATGACAAACTGAGAGTTTGCCGGAACTTCGAGCGAGAGGGTGGCGCATTTGACCATTTCAACTGGTTCTCCCCTTAAAAAACCGGCAAAGACGAACTCATCTATGCCTTCCGGCAGAGGGGCTGTGGCTGAATAGAGAGTGGCCGGGTCAGGGCCCAATGCCACTGCGATCTCAAGCCTCTCTCCTCTTCTCTCTGCCATCCGAAAATGTTGAGCTCCGCCCTTCTGGGGATGCCAGTGGACTCCAAGGGTTTTTGAACCGAAAACCTGCAACCGGTACATGCCCACATTTCGTTTACCATTTTCAGGATCTTTCGTGATCACCATGGGAAAGGTGATGAACCTCCCTCCATCCTCAGGCCAGCATTGAAGCGCCGGAAGCAGCGAGAGATCAGGTTCTTTCAGAACGACCTCCTGACAGGGACCTTTTCCAACCTTCTTTGGAAAGAATTTAGACAACTGATGGAGCCTGGGCAGCGTCTTGATGCTCTTCCAGAGCGTATCAGGAGGCTCCATCTCGAGAAAATTTTTCAACTCTCTTCCCACCTCATCAGGCGATCTTCCTCCAAGACAGAGACGCATTCTTTTCTTAGAGCCGAAAAGGTTCGTGATCACCGGAAAGCGATGCCCCTCCACCTTTTCAAAGAGGAGGGCGGGCCCTCCTTTTTTGCTCACCCTGTCAGTGATCTCTGTTATTTCGAGAATTGGACTGACGGGTTGGGAGATTTTTCTCAACTCCCCTTCCCTTTCGATTAATTCAATGAACTGATTGAGATCCCTGAATGCCATAACCTCTCTCCTGATGATGACCACTCGGTCATTTGAAAATGAAAAAAATTATACCCCGATCCCCTTCCTCATCAACTCCACGATCTCATTGACATGGCGTTCTATCTCAGGCCGTTTCATTCGATTAAGATTCAGTCCTGAATCGAGATAGGAGATCGCATAAGCCTGTAAGAAGCGGTCCATGACCGCATCAAGAAGAAAGACCATCGTCTCCAGATTGATGTCCTTCCGTATTTCAGCCTTCTCCCTTCCCTCCATGAGAAGAGAGGTCAAATATTCCGAAGAGAAGAGGCGAATCCTCTGAAGGAGTTCCTGTCGGAAAGGCGCCTCTCTCTCAAACATCATCTTCAGATAACCTCGGTAGATAAACGGATGTCGTTCAATGAAGTCCACGCCTGCGAGAAGCGATCTCCTGATCCTTTCAAAAGTCGGTTGCTCCCTCGTCTCCTGCTTCACCTGTTTCAATGTTTTTCGGACGAGTTCCACCGCATAATCGAAGATAAAGAGAAAGAGGCTCTTTTTGTCGGTGAAATATTGGTAGATGGAGCCTTTGGCAATGCCAAGCTTTGAGACGATCAGGTTGATGCTGGCCCCTTCATAGCCCTTCTCAGAGAACTCTTCAAGGGCTGTCTCCAGAACCCGTTTCTGCTTCTCTTCGGGTAGATTAAAAAAGGTCTTCTTTGCTTCCATACGAGGGGAGAAGGGTCTTTGTGACCACCTGGTCATTTTTAAGACAAAAAAAGAGAAAAATCAATCTTTTCTCTTCAAGCAGATGTAGAGAATTGTCCCTCCAGCAATCATGATGAAAGAGAAAACCTGGCCCAGGGTGAAGGGACCAATGATAAACCCGATGTGGGCGTCCGGTTCCCTGAAAAATTCGACGAAAAAACGAAACAGGCCATAGAGGGACAAAAAGAGGGCTAACAGCCCGCCTGTTGGAAGTTTCTTATCTTTGAGAAGCCAGAGGATGAGAAAGAGAACCCCCCCCTCCAGCCCGCTCTCATAGAGCTGAGACGGATGGCGGGGATGAGGCCCTCCTCTCGGGAAAATCATCCCCCAGGGAAGGTTGGTCATGCGACCGTAGAGCTCTCCATTGATGAAATTTCCGATCCTTCCCAATCCTAATCCAATGGGCGCAGTGACAATGATGAGGTCCGTAATCTTCCAGAACGATTTCTTATTCCTCCACGAAAAGAGAATCCCAACGAGGAGGACGCCGATCAATCCTCCGTGAAAGGACATCCCCCCGCGCCAGATGGCAAAGATCCCGAGGGGATCTGACAAATACATCTTGAGATCGTAAAAGAGGACATACCCCAAACGGGCGCCCGCCATCAGCCCGATGATGAGATAGAAGTAGAGGTTTTCCACCTCCACCCTTGAAACTCCGAAATCTTTCTTCTTCATCTGGTAGCGGACGAGGAGGTAGGAACCGATAAACCCCAACACATACATCATCCCATACCAGCTCACCCGGATCAGACCTAAATCAATCATGATCGGATTAAAATCAACTTTCATCTCATCTCACCTGACATCATTTTATTCAATAGCGGAAAAAAATTCAATTCATTTTGTTAATCATCTCTTTCCCCCTCAAATTTATCTATCGAAATACCAAATCCAGAGGGGTAGGCGGGCCAGCGTAGAAAGATTTAGGGCGGCACCGCTTAAAGATTGACTCCAGATGCTCCAAGAACAATAAAAACCTCATTTTATTGACTATGGAAGTTTCCTTTAAACTTCTAATGATCCGCAATCCTAAAGATTTCGGAGTCTGGTCCGCCTGCCCCTCCGGATGTCACTCAGCCATTCAGAAATTGGAGAGGTCACCTCATTTTCACAAATAGTTGACCTTTCATTCTAACTTCTATATAATTTGGACTATGGAAGAGCCATCCAGAAAACAGCAGACCCTTCAGGACTTAAAGAAATTGGTCCTCTCCAAGGCCTCCATCGTCTATATCCTCTCGGATGAAGAGGACCGTGTGGAAACCCTTCTCAAAGAGCTTTCCGCCTCCTTTCAACCCGGACCCAAACTTTTCATCTGGAATCCCTTTTATGGTCTGACCGCCGAGGAGGAGACCATTGAAAACTCCAAGGCTCCTCTCGATGCCCTGGATCGGGTGATCCAGCGAACGGAACAGGCTTTCTATCTCTTCGAGGGAATCCACTCCTTAATGGACGGAGACCCTCTTCTGACAAGAAAGATGAAGGATGTTCACCGGGCTCTTCGGAACCGTTATGCCACCCTCTTCATCGTCGCGCCCGTTCTGGTTGTTCCGGAGGAACTCCGTCGCGATATGGTCATCTACGATCTTCCCATGCCTGACGCCTCTGAAGTGGAGCGTATTTTAAACGGCGTGATCAGCGCAACCCCTCAGACCGCCAAACTGACGGAATCCCTGACACCCGATTTGAAAGAATTTATGGTCAAGGCCGCTCTTGGCCTCTCCCTTGACCAGGCGGCTCGCGCCTTCCGGTCTGCCCTGATGGGGAGAACAATCCTCGATGCCTCTGTCATCGATGGGGTCATCGAAGAGAAGGGTCAACTGATCAGAAAGTCGGGAATCCTGACATTGATCACCAACCGACCCACCCTCGATGAGATCGGCGGCCTCGAAAACCTTAAAGATTGGTTGAGGAAAAGGAGCGGTGTCTTAAGCAAAGAAGGAAAGACCTTTGGTCTTCAACTTCCGAAAGGGGTTTTGATCACCGGTGTCTCGGGATGCGGCAAAAGCCTCTGTGCAAAAGTTTTTGCCTCTTTCTGGCGAGTCCCCTTGCTTCACCTCGATATGGCAAGGCTTTACGACGGAACCATGGGAGAGCCTGAAAAGGCCCTTCAGATCGCTCTGCAAACTGCGGAGACCGTTGCCCCCTCTGTGCTCTGGATCGATGAGATCGAGGCAGGCATCAGCATTCAAAGCCAAAAGGCCGGGGGCGGGTCACAATCGAGGGTCTTCGCCTCTTTCCTCACCTGGATGCAGGAAAAAAAGAATTTTGTCTTCATCGCCGCCACAGCCAATGTGATCGAGCTCCTTCCTCCCGAGGTCTTGAGAAAGGGCCGTTTTGACCAGATCTTCTTCGTCACCCTTCCCAGTGCCCAGGAGAGAAAGTCCATCCTGTCGATTCATCTGAAAAGGAATGGCGCAGACCCCTCAAAGATCAACTTGGATATGCTGATCAAGGTGACGGAAGGGTTTAACGGTGCTGAGATTGAGCAGGCGGTCTATGGGGCCATGGTCGATGCCTTCAATGATGGCCGGCCGCTGACCGAGCACGATATCATCATCTCCGTCGGAAATATCATTCCTCTTTCGACGACGATGAAAGAGGAAATCGGAAGGATGGAACGCTGGGCATACAATCGCGCCGTTCTCGCCTCAAAGAATTAATAATCCTTCTCCTCATCATCTTCATCCTGATCATAATCTTCTTCATCTTCTTCATCCTCATCGTATTCGTCGGCCTCTTCCTCTTCTTCCTCTTCATGCTTCTTTTTGGATTTGGCCTTCAGGTCGATCTTCTCCAGACTCTCATCTCCCAGATCATCGATCACCTCGTTAAAAAAGAGCGCCAGAGAGACCAGGTATTCCTCGGGTATTTCTCGGAACCAATCCAAGACCTTCTCCCCCATCTCCAGCTTTTCACTTCCGGTCAAACTCTCAAGCAGGTCGATGGCCTTGCGGTAATGCTTGTTGAATGCGCGAATCATAAACGGTCTTTCCTCCTATGTAAAAATGAATAAACCTGCGGATGACATTCCGCAATACATTATACTTTCATTCTTGATTGTTAACAACAAAAAATTGGGGTTATAAGTAGCCCATCACTTATCCGGGGGATATTAGGTAGGTGAGGCTTTAGCCTCCTTTTTTTGGGGGAAAACCCTTTCAATCGAACCGGGTGATCTTGGCGCCGATAAAGTCCATCTTTAAAATATAGTCTTTCAATAAAACCTTCTTCACCTCTCCGCCCTTTCCTTTTGTACCACTAGCATGGATGAGATAGACTTCCCGCGCTACCTTGACGATTCCGATGTGTCCGATAATCTCCTCCACTTTCCTGTCTTCAGGCTTTTTAACGAAAAATAGGATGTCCCCGCTTTTTAATTTCCTTAGATCCTTGAGGAGATGTTCGGATGGGAGAATCTCTACTAAATCCCTTCCCCTCGACCCCTTGATTCTCACCGTCCTTCCAACTTCTGATGTGATCTCCCTCCCCCACCTTCCACTGAAAATCATATCCTCACCATATTCAAAACGGTCATGGTAATTGGCCACCCTACCCTCTTTGAGAATGCCTTTCGTATGGAAGCGTCTGTCCAGGGAAATTTCAATGGCCCCCTCCGGAGTATTGCTTAAGGCAAGCTCCACAGCCCTGAAGGTCAGATACATGCAATCCACTCTCTCATCCGCCACAATCACTGCCCTCGTCACATATTCGCCCATCGGATCTTTATCATAGGGAGTTCCGACAAACCTCTCCGCCCAGAAAGCAATTCTTTCACCAACCGGCTTATTCATCAACGAAGACGAAATTTTTTGGATCTCCTCATTCGTCAGGGCAAAACAGAATTGGGAGAAAAGAAGGATGACGAAAGGAATGAGGGAAACCTGGCTGAGAAATGTCCTCGTTTTCATTTAATCTCAGTTTAATGCCTTATCTCCAAACTTGCAAGAGATCTTGAGGGCCGCATCTTATAGAGGACACTTTATTTTGTAAATAAGAAGGGGGGTTGGCTCGGGTCGGACCAAGGAAGACTTACCCTTGCTTCAGGAAGAGGGTTTTGACACAAAATTAGCCGGTACTCGGTTGTTAGGCCGCGACATGGCAAAAATATCGGATCCAAGAACAATCCAGATTGTTAAAGGAATCTTAGATGCTGAAACTGAAGAGATGAGTCAATATAAATTGCTTACAGATATGATTAGGGAAACCGGTATGGCTGAAACAAGGTTTGATAAAATACTCCTTCAATTAGAAAAGCTAAAGCAGGGACTCATTGAGGTAGGAGAGAGAAATTTTGAGTGACCGATATAAATTTTTTGGTGCCGGAGGTCGGAATCTCTTCGATGATAGGAAATTAGAAAGTTGTTTTAGAACCTTCGTCCCCTCTTTCTACTCTCGTCTACTGGCTCCCACTGATCCGCAGAACTTATTTTTAGGCAATACTGATTTGCAAGCGTTTCCCTAAGGCTCCAGCAACACGTTCTAAGGTGGACAACTTGATATCCTCTGCATGGTTTTCAATTCTTGAAATGGCAGTCTTCCTGGTCTTAAGACGACGAGCTAATTCCTCCTGGGTGATACCCGCCTCTTCACGAACCTGACGGAGCACGACCCCAATTTTGAACGGCTCGTAACCTTCCTCAAAGCCTTTGGCAAATACCTTGTCTCTCTTTTTCCTCTCTTTGATATATTTTTTTAGGTCACTCATGGATACCTCCTTTTAAGAAAATCTCTTCGATATGCTTCTGCCCTTTCTATTTCACCTATGGGAGTCTTTTGACTTTTTTTAATAAATCCATGGGTCAGTACAACCGAGTTATCAATAAAGAAACAAAAGATGCGATAGGTAAACGATCTTCTGTGCAACTTTGCCAGGCAAAGAATCGATAAACTCCTTTACAGGACACCTTTTATCAATTGTTCTATAGAAGAGAACGGTTCTATTCATAGAATCATGTTAACCTTGATGTTAACTCAAGTCAAGGGGAATTTAACCTGGTTTAAAGAACGAACTCAGAAATTCAGTCAGGGGAGAAGAAAGAAGTTGACTTTAAAATGAAATCAGAGGTGACTGCCTTGCTTCCAGTGACTCAATAACCCTATGACTTATCTTGCTTTGAGCTTTACGCTGTGCGCTTAGCGCTATGCGCTCTGCGTGCATTTGAGACTGCCAACTTTTTTAGAGAAGACGCCATATTCAAATATCCAAAGCCTGACCCCACAGCTCCACAGCTATGATGGCGGCGTTAGTAGACTGGCTCAACCATGAGAGAGAAACCCATCCTGTCCTGGTAAGTGGCATTGCCCAGTTTCAATTCGTGCATATCCATCCTTTTTTGGACGGCAACGGACGTACCTCACGACTGCTCTCAACATTGTATCTCTATCGGGCCGGATACGATTTTAAGCGCCTGTTCACAATCAGTGAGTATTACGACCGGGATCGAGGCTCTTTCTATCGGGCGATTCAGAGTGTTCGCAAAAGCAACATGGACATGACCAGCTGGCTCGAGTACTTTGTCGATGGCTTGACCGCACAACTGGCCGAGGTCAAACAACGTGGGGAACTGGCTATTCAGCGTGATGTTTTGGTCAACCGGCATGGCCTTTCAGGCCGACAAACAAAGGCCATCGAACACATCCTGGGGCACGGCAGTCTGACAATCCAGGACTTTGAGCGCCTTTGCCCAAGCGTTAACCGCCGGACGCTTCAGAGAGATTTGAAGAAGTTGGTCGAAAAAGAATTGCTTTTTACCGAAGGGGAGACGCACAATCTGCTTTACCGCCTGAGGAGAAAGAGGCGTTGACTTTTGTGACAGGTTTGCGACAACTTTTGCGACACTTTTCAAATAATAATTGGTGCCGGAGGTCGGAATTTCTTCGATGATAGGAAATTAGAAAGTTGTTTCAGAACCTACGTCCCCTCTTTGAGTGCACGACGGTAATTGAACAGAAGCTCTTCGTGATGTTCCTGGAGCACCGGATGAGGACCTTCCAGGGAACCTTCCACGCTAACCCGGACTATGCCCTCTGGTACGGATGGAGCAAGATGCAGCAATCGTTGACAGAGATCAGAGAAAAGGCCGCAGAATTGAGAGAAAAACATAAAAAGTAATCGTCATCTCTCTCCTAATTTATAGAATCTCTCTTATCTCGAAGGAGCAATCCCCCTCATCCGCTTTCCCTTCCCGGTGTCTGCCTAAAGGTAGGCAGGAAGAGAGGAAGCGGGTGAGGGGAACAGGCTTGTCAGCGTCCTTTCAGAGGACGAGGAGTTTTCTCCTGGGGACCATTTTCCAGTGCAGGTCTTTGGAAACCGGCTGGGATGAAATCATCGCAGACTCTTCGTTCCGGGCATGATAAAGGGTATAATACCATGGAGCTCTCGTATACTCCCGAAATCCGTAGAGCCGGTCTCCATCGGAGAAAAGGCAGGTCAGGGAAGAATAACGATGGTTTGTTCTGATGTCCCGGATCGCTTTCTGAAAAGCGTTTGCCAATCCCAGAGAAATAAAATTCATCACATAACGAAGATAGACTTCCGTATCGAGTGTTTGGCCAGGGGGTGGGTTGAGAATGATCTTCTTCCGTAGGGCTTTGAAATCTCGAATCGTTCCGTTGTGGGCAAAAAGAACATTGCCCGCCATGAAAGGATGGGCGTGAACAAGTGTGGAAGTTTCCTTCCAGGAAGATTTCCGAAAATGGATCAGAAGGATGTTAGAAGTTTTCACTGTTTCGCAGATCTTAAAGAAGGCTCCTTTCTCCTTCACAATAGAATGGCCGCTCTTGTGAACAACGGCTTTTCCGTTCTTATAGAAACCGATGCCCCAACCATCCAGATGGCCGGGTGAATCGCCCGGCAAGGTATTCCCGGACTCGGCCAGTTCGAAAAAGTCCATCAGGATCCCTTCATGTTTTCGAAAAACGAAATTGGTTAAACCGAGCATCCTGCACATCTGCAGTCCTTTCGCCTTAATAAAAAAATAATTTTACGATGCCGATGGCAAGTAGGATCCCCACCAGGTCGGCGGTCACGCAGACCGGGATGAGGTATCTTGTCCGCTTGATCCCCACCGCACCGAGATAAACCGCTAATACATAAAAGGTCGTTTCCGCACTTCCCATGATGACCGCAGAAATCCTGGTGGCAAGGGAATCAGGCCCGCTTGTCTCGACGATATTCGTAAAGACGCCCAACGAAGCGCTTCCCGACAGGGGTTTGATGAGAGCTATCGAGACGACCTCGAGAGGGATGTTGAACGTTTCCAGAATTCCCCGGAGTAATGTCTGAGTGAATTCAAAGGCTCCGGAAGCTTGAAACGCTTTGACCGCTACGAAAATCGCCAGGAGGTATGGAAAGATCCGTACGACCACGCCTACCCCGTCTTTCGCGCCGGAGACGAAACAATCATAGACCCTCACTCTCTTGAAGCATCCATATAGAATCGTGAGCAGGATGAAGAGAGGGATCATGAGCTGCGAAATCAAACTGACCGTTCTCATCGAAGGAACCTCCTGAACGCAAACAGGATTCCGAGAGCAAAACAGGCTGAAAGGAACGTGGCCAGGAGGGTGGGCAGGACAATGGAGGACGGATCCTGTGATCCGTAATCGGCAAGGATTCCAATCACAGTAAACGGGATCAGTTGAATGCTTGCCGTATTGATCACGATAAAAATCATCATCTCAAAGGTGATGGTTTCACCTTCCGGGTTCAGGGTTTTGAGATCCTGCATGGCTTTTATTCCAAGCGGGGTGGCGGCATTTCCGAGGCCGAAGAGGTTGGCCAGGAAGTTCAGCGTGATGGAGGTGATCGCAGGATGTTCCGGAGGGATTTTTTTAAAGAGCCGCCTCACGAAGTATTGAAAAAAACCGGACAGGCGGTGGATCAACCCCGAATCTTCAATGATCCTGGTGATCCCCAGCCAGAGGCAGACAATGCCCAGCAGAAAGAGAGCCACCTCGACCGCCGCTTTCGCCCCCTCAAACATGGACTTCGTAAATTCGCCCATCCTGCCGTTCAGGAAGGAGAAGAGAATGCTGATGACGATCAATAAAACCCAAATGGTATTCATAGCAGGGTAAGCGTCTTTTGAATGGTGTTCAATTCCACCCGGGCTCCAACCGGCAGGGTGATCTTATTCTTCACATGTCCGATGTAGGAACAATGGACCAGCGGGAAATCGATCTTCATCTGGCTCGCCAGGATTCGGTAAACATCCTGATACCTGATCCTCCTGAAATTCCCGAGGATGAGTCCCTTCACTTTTTGAAATTTTCCGGCAAAGACCCACTGAGTGAGGTAGCGGTCGACTTCATAAAGTTTTTCATTCACCTCTTCCAGAAACAAAATGGCCCCATCCGTATTCATTTCCCATGGGGTCCCCAGGAGGGCCGTGAGGGTAATCAGGTTGCCCCCTTTCAGATGGCCGCTGGTTTTTCCGGATCGGTAAACATTCACCGGCGCGCCTTCGAACAGGTTTCTGTCGGGGAATCCATTCACCGCATTTAAGAACGATCGGATCGAAAACCTGGAAGGCGGGGAAAAATTGATGACCATGGGGGAGTGAAGGGTAATCAGACCGGTCCGCTCTGAGATGACATTGAGCAGGGCGCTGAGATCGCTGAAACCCGCCAACATTTTGGGATGTCTGCGGATGAGGTTAAAATCCAGGAAAGGCAGGAGCTTCATGGAGCCGTATCCCCCCCGATGGGCCAGCAGGATGTCCGCTTTTTTATTCAAAAAGGCTTCATGGAGTTGTGCCGCTTTCCTGCGGGTGGAAGGCAGTCTGGTGATCACCCTCTTATTGAGGACGCGGAACCCAAGCTTCTCCAGGTTTTTGAGGCCGTCGGTAAAGTCTTTCCTCTTTTTTATCAGGTAACTCGGCACAATGGGGTATATGGTTTTCAAGCAAACTCCCTAACTGTTTCTCTTCGCGTTCGACTCCTCGTAATGGACTCAATTATTCATTAAATGTATTACGATTGCCAGTAACAGTCAATGATAATAAAAAAATGGGAAGCAGGACATGCATCTCCTGGAGCCGACATAACCGGCCTGCCCCACGGCCCGGGAAGGGATGAGGATCAAAATCGAAAAGAAAAGTAAGGAAACGGTTAATAACACCTAAATTGAGCGATTCTTTAAGAAAGAAACAGCGACAACGGGGTTTTGGCTGGGATTTTAAATCACCTGTCAGGTGATTTTCCTCTTTGGGTTGAAGATTTTGTATCCCGAACTGGGCGGCCACAGAGGACCGCCCCTACAGAAGCAAAATGTTCACAGAAAAATCGCTCAATTTGGGTAAGAGTATTTTCATCACACCTAACCTCCCTTCGCTAAGTTTGTCCCATTACTCCACGTCTTGCTTGGAACAAAAAGGGGGTAAACCGATGGCTCGGCTCCCCCCTTAGGATGATGATGCAGGGTTAAGAATATATTTCCCTGAATCGAAGGAATAGAGGAAAGGAAGGGTTCCCCTTATCTCATGCGAGGGATACCCCTCCCCTTGTTTGTCACTTCCCTAATTTATGCACGCCTTTGGTATACTGTGCAGCCCAGGAGACATTACGATCCGCATGGCAGCTCAAACATGCAAATCCTAAAGTGATATACCCTTTTGAGAATTTTTTGTCATCGGTCAGCTGTTTTGCATTTGGGTCGGTGTTGATTTTAAAGAGGTGCGTGGCAGGTCGCGCATTCGATGGTCTGTTCGTGATGTTTTTTGTGACTTTAACCCAAATTGAGCGGTTTTTTCATCCTTCACAAGGGGGGCGGGGAGGCCGAAAAGCCTTTTAGAGCGATTACCTTTGGTTGGTTGAAGCAACCATGGGGCCTGTTCCATCATCACCTGTTTGGTGAACTCTTAAGGTCTATTGCCCAAATGTTCAACGTATCGCATTCTAAAAGGGTTTGAGGCATCCCTGCCGCCCTTGTGAAATAGGGTGAATCGCTCAATTTAGGTTTAATATTGATGAATCGTGAATGACTCGTTTTTTCACATAATGTCAAAATTTTAAAAAAGAACATATTTTAAATTTGGATCATTGAGTTTTATATCTTATCTGGTTATTTATTGGCCTGCATGCGCAAAGTCTACGATGCGTGATATAAACAGGTGTATCAGAACCAATGTCTTATCAATTATCAACCAATCAATTCAATTAATCAATATAAAGTGCGCCGATCAAGGATTCCTCCCTTATCTCAAACCCTTGTGCGAACAATACGATTTCTCCCCCAGAATGTTGGAGACCGTGCGGGCCAAAATGAGGCGCATGGGCTTAATTGATCGGGTGTCACGGTTTTCAAAGACTCAAGGGTATAAGGACGGCTGGCTCCTTTCCTCCCGTTTTTCTCGTTCTTTGACCAAGTTGGTTGAACTTTTCCATTCCCTCAAGGATCGGAAAGACACTCTCCAAGAACAAAAGGATAAGGACCTGATCAGATAGGATATAGGGAACGGAGGGGAGAAAGGATCTCCCAGGCCGCCATGGCAATCAGGATGACAAGGAAGGAGGAGCGTCGAATAACGCCCTCATGGGCTACAATAGAATCAGCCATTCTTCCTTCCGGATTTCTTTTCTCGGAGCCGGTTTGGGAACCACTTGGAGAGCATCTTTTTCCCTTCCAGAGTAACCGCCGTTTCCATATCCTCGCGCGACGCCTCAATTGCCAATATTCTCATAAAAAGGGGAAATCCATTTCATTAAAATGAGAGCTGGACGGGCCTCGGGGACGTAGTTAAGTTATTTAAGAAAAGAAGATTCAGAGAAAGTTTTTGGGGTCGGGTATGCTATATTGTAATTTATAAAGTATGGCGGTGGCTATAATGGAAAGAGTCCAAGACCCGGG
>VGRU01000004.1 GCA_016875255.1 Deltaproteobacteria bacterium
ATGGGGTCGAGGTGCTTGAGCGGGTTGAGACTCAATCTGCCCATCCATTTTGCTGTGGGGTCTCCCATCCTGTTCGCCACCCACCCATGGGCCACCTCATGGATGACCACTGAGTAGAGGAGTGGAATGACGAGAAGCAGGAATGCGATCGGATCGTTCATCAAAAGCTTAAAAAGCCCCATGGGTCTCCTTTATCTCTCTTTCAACTCTTTCTGTTTCGTTTTATATTATGACCACCCGAAACGAAAATAGCAAATCCGATTTGATCTTCGGTTGGTAATCCTTCATGACGGAGCGTCACCTCCCGTTTATACGGGACAGGCACGAACCAAGAAAATTAATCGAGCCCTAAGGGTTTCGGTTATGGTAACGAGGCCCCTGCCTACCGGCAGGCAGGCGTTTCGTAAATCGTTAAACGGTTACGGTTAAAGACTTTAAAGACGAACAACGTAACCGAATGACGATACGTCCATCCTTACCGTTACCTTTGGATGAAGCTTTTATTTTCTGAGTGATTTATGAGATCCGGTGGCGGTAGCTGAGGCAGAAACCATCATCCAGGGTCGCACTCAGGATGATCGTGTCAAAACCAAGGTTTTTGCCTTTGATGAGATTTTGGTAATCAGTTTGTCCCATGTCAAGGGGTGATCCCAAAGAGTTCCTTCAGTTGGGCCATCTGCTCATCGGTGAGGGATTCAAATTCTATTCCACAACGTTTCGTGGTCAATCGAATGGTGAGCGAGTCATATTCGGTAGGTGTTTGGAGCGGGCGGTCATAAACGATTCTACAAGGGATTTTAGACAGATTGACGTCCTTTATCCACAGGATCAGACTTTTGGTTGTCTCTCCTCCCGTTAAGTCTTCTTCGTAGATATGCTCAAAAGATAATCCACCCAGACCGATATCTTTGACCTTTCCAATCCTGTTTCGTCCGTTCCGGAGGGCCACGACAACATTCTCTTCAACCGAAAACCGGGGGTATTTTCTCTTATCCATTCTGATAGGCTCCCTACCTGCTCGGAGGAACGAAGATACAAGGCGCCTGATTGGGAACCAATTCTATTCTCTTCGCCACGCCGTGTCAATAGAGAATGTTTTTTTAAAATGTTATTACTGATGAAGTCATAAAAAGTCAAAAAAGCGTAACGAACGTCATTCCGGAGAAAGCCGGAATCCAGTAATTTCAAATCATTATGAAAACACTGGACACCGGTTTTCACCGGTGAGACGACTTTTTACGATGTCATCATTATTGACAACCCGATTGAAAGTTATTAGTTTTATAGCGAGGGTATTTGAAAGGAGGGTCTAAGATGGAGAAATTCCAAAGAATTTTGGTTCCTCTGGACGGGTCGGATTGTGCGGAGAATGTTCTTCCGATGGCTGAGAAACTCGCCGCAGAGTTAAAGGCGAACATCGTCCTTTTACGGGTCGCCCTTGCCAATACCTTTCCCGGCGTAGATCCGACTGAGGCTCAGTTGAAGGTTGTCCGGGAAGCAGAGGCATACCTCCAGAAGGTGGAGGATCGGCTGAAAGCCAAAGGGTTTAAGGTGGATAGTCATGTCCGGTATGGAAATGACGCAGAGGAGATTCTGGAACATGCCACCCAAAAGGAAATTGATATGATTGCAATGACCACACATGGTCGAAGCGGCGTGAAACGGTTTCTTCTTGGAAGCGTGGCAGAGAAGGTGCTTCGCTATTCACCCAAACCGATCTTCCTGGTGAGGTGCACCTAACGGTTCAAGGCACAAGGCTCAGAGTTCAAGACTTAAGAAAGGAAGGAAAGGGAAAGATGAAATCCCTGATGCTGGTCTTTTTTCTTCTTTTTTTTGTTGTTTCCCAGGGGGGAGGGCAGGAGGCCGGAAAGACCGGATTTAAGATTTCAAGTCCGGCATTTGAAAATAATGGGAAGATTCCTTCAACCTATACCTGCGATGGAGTAAATACCAATCCTCCTCTTAAGGTTGAAAATGTTCCCAGAGAGGCGAAATCCCTGGCATTGGTCTTCGATGATACGGATGCGCCCAGGGGGACGTATGTCCACTGGATTGTATGGAACATCGATCCCGGCGTGAAGGAGATAAAAGAGAATTCGGTTCCTGAGGGCGCCATTCAGGGGGCGAACGATTTTAAAAAACAGAATTATGGAGGGCCCTGTCCGCCCAGGCGCAGCCACAAATATCTCTTTAAAATCTACGCCCTCGATATCCGTCTCGATTTAAGTCCCCATTCGACAAAGGTCGATCTTGAAAAGGCAATGAAAAGCCACATCCTTGCCCAGGCCCAGCTGATAGGAGTTTATAAAAGGGTAAGCGCTTCTAAGAAATAAAGGCAACAAGAAAAAAGCCTTTTTTTCGAATAATAAATGGGATGATTCGACCAGCCCCCGGAGCCATTAGGAGAGGAAATGGAGCACAAACATACCAATCAACTGATCCATGAAACAAGCCCTTATCTTTTACAGCATGCCCATAATCCGGTGGATTGGTATCCGTGGGGGGAAGAGGCTCTGAACCGGGCGAAGAAGGAGGACAAGCCCATTCTCCTCAGCATTGGCTATTCTGCCTGTCACTGGTGCCATGTGATGGAGAAGGAGTCTTTTGAGAATGAGGCCATTGCCCAGGTGATGAATGAGCGTTTCATCAATATCAAGGTCGACCGGGAGGAACGGCCGGACCTCGATGAAATCTATATGAATGCGGTTCAGGTGATGACCGGAAGCGGCGGATGGCCGATGACCGTTTTTTTAACTCCTGACCTCGTCCCCTTTCATGCCGGAACTTACTTCCCTCCAGAAGACCGGATGGGGATGCCGGGGTTTCCCAAGGTTCTTATCACGGTTTCTAACTATTACCAAACGCATCGGGATGAAGTGGGCAAAGTGGAGATGGAGATGAGAAATGCCCTTCATCGGATCGTTGAGATTCTTCCTTCCCGGGAAACCCTGGATCCAAAAATTCTTTCGAAAGCTTTCGATGTGATGGAGCGGCAGTTCGATCCCGGTTACGGGGGGTTTGGTAAAGCGCCAAAATTCCCGAGCAGTATGACCCTCTCTTTTTTCCTGAGGCACTGGAAGAAGACAGGGGAGAAAGAAGCCCTCCGAATGGTAGAGGTGACCCTTGAGAAGATGGCCAACGGCGGGATCTACGATCATCTGGGAGGAGGGTTCCATCGCTATTCCGTGGATGAGAGATGGCTGATCCCCCATTTTGAGAAGATGCTCTATGACAATGCGCTTCTTTCCCGGACTTACTTTGAGGCCTATCAGGCAACCCGAAAAGAACGGTATCTTCGCGTAGGCGAGGAAATCCTCGATTATGTCCTTCGCGAGATGAAAAGCCCTGAGGGAGGTTTCTATTCCACTCAGGATGCGGATAGCGAAGGCGAAGAGGGAAAGTTTTTTGTCTGGACAAGAGACGAGATCAAAGACCTATTGGGCAAAGAGAAAGGGGTTCCTTTTTGCGCCTATTACGGAGTGACCCCTCAGGGAAATTTTGAAGGAGGGACAAGCGTTCTGAATATCGCCGCCCCCCTGGAGAAGGTTTCGGAGTTATATGGGATTCCAGTTGTAGGATTGGGGGAGTTGTTGAAGGATGGCCGGGAAAAACTCTTTTCCGAAAGAGAGAAGAGAGTGAAGCCGGGCAGGGATGAGAAGATCCTCACCTCCTGGAACGGGTTGATGGTCTCCGGTTTTGTTGATGGATTCAAATTAACCGGGAAGGAAGAATATCTCAAAGGAGCAGAAGGGGCTATCCGTTTTATCCTGGGTGGAGCGGCGAAGCAGGGAGATTTAAGGAGGGTCTTTAACAGAGGAAGATGGCATGTGAAAGGCTATTCGGAAGATTATGCCTTTTTCATTCAGGCGCTCATCGATCTCTATGAGGCCACCTTCGATGTTCGGTATCTTAAAGAGGCAAACGATCTTAATGAAAGAATGATCCATCAATTCTGGGATGAGAAAAATGGAGGATTCTTCTTTACAGGGACAGGGAACGAATCACTGATCGCCCGGTCAAAAAGCCCTTATGACAATGCCACTCCATCGGCCAACTCCATAGCCCTATCCAATCTCATTAAACTGGGCTACCTCACGGGAAATGAATCTCTGAAGGGTAAGGCCGAGCAGATTCTTAAACTTTTTTATAACTTTCTATCAGAACATCCAACAGGCTTTGCCCAGATGTTATCCGGGTTCTCCTTCTTTCTCAATCCGGAGGAGATTGGAGTCATTGGCTCTAAGAAAGACCAGAGGACAACATCGATGCTGAAAGAGATCCACCACGCCTTCATACCGGATAAAATCTTAAGCCTCAAAGACCCTAAGGAGGTTGCCGAAGAGAATTGGTTTCCGTTCCTGATGGAAAAAGGGATTCCGGAGGTTCCTACCACGTTTGTCTGCAAGGGATTCACCTGCCTGCCTCCGGTTCAGAATGAGAAAGAGTTAAGGAAGATCATCCGATAAGAGATAGGGTGATGGGGGGCTGGGGAGATAGGGAGAGTGGCATTAACCGCGGCCGAGAAAGGGCATGCTCACGGGAAGCATGATGCTTTCAAGCATGTTCACATCCGGCGGCAGCGCCGCTATTATTACCATTACCCGTGCCAGGTCAGTGGGAGACATGATACCCTCCTGACGAGCCTGATCTTCGCGGCCATCCCAGAGCGGTGTCGCCGTGTTGCCGGGATGCAGAATAGAAACCGCAATGCCATAGTCACGTCCGTCGAGGGCAAGGGACCGCGTCAGTCCCTCAAGCGCAAACTTGGAGGTTGTGTAGGGGGCGGTGTGAGGCCGCGGCATCTTTGCAGAGATACTGCCAATGTTGATGATTCGGCCGGATCGCTGACGCTTCATGATTCTAAGCGCTTCACGGCTGCATAGGAACGCTCCGTTAAGATTGACATCGAGCACATTTTTCCATGCCTCCAGGCTCAGTTCGTCTGTCGGCGACCTGTTGGTAATGCCGGCGCAATTGACAAGGATGTCGACCCGACCAAAAACCTTCAGGGTTCGCCGAAAGAGATCGATCACATCCTCTTCAAGCGTCACATTTGTTGGAACAACGAGGGCTGTCCCGCCCGCGCTTCGAATTTCTCCTGCCACAGCCTCAAGTTTTTCACGACTGCGCGCGGCCAACACCACCTTAGCCCCTTCCGCTGCGTAGGCGGCGGCAATACCCTTCCCAATGCCTGTACTTGCTCCGGTTATTACTGCGATTCGATCTATCAGTTGACCCATGATTGCCTCCTCAGTTTAAGCTCATTTGAGCCTGTTGCACAAATGCTAAAAACACCCTTCGACAGGCTCAGGGTGAACGGAATTTATATTGAAATGATTTATTTTTCCGTTCGTGCTGAGCTTGTCGAAGCACCCAACGTGGCCTTTTCCAACAAGCTCTTGAATCGTTAAATAATATGCGAAAATGGGGGTGTCAAGCGATTCCCATAACCTAAGTCGGGATTTGGGGCTTACAAAGAGCTTGACAACAAGAGTAGAAGCCGTTAAGGTTCTTAATGAAAATATTTTCATTCTGCACTTAACTTTCTATGAATAAAGAGGTTTTTAAAACAATTTTCGAGGGAAAGAGGCTCAGGATGAGCCATCCCAGGTTTTTCATCTACCAGGAACTTTCAACCTCAGAAAGTCCAAAAAGCCCTCAGGAACTCTATCAGTGTCTCGCTAAGAAAGAGAGAAAGATCGGGCTCACTTCGATCTATCGCTGCCTCGATCTCTTCGAATCACTTGGAATCGCTTTTAAGATCGTCAATGGGTCGAGCGTGAAGTATAAACTTTGCGAGATGGAGGATCATCATCACCATATCATCTGCAAAAAATGCGGAAATGTGGCGGAGCTTCGTTTTTGTGATCTATCGAATTGGTCGGAGAGGGTGACCGAGTCAACCGGCTACGAAGTGACGGATCACCAGCTCAATTTTTACGGATTTTGCAAAACCTGTAAGAGTTTACAAACTTAGTGCTTCGATTCGCAAATACGATCACGTATCCTCATGCTGCGAATTGAAATAATTGCTCACTCAGCACTAAGTCCTGAGTAAATAAATACGTTACCGAATTTATGAATCGATGGACTTAGTCTGGCAGTTGTAAGTCATGCGGTTTTTTTGCCGACTATATGACTATGTGACTACAAGACGATCAGACTCTGGGAGGAATCGATGTCCCATATTCATCTGCCTGATGGGGTTTTGCCGGTTTGGCTCTGGGCTTCAGGATTTATTATAGCCATCCTGATCGGATTCATCCTTTTTCGTTTTGCCAAGAAGGAAGTTCTGGCTAAAAAACTTCCCTTGCTGGGAATGATGGCCGCCGTAATGGTTCTTGGGGCTTCAGTCGAGATCGTTCCTATTGCTTACCATGTTAACCTGATGGTTATCTCCGGTATTCTCCTGGGCCCCTCGCTCATCTTTTTAGCCACCATTGTGGTCAATGTCATCTTGGCCCTTTTCGGACATGGTGGGATTACGGTCATTGGACTCAACACCCTCACCCTTTCGATCGAAGGAATTTTGGGTTATCTCTTTTTCCGCCTTTTTTGGAAGATATCGAAGAGGTTGACTCCAGCTGCTTTTGCGGCCACCTTTCTTGCCCTCTGCCTTTCCACTTTTTCGATGATCGGAGTAGTGGGTCTTGGGGTATCTCATTACGAGGAGTTGATCCATAAGGACGGAGGACATGGGATTTTCGAATTCAAACTTCTTCTTAAGGAAAAAGGCGACCATCATGAGGAGGGTAAAGAAAGAGGCGAAGCCAATTTCAGGAGGTTTATCGCTATTGTCCTTCCCCTCGGTTTTTTAGGATGGATATTGGAAGGGATCATCACTGCTCTGATCTTAAGGTACATCCATAGATTAAGGCCGGATCTGTTGAGATTATAACGTAGGGCAGGCCTTTAGGCCTGCAAATACGTTCCTCATGGAAGGCAGCAAGGCTCCTGCGGCAGGGCCTTGCCCTACATAAATTTCATTTTTAATTTTGGCTTTCAACAGAAGAGATTCTATGATTCAACTGTCCTATCTCGATTATTTGGCTGTTGAAGGAAAGAGTTTCCTCCACCGCCTCTCCGCAGGATGGAAGATCGTCGGAATGCTTGTGGTTTTATCGGGCATTGTCATCCTGAGAAACCTCTTCGGACTTTCACTCCTGTATGGAATCCTTCTCGGCCTCTTCTTCGCCTGCCGTCTTCCATTGAGAATATTTTCTCTCACCCTCTATCCCCTCGTCTTTGCCATTCTGTTCATCTTTATTTCCGGATTTCAGATTCACTTCATTCTTCTCGTCTTTTTAAAGGTTCTCTCCGGCTCGACAGGGGTCGTTCTCCTTTTAGGCACCACGCCCTATCCGTCGATCTTTGTGGCGCTCGACAAATTGCTTCCCTCGATTTTCGTGACCGCTCTCTTTTTGACCTACCGATCGATCTTTATTCTTCTTAAGGTTCTTGAGGAGACACAGCACGCCCTTTACCTGCGTGGCGGACTTCAATGGAGGCATCCCTGGAGAAGTCTCAACAACATTTCAAACGCCTTTGGACATCTGATCATTAAAGGGATTGATGCCAGCGAGAAGATGTACGAGTCCATGGTGCTCAGAGGATTCAAGAATAAGATTCATTACAGGGGAGAGTAAATGCGGTGTTCAAAAGGTTAAGGTCAGGATGCCTGTTTGGTTGAATTAACATTGACGTTTGTCGTTGACGAAGCTCGTATCGATACTCGACTCTCGAAACTGGAGGCTCGAGTCCATTCTTATCGAAATTCAAGCATCGGGCTTCCTGCTTCGATACCAGCATCGTCACCGTTAAACGATTTTAGTCTCATACGAAACGCCTGCCTGCGCGAAGTCGCTTCGGCGAAGGCAGGGGCTTCGTAGCCTTAACCGTTAGACTATTTTCATTATTTATGGGGGGCCATGTGACCATAATCAAAATGTACCTTTTCCGTTATGCCGGACATGATCCGGCATCCAGAAGGTCTTGAAAGGACTGGATTCCGGCTTTCGCCGGAATGACGACCTTTTTGGAAACTTTTAGCTTATAAACAGACACTAATTACAAAGGAGAATAGGGCTATGCAACAAGGGGAGCGAATTATCCAGGTGGATTGCATTACCCATGTCTATCCCGATATGACCAAGGTGCAGATCTGCGGACTCGACTTCGTGGTGAATCGGGGGGAGAGGGTTTCGATCCTCGGGTCGAATGGCTGTGGAAAGACGACCCTGCTCAAACATCTCATGGGCATCCTTATTCCGCGGGACGGGAGCGTGAGGGTTTTCGGTGTCGATCCGGGAAAGGAATATTCAAATATCAGGCAAAAGATCGGCGTGGTCATGCAGGATGTGGACGAACAGATCCTCGGGCCTACGGTCTATGATGACATTCTCTTCGCCCCGCTCAATTATGGAATGAACAGAGTCGAAGCAGGTAGGCTCGCAGAGAGCGTGATTGAGAGATTGAATCTCGGGTCGATCAAAGATAAAATCGTCAATTACTTGTCGGGGGGGGAGAAGAAGAAGGTGGCGCTGGCCGGAGCCCTGGTTACGGAACCGGAGTTGCTGATCCTGGATGAACCTTTCACGGGGCTTGATCCATTATCAAAGAGGGATCTTATCAGGATTCTGAATGAGTTGAACAGGGAAAAGAGAATCACCTTCATTGTCACGCTTCACGAAGTTGATCTGGTTCCAGAGATGACCGATATTCTTTACCTCATGCACGGGCATGGGGATCTCAGCGAACGGGGAAGACCGGATGAGATTTTCGGAAAATTTAAAGATTTAGAGAGTTTTAATCTGGAGGAACCCACTCTGACAAGGCTCTTCAAGGGATTGAAAAAGGAAGGCCTCGATTTCGGGGAACCTCTTCAGGTGGATGAGGCGGTCGAGTCGATTAAAAAACATTGGAATACTACCAAGAAGTGAATCTTATTGCGGAATGCGGGTTGCGGATTGCGGAATAAAATCCGAAGTCCGAATTCCGAAATCCGAAATTGGAAATGAGACTCGGAAATCTTCAACTCAATAACAACCTCGTTCTGGCGCCGATGGCCGGGATTACGGACTATCCCTTCAGGCAGTTGGCGAGAGAGATGGGCTGCGGCCTCACTTTTACGGAGATGGTCAGCGCCGAAGGATTGCTACGGAAAGGGGAGTCTTTTCTTAAAATGGTCGAAGGTGAGCATCCGGTCTCCGTCCAACTTTTCGGGTCCAAACCAGAGGTTTTGGCTGAAGCCGCCGCAAAAGCAGAAGCCATGGGAGCCGATGCCATTGACCTCAATATGGGTTGTCCGGCCCAAAAGGTGGTCAAGACCGGAGCGGGTGTGGATCTGATGCGCTTTCCGGAAAAGGTCGAGGGGATTCTGATTGCGATGAGAAAGAAGGTTGCCTGTCCCCTGACCGTCAAGATTCGCTCCGGATGGGATGAAGAGCAGATCAATGCCGTCGAGATTTCAAGGCTCGCCGAAGGCTGCGGCGTGGATGCGATCACGGTTCATCCCCGGACGAGAGCCCAGAGCTTTCGGGGACGGGCAGATTGGAACGTGATTGCAGCAGTAAAGAGGGCAGTCCGGATTCCTGTCATTGGGAATGGAGATGTGAATACACCGGTTTTGATACAGAAGATGATAGCGGAGACAGAGTGCGATGGGGTGATGATTGGAAGAGGGGCATTGGGAACCCCCTGGATTTTCAGCGAAAAACATTCAGGGTTTCCTGAGAAAGGGTCAACCATTTCCCTGGAAGAGAGGAAAGGAATGATCCATCATCATCTCTCACTGATCCAGAGTTATTATGAGGAAAGGAATTTGACCCCCCAGATCCGGAAACATCTCTACTGGTACACCAAGGGCCTTCCTGACTGCGCCGCCTTCCATTCCCAATTGTCATCCCTGAAGGGAAAGGAGAAATTACTCCAGGCGTTTCATTCCTATTTCGATTCGATTCAAAGGAGAGAGCCATGCCAACGATCAGTACCGGAGGAAGACAGATCAATTACTGGATGGGTAGAAAAGGCTTTATAGAAGAAAGGGAGTTTGTCCTCTTCATCCATGGAGCAGGAGGCGGACAGTATACCTGGAGCTTTCAGAAGGGATTTTTTGAAAAGCATCTTAATCCCATCATCATCGAACTCCCAGGCCACGGAGAGTCAGAAGGTGAAGGGGAAGATGAGATCGGGAAGTATGCCGAACATGTCCATGGTTTTTTAAAGGCCCTCAATCTTTCGAAAGTCTTTCTCGTAGGCCATTCCATGGGAGGGGCGATCGTTCAGACGATGGCCTTGAGATATCCGGAGGTGATCAAGGGGATTGTTCTCGTGGGTACCGGAGCGAGATTAAGGGTTCTTCCCATGATTTTGAATGAAATCAGGGAGACCTTTGAAGAGACCGTGAAAAAGATTAACCAGTTTGCTTATTCCCGTAAGGTCTCTCCGGATTTGATTGAGAAGGGCATGATCGGAATGATGCGTTGCCGGTCGGAGGTTGTTCATGGCGACTTTTCGGCCTGTGACCGGTTCGATGTGATGAATGAGATAGAGAAGATTAACCTCCCCACCCTCATCCTCTGCGGGGATGAGGATGAGCTGACACCCGTGAAGTATTCCCAGTTCCTCCAGAGTAAAATTAAAGGATCGAAATTGGAGGTCATTCCAGATGCCGGCCACATGGTGATGATGGAGTCTGCTTCGGCGTTTAATGAGAAGATCAGGAAATTTATTGCTGGGTCCACTAAAAAATAATAGCAGGTAAGGATAGCATGAAGCGATGGTTGAGTCTTTCTCTGCTCATTCCCAAAGAATTGGCGGAACCGATCTCCAACTTTCTGATGGAGCAGGGAGCCACAGGTGTCGAAGAGTTTGAAGAAGACTTTGACCGGACAAGATTGAATGCCTATTTCCTGCAGGATGGAGGAGAGAAGAGGGCCTTGCGATCACTCCATCTCTATTTAAAGTCCCTGCAAGAGATTAACCCTGAACTCCCCCACATCGGAATTGAGACCGGTTCCATCCCTGAGCAGGATTGGGGTGAAAACTGGAAGAGGTTCTTTAAACCTCTTCGGGTAGGATCCAGGTTTGTGGTGAAGCCGCCCTGGGCGAGAATCCGGTTGAAACAAGGTGAGATCCCGATTGAAATCAACCCAGGGATGGCGTTTGGCACGGGAACTCATGCTTCCACTCAGCTCTGTATGGAGGCATTGGAGAAGAGGCTGAAAAAGAGAGGCATTTCTGCCCTTGATGTGGGGACAGGCTCAGGCATTCTCTCCATTGCGGCTGGCAGATTGGGTGCGGCTGAGGTGTGGGGCATCGATATCGATCCTGTGGCGGTTGAGATCGCAAAAGAGAATGTGGACCAGAATGGAGTTTCTAAACAAGTTAAAATATTGAAGGCAAGGATTGGGGAGATTCATAAGAGATTCGATCTGATCGTCGCCAACATTGATTTCCGGAGTCTAAGGCGGACACGAAATGCTTTGCCCAGCCATCTTAAACAACCTGGTTTGCTCATCCTCTCCGGGATACTGGATAAAGAGAAAGAGAGTCTTCGTCATCACTATGTTGAAACCGGGATGCTTCAATGGGTCGAGACTACTCGGCAGGGAGAATGGGTCTGCCTCACTTTTCAGAAGAAATGAACACTCGAAGTATGACATTCGAAAATCTCTTGGATAGGGAATCAGGTTATCAGGAAATCAGGGGGCAGGAAACCAGGTATCAGGATATCAGGGAAAAACAAGATAAAAAATGTTTAACCTGATGCCAGATGCCCTGATATCTACTAACTGATCACCTGATATTCTGATTACCTTCAATTTTATTTCGAGATTCGACATTCGGATTTCGGATTTTCAAGGAGTTAACTGGATGCGAAGGTTCTATGTTCCGGTCCTTCATGTTGAAAAGGATCTGTTAAAAATCAGCGGCCAAGAGGCGAGGCATATCCAGAGGGTACTCCGCCTCAGAACAGGAGACGGAATCGTTGTTTTTGATGGCTCCGGAAGAGAATATGAGGGAGTGATTGTCGGTGAAGAACCGACTGCTGTGGTGATTAAAGTTAGAACCATTTTTTCTTCAAAAGAGGAATCTCCCATAGAAATTGTCCTAGCGCAGAGCCTTCTCAAGGGAGAAAAGATGGACTATCTGATACAAAAAGCCACGGAGCTGGGAGTTAGGAAGATCATTCCGTTTTTTTCTTCCCGATCCGTTCCTCGTCCGGACCGGGCGAAGACGCTGGAGAGGCACCAACGCTTAGAGAGGATCGCAGTCGAGGCCTCCAAGCAATGTGGAAGAGGAATGATCACAAGGATTGAGCCTCTCTGTGATTACTCCGAAATGCTTTCGCTGGCTTCCCGTGAATCCCTAAGGATCGTCCTCGATGAGAGGGAGGGAAGAAGGTTGAAAGAGGTTTTAAGAGAATCAAAAGATCAAAGAAGGATTTTCTTCGTCGTTGGACCCGAAGGGGGAATGAGTCAGGAAGAGATTGAGAAATCAAAAAAGACAGGATTTATTCCCGTCTTCATGGGCAGGAGAATAATGAGAGCAGAGACAGCAAGCCTTTGCCTGCTCAGCATTCTTCAATATGAATGGGGGGATATTGGATAAAAAAAGGGGCAATTCCAATAAAGGAATTGCCCCTTTCAGAAAGGAGGGGTATGAAGGCCTGCCCACCCTCTGCCCACAACGGGCAGGGGCAGACAGGGAGGTGTTAGGCAGCTTTTTTTTCTGAATTATCGACGAATTCTTTATATGTTTTACATTCACACAAGAGTTTACATTTCCTCCGGCATACCTCAATGTGAATTTTAGGACTCCCTTTTCTCTTGTCACAGATCAGATAGCTCATACCTTAAAATCTCCCTTCCGGTTAAAATAGGTTAAATCTATATATTGAATAGATGACATTTTAGAACACAAAATATAGAAATGTCAAGAAAAAAATTCATAAACCCATAAAAATAATTATCAATGATTTCAGTAGATTATAAAACCAAAGAAAGGTAAAACCAGAAGTTTTTAAATCATCTTAAAGAAATTATAGCTTTTTCTTTGTATGTAGACAAAAAGTGGGGTCGGTGGCCATTTTTTGAAGGGACCATTTTCTTATGGATTGGGAGGGGGAGGATGCGGTTTTTCTTCAATGGCAATACCCAGTCTTTCTACGCCTGAATTGTTGGCAACATCAAGGACCTGGACGACCCGGTCAAAGACAACGCTCTTGTCCGCCCTCACAATGACAGGTCTTGCCTTATTGAAGGCCATGAGGGTCTCCAGTTCTTTTTTCAATTCCCTGAGGTTGGTGGGTTTGCTCATCAGGAAAACTTCATTGCGGCTGTTAATGTTGACGATGACGGGCTCTTTCTGGTCAGGAGGCGTTTTAATGTCCGCCTGTGGAAGTTTGACGATGATTTTGGATTCTCTCATCGGGTTAAAGGTGTAGATTAAACTGAAAGCTGTGAAGAAGAAGATGAAGATGTTGAGGATAATGTCGGTGAAGGCAAGGGATTCCAAACTGACCCTGAACTCTCGACGGGCTTTAATTTTCATCGAACACCTCCCTCCCGGGTTTGGGACAGAAGATCGAGGAGCTCGTTTCCGTAATAGGTCATTTCCTGGGCATGGCTCTTGATCTTTCCCATGATGAGATGATAGATGATGAAACCAGGGATGGCGACCGAAAGGCCGGCGGCCGTGGTGATCATCGCCTGGTAGATGCCTGCGGCTAAGGCGTTGACCGTGATATTGGTGCCCATCTGTTCCCAGGTCATGAAGGCATTGATCAGACCAATGATGGTTCCCAAAAATCCCATCATTGGCTCTACTCCGACAATGATGATGAGGGCGCCCAGATATCGCTCCAGATACTGGATCTGTTCGTCCCCCTCCCGCTCCATCATTGCCTCGACCTCATCACGGCGGAGGTGGCGATTGAGGATCCCAAGCTTAAAGACATTGGCTACGGGATGCCTCACCATGGCACACCGTTCCAGCGCTTTTTGGGGCTGTCCTTTTTCGAGATAGTGGAAGACCTCACGGGTGAAGCGCGGGATGTTGAGACGGATCCTCCAGAGGGTCCACAATCTTTCGAGGATGATGGCAAGGGCAATGATCGACCCGAGGATGATGGGGATCATGATGGCCCCGCCTTTTAAGATGAGTGAAACGAACATGGTGTACCTCCTCGCCTGCCCGAGGCAGGCAGGCCTGCCTACCGCAGGCAGGGATGAAAAAATAGGGCAATCGAAATTGCCCTGATGTGATAGCAAAGTGCCGGGTCGCGGAATCGAACCACGGACACGAGGATTTTCAGTCCTCTGCTCTACCGACTGAGCTAACCCGGCATCCTGAGTTAACCCATTTATATTACAACCCCTCCGATGTGTCAAGAGCTTTCTGAAGGTCCAGAAAGCTCTTGACACATCGATTAAAGAATGATTACACAGATTCGAGATGCACTGATCATCGAAGTAAATCTGTGTCATCAGAGATCCCGGGACTTTTTCTGGGATCTCTTAAAATGCATAAGAGACCCCTCCGAAGAAATTCCGCTCCGGCGATGGATAATAGAAGGGGAGGCCGGCGAAATTGAGAACACCATATTCGGCATATTTCTGATTCGTTAGATTGTTGACCCCGACAAATGCCTTCAACCCTTTCCAGGCATAGGAGAGCTTTGCATCGAGCGTATGGTATCCATCGAGCCTTCCGATTTGATTTCCCCAATCGCTGATGAAACGCCGGGGGCCGATAAAATTGGCTCTCGCATTGAAGAAGAATCCCTTCCCTGCATGGATATCCGCCCCGATAGAGCCCTTGTGACGGGAGACGCCTGGAATATCTTTTCCCGAAAAGGCATCTCCCCGGAGGGTGGGATGCACATAGCTGTAATTCCCCCAGACATGAAACCAGGAAAGGGGTTTTGTCTTCAAGCCGACCTCCATTCCCCGGCGTCTCGTTTTCTGATAATTTTCATTGCTATAGGTCAAAGGGTTATAGAAGATCTCATCCTGGAGATCGATCCAGAAGAGGGTGAGGTTTCCTTCCATCCAATCATTTAAGGCATATCGGATTCCAGCCTCGTAGTGGTAACCGGTCTGCGGTTTCATCGCTGAATTGATCTGGATCGTAGGTTGAAATGTGGGTGGCGGGAAAACATATTGAATGAGCTCATCGGAGACAGGGAAACGAAAGCTTCGTTTTGCGGTTAAAAAGACAGAAGACCCTTTGCCAAAAAGATAGTTGAGGCCCACATTCCAGGCCGGCTCCGAATCTCTTTTCCGGTCATCCACTCCGGATAAGTCCTGTGAGACATCATATGTGGCCCACTCCCATCTTCCTCCAAAAGAGAGAATCAGGTTTTCGAGAATGGAGAATTCATCATAGAGATAGAGGCCGAAGGATTTTTTCGTAACCTCAATGCCATCGAAGGTGGTGGAGCCGAAGAAGAAGGACTCCGAATCGATCTTTGAATCCGAATGATAATAATCGAACCCGAAGGTGATCTTGTTGGAGCGCCCTCCCGGGGAGCTTTCAAGAATATATTTCGGAGTGAATCCCCAGGTGGAGAGGTTCCTTCTGTCTTTAAAGGAGGAGACGGGGAGAGAGGAGAGGAAGAAGTTGGTCGCCTCCCGATGCCGAAAAGAGAGATCGGTTTCAATTCTGCCCATCTCTTTCCAATTTGTTTTTACTCCAAAGGTTAAAAAACCGTCATCCGTCTCAGCCTTATCATCCGGCTTGAGGGTGGCTCGCCGGTCATTTTCATAGAGCGACCGGGGAAGGGCTCCTGGCAATCCAAAATCGTCCCGGTGAAAATTTCCATTGAGGGAAAGCTGAACCGTTTTGCTGAGGTCGAAAAGGAACTTTCCTCCAACATCCTTATATCGTAAAAAACCATTATCACGATAACCTTCTGTCGAGCTGTAATCTCCATAGACCATGGCGGAGAGAGGGCCTGATTTTCCAGAGACAGAGCTGGTTTCCTTATGAAAGAGGTAACTTCCCCTGACGACCTCTCCCCTGAAAGAAAGAGGTTTTTCGGGTTTTTTCGTGATGATGTTGATCACGCCTCCCACAGCATTGTCTCCATAGAGGACGCTTCCCGGGCCTCGAAGAATTTCAATCCGGTCAACCTGATCCAGAGGGATCTGAGTCCAATCCACGCCGCTGAGATCAATCTCATTCACCCTTCTTCCATCCACCAGAACCAGAGTATTGAGGGGGCCTGTTTCGCCAAATCCCCGGATGTCTACAGAGACGGTCTTTCCGCTGCCGGTAAAATCCCGAACGGCCACTCCCACTTCATCTCGCAACAGGTCTACGGTAGCTTTGGCATTGGATTGTTCGATTTGCTCTCGGGTGATGACCGTGACATTGGCAGGAACCTTTCGGATCTCCTGCTCGTCCCGGGTGGCGGTGACGACCACGGTTTCGAGGGTGATCTCTTTCTCCTGAGCATAAATCAGAAAAGGAATCGAAGCCAACAAAAAGATGAGAGAAGCGGTTAAGAAAAAAAATCGTTTCATGGAAACCTCCTTGGCCCTCCAGGGCCTAAAATGATTTTTAGGCTGAACAAGGGAGCCTCCTCCAAAATTCTCTACCCTTGCCGTTCAGAAATCTAAATTTTTTCGGAAACATTGGCTTCGCCAAAGGTTGCCATCTCGCCAAGGAGCTTGACGCTTGTCTCCGCCAGAAAAATGCCCAGGGCGGCTCCTGTCCCCTCTCCCAGGCGCAGATCGAGGTTAAGCAATGGTTTCAGACCAAGGTGTTCCAGAATAATTCGATGGCCTTGCTCCATCGATTGATGGGCGGCAATAAGGTAGGGTTTAACCTGCGGTGCAAGGGAAGTTGCGATTAAGGCGGCGGCCCCGGAGATGAAACCATCAATCACCACAGGAATTTTGTATCTGGCCCCTGCCAATATCACCCCTGCGATTCCTCCGATTTCAAATCCCCCCACTTTGGATAAAACATCAATCGGATCCTTTGGGTCAGGCCGATTGAGATCCAGGGTCTTTTGAATCACCTCCACTTTTCTCTTCCATCCCTCATCGTCAAGTCCTGTTCCCCTTCCTGTGACTTTTGCTGCATCGGCACCCGTGATGACCGCTGCGATCGCGCTGGACGGAGTGGTATTTCCGATTCCCATGTCGCCCGTTCCTAATATATCCATCCCTTTTGACAACTCTTCCTCGACCAGTTCAATACCGGCTTCAATAGAGCGGTGGGCCTCCTCTCGACTCATGGCGGGCCCCTTAGCCATATTCTGAGTCCCCATGGCCACTTTTTTATCCTTAAGCTCAGGATGCGTTTGAAGGATTGAAGCGACTCCAATGTCTGCCACTACCACTCTTGCTCCCACATGTCGTGCTAAAACATTGATTCCAGCGCCTCCTCTAAGGAAGTTATAGATCATCTGAGGAGTTACTTCAGGTGGATAGGCGCTCACGCCCTCCTCAGTGACGCCATGGTCTCCAGCCAAGGTAAAGATGACCTTGTGGACGATCTTTGGCCTAAGAATCCCTTTTATCCCTGCCACTTGAATGGAGAGGGATTCAAGTTGCCCCAGAGAGCCCCGGGGTTTGGTTAGATTGTCCTGCCTCGTTCTGGCTTCTGCCAACACTTTTTCATCAAGGGGTTTAATATCCGCAATCACTTGTTGAATCTTGTCCATAAATTTCCTCCCTCCAGAATTTATTATCATCTCTATTCTATGAAAAGGGTGAATAAAATCGTGGCCATTCCTGCAATGATGGAAGTGGTCATCATGAGATGGAGTGATTCCTCCACTTCCTTCATACTGATAGATTTTTTTTGATGACCGATGAGCGGTTTATTCTGGCGTTTCCCAAAATAGAAATTCTTCCCTCCCAGTTGAATGCCCAATGCCCCTGCCACAGCCGCTTCAGGATACCCACTATTGGGACTTAAATTTTTTGGACCATCTCTCCAGGCCACTTTCCAAGCATTTTCCCAGTCTTTTCTCAAGATGAGAGAAGATAGGATGAAGAGGAAAGCTGTCATTCGTGCTGGAATAAAATTAGCCAAGTCATCGGCCTTGGCTGAAGCCCATCCGAAATATCGGTAGCGATCATTTTTATAGCCCACCATGGAATCCAAAGTATTAAGAGCTTTATAGGCCATAGCCAAGGGTGGACCTCCGATGAGCAGATAAAATAGAGGCGCAACGATCCCGTCGGAGGTATTTTCGGAAATGGTCTCAATCAGGGCGCGATCGATCTCTCCTTCATTGAGATGATCTGTATCCCTGCTTACTAAAAACCCGACCTCTTTTCGAGCACGAATTAAGTCGCCTTCTTCCAGAAAATGGATGACTTTTTTCACCTCATCGTAGAGATTTCGGGTAGCAAGTGTGGTATAAGCGAAAAAAATGGTTGCAATAAAAGAGAATGCAGGGTGAATCCATTCAGCTGTTCGAATGATTGCCCAAGTTAAGGTGGCTGTTCCAGCAACGATCAAAACTGCCAGGACTCCTCCCATAAGACGCTGTTCGAAGGGTGAATCTGCCCATCGTAGCCATTTCTTCTCTAAAAAGTGAATGGCTCTTCCTATCAATTTAACAGGGTGAGGATAACCAGGAGGGTCCCCAAAAATTAAGTCAGCCATATAGGCTGTAGAGATTTCAAATGCGGTCATCTTTTATACGATATCTATTCGTTCCAAAATCACCAAAAGGATAATGGATAGAAGTTCTGCCAGTTCATTTGCCGCTCCCAGAATGTCCCCTGTCACACCCCCCAATTTCTTTATGAAAAAGAACCGATATCCAAGGCTGAAAATACCAGCCCCTAAAAAGACCAAAATCCCCTTAACTCCTATTAGCAGGAGAGCGATCCCAAAAGCCGAAGCGATAGAGAGCGCCATTTCACGAGACCTAATGTTTTCGGTGAAGGGTTTGGCCAACCCTTCTTCCGATCTGGCATAGGGAGACCGATAAGTGACCAGGACCATCGAATTTCTTCCCATCACCGCCATCAACATGAGAGATTGAGGGATAAATGAATTTGGGATTTGATCCAGGGCAAAATATTTGGCTCCGATAAGAAGGATGAGGCTGATAACTCCGAAGGCCCCAATCCGGCTGTCTCTCATCACTTCAAGAATCTTCTCCCTCGTTCCACCAGAGGACAGGCCATCCACCGTATCTGCAAATCCGTCTAAATGAAGGCCCCTCGTTATAAAGGCAAAAAGTCCTATCGTAAACCAGAGGGCAAGAGATTTCGGTAAGATGAAGATGAAGAGAAAGTGGCCGAGGGCCGAAAGCAGACCGATCAAGAAGCCTACCAGAGGGAAAAAGGCCATAGAGGAGGCCAGTTCCTTTTCATGCGGAAGAGGTAAATGGCCCACGGGGAGAATGGTTAGAAATGATATGGCTTGGAGAAGGCTCTTCACTCTTTCCCCTTCAAAAAGACCGGAATTCCCGAGACCATAAAGATCACTGTTTCCACGGATTCAGCCACCTTTTGGTTGACCCATCCTGCAATATCTCTAAACCGGCGGCTCAAAGGATCAGCGGGCACTATTCCCATTCCCACCTCATTGGACACAAGAATGAGAGAAACTTGAACGTTTTTAATGGCACTGGCGAATCGATCGATTTCCATCATTACCTTTACATCGTCGTCCCATTTCAACATAAGGTTTGAAAGCCATAGGGTGATGCAGTCCAGCAGGATCACTTCCACCTGATCCTGATATTCCCTGATTGTTTCGACCACCTCGATAGGTTCTTCAACGGTCACCCATTCCATCCCCCTCACCTTTTTATGGTTCTCAACGCGCCTGGCCATCTCTTCATCAAGAATTTCGCAGGTCGCCAGATATAATTTTTTAGAAAAATGTCGATTTGCATAGTCGAGGGCGAATCGGCTTTTTCCGCTCCGGCATCCTCCAGTGATGAAGATCAACTGCTTTTCCATCTTTCCTCCAGAAAAATGAGGGACCTTTGGAGATCATCTATGGAAAAGACCTCCAATGAGACAATCCCTCTATAATCGTAAAGGTGAGGAAGGATCAGTTTTAGGTTTTCCTCAGATAATCGGTCGATTCCAACATGGTCTATTCCATTTTCATGTCCATGAAGGTGGATGACAGAGGTATTGCTAAGGTATTTATCAAAATAGAGCCTCAGATCTTGTTCGTAGAGAAGAATATGTCCGATGTCAAGACAGATGGAGAAGCCGAACCTGTCTATAATATCTTCAATCCATTCGAAAGGATAATTGAGATTCTCAATAGAGATTCGATTCGGTTCGATTCCTTCTCCCACGATGTCTTCCAAGCTTTGAGTAATACGGTTCTTCCATACTTTTATGTCAGAATGATCCTGACCGGCCTCATTTCTCAGATCGAGATGGAGGGTATAGAGGGAAGGATTGAGTGAAAGAGTTTGTTTGATCACCTTCTTTATAACGGAAATTCCTCTATCCCTTGTTTCTTTCTTTTCATCTCCTAGAAAGATATCGATGGGGAGATGGACATTATAATTTATCCCTTCGCAAAGGGAGATTTTTTTAAGGGAATTGATTTCTTCCTCTTCAGGATAATTGTCCTTTCCTTGACTTTCAAAGAGCACCAGTTCGATTTCGTCAAAAGATGAGCCAAGCCTCTCCACATTTGGGATAATATAATCAGGATAAATATAAGAAGTGGTCGACAGTTTAAAGGGAAATCTTCCCCTATAATTTTTCAACATCGGTTGGTTCACCCCGTTGTTGCAGAAATAACCATGCCGAAATGCTGCAAAGCCTTGCTCCGTCAGACACGGAGGCCGTATCTGATGATTACTTCGAACCTCACTGAATGTGATGTCCCGTATTGGCTGATGAATACTCTCAAAAGATGCAAATGACAAGGTTTTTCCGATGATGACGCCTGTTTTTAATGCAACAACGGGGTTCATGCTTTCCCTTCTTGCTTAATCACGGAAGACCCGCGATCACGCTTGATCCAGCCAGTTTCTCAGGTTTACAATCTCCCCCACCACAAAAACCGCCGGGGCCTTCACATCCTTCGCCTTTGAGTTTTCAACAATATTGGCCAGATTTCCCTGGACGACCTTCTGGCCAGGCAAAGTTCCCTTCTCGATCAGCACGCAGGGAGTCTCCGGACTTTTCCCGCCTTCCAATAGCTTCTGGATGATCCTCCTCAGATTGGCCACGGGCATTAAAAATACGAGGGCATCTGCATTGACGATTTTGACTTCCTCATCATCTCTTCGATGGCCAGTGATGATGGCAACAGAAGAGGCGTAATCCCGATGCGTCAATGGCACCCCCGCAGAGGCAGGAACAGCTATTGCTGAACTGACACCGGAAATAACTTCAAAGGGGATGTTTTGCTCTGCCAGATAGATGGCTTCTTCTGCACCGCGGCCAAAAATGAAAGGATCTCCGTTTTTTAAACGGACGACGATCTGATGCTGACTCGCTTTTTCGACAAGCAACTGGTTAATATCCTCTTGTTCCATGGTATGGTGTGATGATGATTTCCCCACATAGATGAGTTCTGCATCCTTCTTTGCAAAAGAAAGCAATTGCTGATCAATGAGAAAGTCATAAATAATCACATCCGCCTTTTGAATCAGTTTCAGCCCCTTAACGGTAATCAGTTCCGGGTCGCCAGGTCCCGCACCTACAAGATATACGCCGCCCTCTGTTTTGTTTTTCATCGCCATATCCCCCTTGATCATTGGTGAATCCTATTTTTCATTGAGGAGGATTCCCCCCTCGATTAACTTTCTCAACCTGTCCCTGATACGGACCGATTTTGTTGGGAAGCGCCCGTCGGTAGAGACACTGAGAGTGACTCCTTTCTTCCTCAGTACTGCCGGAAGGATAAAAGTCGACTCCTCAGCCGAATCACATACATTTACCAGGATGCCCAACCTTTTGGCCTCTCTGGCTATTCGATCATTGACTTCCCGATTGGATGTGGCGGCCGATACAAGAAATGCTCCCTTACACATACCCGGACGATATTTGGCCCGAACATAATCGATCTTTCCTCGTCTCACCATTTTCAATAACAGATCGGTCAATTCAGGGCTGACCACTTTTACTTTTCCTCCACAAAGGAGGATATTTTTTATTTTTCGTTCAGCCACCCTCCCTCCACCAATTACCACACAATTCTTTCCCTTTATCTTCAGATTAACGGGATAATATCTCATCCTTTTTCCCATCCTTTAGTTTGTATCCCCGGGGGGTGATCATATATTTGCCCTTCACATAGGTCTTGGAACTACCGACAATGATGGTCGTCCCCATATCGATCTGTTTTAATGAAAGCATATCCTTCAGGGAGGTGATAATCACTTCTTCGTCTCTTCTTTGAGCATTTCGCACGACACCTACCGGAGTCCAAGGCGACTTATACCTCATCAGAATCTGCCAGGCCCTCTCAAGAGGCTTTACCCTCTTCGTACTTTTCGGATTATAAAAGACAATCACAAAATCGCCCTGACAGGCTGATCGAACCCTTTCCTCGATGAGATGGCGATCGGTGAGAAGATCGCTCAAAGAGATCACTGTGAAGTCGTTCATCAAGGGTGCCCCCAGGAGACTGGCGCAGCTCGAGGCCGCGGTAATTCCTGGAATGATCTCTATCTCAATCTTTTCCATCCCATCTTTTTCCAAAAGTTCAAGGATGACTCCGGCCATGCCGTAGATGCCCGGATCGCCGCTCGAAATGAGGCATACCTCCTTACCCGCCAGGGCTTTCTCAATTGCCTCGTGAGCTCTTCTGACCTCCTGCGTCATACCGGAGGAGATGATCTCTTTACCGGCCAACAGGCCATTGAGAAGTTGCAGATAGGTTCTATAGCCCACGATGACCTGGCAGTCTTGTATGGCCTTGTAGGCCCTCGGGCTCAAAAAATTCCTGTCTCCTGGACCAATTCCGACAATATTCAATCTTCCATGGCGATGGCCACGCAGACTCTGCCCCGTTTGATCTTGGGGACAATCAACTTTGCCCTTCTCCCTGTTAAGAGCGCACAAGGTTCGCTCACCCCCTCCACGCCGATTTTCTCTTTGACAAAAGCAGACCTCCGGTAAGGTCCATTGAACATCTTGATTGCATCGAAGGGTACTGTTCTTAAAGAAACCCCTAAGGCCATGCAGGCTTCTTTGAGACCCGGCTCGTTTCCTTTTAAATCGATGGTGGCAATATACCTGACATCATATATCGAGCGCTCTCCCTTGTTCAGGGCCTGATCAATCGCTTCGAGGATTTCTTCTTTGGTCGTTCCTTTCCGACACCCCACTCCGATGATCAGCCTTTTCTTTGTTTCAGAGGCGGTTGTAACCACCGGTTCGGCGCTTAGAATGGAGGCCACCCGGACGGCCAATTGATTGGCTCCTCCCTCATGTCCGGAAAGCGCGCTGATGGCAAACCGTCTGCTTTCGTCCACCACGACGACCGCCGGATCGATATGTTTGCTTTTGATATATGGCGCGATGACTCGAATCACGATTCCCAAGGCCATAATAAAGATGAGCCCATCGTACTGATCAAAAATTTGTTTCACCACACTCTTGAGAGAACGGGGAAGGAAATAGACTTTGCTTTCTCTAAGAGAGACGGCAAGTTCTTGAGCAGTCTTATTCCCTTTCTCAGTAATGGCGATAATGGCTACCTTCACCCCGCCCTTCCTTTCATAAATGTATTTTTGTAATACTTTAGCGGTTTGAAAATCTTTGTAAAATCCCTCCCGACCTCCCTTTGCCAAAGGGAGGAAATAAGGGTTTCCCCCTTTGGCAAAGGGGGATTAAGGGGGATTTTATGATGAATCTTTTGGTCAATTGATTCGTAAAACTCCTCTTTTCAAAATGCTAAAGTGATACGTATTTTTCAATCTAATCTTTAAATGTCTTAAGGCACTGCCGTGATGTTTTAAACGTTTTTCCCTTTCGAAAACCATGCTCAAAATTGGCATCATAGAGTTTCGATTTTCGGTAAGTCTTTCCGAGGATATCTCCCACGATAATCAGTGCCTGACGTTTGATCCCCGCTTCCTTCACCTTCTCGGCAATATTCCCCAATGTCCCGATGATCTTTCGTTCCTCCGGCCAGGAGGCTTTTTCAACGACGGCAACCGGAGTATTCTCTCCGTAGCCCTTTGTCAGCTTTTTCACCACTCTCTCGATTTCGTGAATGCTTAAGAAGATAGCCATCGTCGCTTTCGTCCTGGCTAAATCTTCCAGGTTTTCCTTTACAGGAACTTCAGTCCTGCCCGAAATCCTGGTCAGGATCAGGGTCTGGCTAACACCCGGAAGAGTGAGTTCCTGTTTGAGAGTGGCGGCCGCAGCCTGGAAGGAGCTGATACCGGGAATGATCTCGGAATCGACTCCCTCTTTTTCACACCAGTCCAGTTGTTCCTGCAGAGCGCTGTAGATGGAAAGATCGCCGCTATGAATTCTGGCCACGGTTCTTCCGGTCCTTTTCGCCTCCTTGTAAATTTCCAGAATCTCTCCCAACTCCATCGTTGAAGAATCATGGAGAGACGCATCTTTTCTTGCGAATTTCAGGATGTCCCTGTTGATCAACGAGCCTGCATAGATTACAATATCCGCCCCCTTAAGGATTCTTTTTGCCTTCAAAGTCAAAAGCTCTGGATCACCGGGTCCTGCTCCGATAAAATAGACTTTCATGATAGGGTTCCTCTCTTTGGAATCTTGACGATGATCACTGAGAGATATCCCTCTCTTTCAGCGTTATTTAAGGACGAAAGGTCATGGATCATTCTCTCTCCGGGCTGGCCAAGGCGACTCACAAGAACCGAATGTTTTAGAAGATCCAATTCCGCGAGCAGGACCATCACCTTATCCAGTTTCGATCCCACCTTCATTAATATGACCGTGTCAAATTTTTCAAATGCCTCTCTCAATCCTCTAAGATCGTTTGTTATAGGGAGGATGGCCAATCTCTCGTCTCCCTGCACCAGGGGAACCTGCGCTCTCGCTGCCGCGGCATTGAAAGCGCTGATTCCCGGGATCGTCTCCACTTCAATATCGGGAAAGTCCTGACGGAGCGTCCTCAAAAGATAGATGTACGTGCTGTAAATGAACGGATCTCCAAGCGTGATGAAAGCCGCCTGTTTTCCCTTCGCAATCTCTTTAGCGATCCTTCTGGCAGCCTTTTGCCAGTAAGTCCTTAACACCTTTTTGTCCCGGGTCATGGGAAAAGTGAGGTCTACAAACTCCTTCGGAGCCGGAGTCGTTGTCTCAATGATTGAGCGGGCCCAGGAGGTTCCGTATTCATCTCCCTTCGGGCAGAAGATGATATCGGCCTGGTCAATGATCTCCTTTGCCTTCAGGGTCAGAAGCTTCGGGTCACCCGGTCCGATCCCGATTCCATAGAGCCTGCCGCATTTCCTTCGTCTCATTCTCTTTCCTTCTTTATGATCATCACGCACAGCCCAAATCCTTCCATCCCGGCGATAGGGTTCAGATCGGCGTCCAAGATCCTTTCATTCGGATAGGTCAGGTTTTCCATAACAATGGCCCTTCGGTTCTCCACTCCTTTTTCCAACAGGTGCGCCGCTATTTTCCCAGGAGGAAAACTCGAATCGGTGAATAGAAAGATCTTTGACGCCCCCTTGACTCTCATGGCCAGGTCTTCCATCTTCCGGCCGTGAAGGCTGATGACAGTGGCATCTTCCCATGCCTCCCCGATTTTGGCGAAGGCGATCTGGAGAGCGCTGATACCAGGAATGACCACATATTCCTCCCTTTTTAAAACGCGAGAGATCTGGCCCAAGAAGCTGTAGAGACCCGGGTCTCCGGAGACGAGAACAGCGATCTTTTTCTTTTCTCTCTCTTTCAACAGAAAGGGGATGACTTTCTCAAAATTCCCTTCCAATAGAACCTCCTCCTTATGGAGATCCTGAAACAGCCGAAGGGCCCGCCTCCCTCCGATCAAACAGTCAGAGGTCTCGATCTCCCTCCTGGCAATAGGGAGCAGATAGTCCTCCGTGCCAGAACCGATGCCAATGATGTAGACCTTATTCATCCCGCACCTTCCCAAAATGCCTCGCAGCTTGCTGCGGGGATGAATGGGTATCATCTAAATCCTTTCTGCGAGGTCTAATATCCCGCAGGAAGGCGCGGGATTCATCATGGCTTCCCAAAACCTCTCCCTCCAGGGAGAGCAGGATACAGTGGATCCTGAGTTTTCCTCCTACAAGATTCCTTGCACTCAAGACCACTTCCCTGGCAATATCGTCAAAGACCTTCATCAAGCCATTTTCCCTCAATATCCTGATCGTGGATTCCGCAGTCTTTTCCTGAAGTATGGCTTCAACTACTTCCCGGCTGGCCCCGCAACGCGTCGCGTGATGAGCCATGATTTCCATCCGGCGATCCCCGAACCGGTAGTGGGTGTTGAACTGGCCGCTGGCCACTTTCACCAGCTTCCCGATATGTCCGATGAGAAGAACCTCCTCGATCCCCTTTTCGACACATTGCTCCAGCATAAATCCCACCTGATCGCCTATCTTGATAATGGAATCATCGGGAAGGCCGAGGACCTTTTTGCAGAATCGTTCGCCCACATAGCCGAGGACGAGGGTGACTTTCCTACTGCCTGAGGCCTTGATGACATCCAGTTGAAGAGAGAGGGATGTCTTGTATGCATCGATCGATTTGGGTTCAACGATTCCTGTTGTGCCAATAATGGAGATACCTCCCAATATGCCCAGCCGGGGATTGAATGTCCGTTTTGCCAATTCTTGGCCATTCGGGACAGAGAGGATCACTTCCAATCCCTGGCCTTCCGGCAGAAATTGGGATACCTCTTTCAGGATCATCTCCCTCGGTGTCGGGTTAATCGCATATTCGCCGACAGGAACGGCCAGGCCTGGTCTGGTCACAATGCCCACGCCCTCTCCGCCCTTGATGGTCACTCCCGGGCTGCCTGAAAACCTCACCATCGCATAAATCTTTGCGCCGTGTGTGATGTCCGGGTCGTCTCCGGAATCCTTTATCACTCCACATTTCGCATAATGATCCCCGATCTCAGGATCGATGATTGGAAGAAAGAGCGTCACCCCAGAAGGAGTTTCCACCTCCACCCCATCGATGGGCTTTCCGGTCACAAGCATCATGGCCGAAGCCTTTACTGCTCCCTGAGCACAAGTGCCAGTGGTATAACCCTTTCTTAATTTCATTTAACTAACCTGACTATCTCCCTTCTTGCTTCTCCAATGGTGAGAGGGATTTTATCGAAAGGCAGTTTATCCTCATGTTTCAGTCTGTAAATTAGTTCTGCAATCTGTGGAAGCCTGAGTTTTACAATGGTCATATCCTCTGGTGCTGTAAATACTTCCTCTGGGATGCCACCTCTGACAATACGACCCTTGCTCAGAATATAAAGCCTATCAAGGAATAATGGAACGAGATCGACACTATGGGTGGCCATGACAATGGTCACTTTTTTTTCTTTATTTAGTTTCACTAAAAGATCCATCATTTTATACTCACCCATTGGGTCCAATCCAGCGGTTGGTTCATCAAGGAGCAATATTTCGTGTCCCATTGCTAAAAGCCCTGCTATACATACTCTTTTTTTCTGTCCAAAGCTCAGATTGTGAATGGACTTTTTTGTATATCCATTCATTTCCATATCTTTAAGGGCGCTATTTACCCGGCGGATGACTTCATTTTCAGGGAATCCCATATTTACAGGGCCAAATGCCACGTCTTCAAATACGGTTGTGGCGAAAAGCTGGTCATCAGGATTTTGAAAAACAAGGCCAACCTTTTTGTATATCTCCTTTGGAGAGAGTTTTTTGATGTTAACACTGTCCAGGTGGACGCTGCCTTCAAAATCTTTCATCAGTCCATCCATTATCTTTAGGAGGGTTGTCTTTCCAGAGCCATTTGATCCCAAGATTCCTATAAATTCACCGTTTTTTATATCAAGGTTTATATCATTCAACGCGGTTGTACCATCAGGATATTTAAAGGAATTTATTTTCGCGGATAATCTTACTGAATTTTCCATACAAGTCCCATTGCGGTTATAATCAGAACCGAGACAATAACCTCCGATAGTTTGAACGGCCTGTGTTTCAACATGGGGATATTGCCGTCATAGCCCCTTTGAATCATTGATGTAGTGATATTATCACTGTGTTCAAAGACCTTTAGGATCAAAGAACCTGATAAGGCGCCAAATGAGCTTAACCCGCGCCTCATGCTTGAGTAGCCAAGACGATTTTTTTGTGCGTTATAAATGACCATAGCATCCTCAAGTAGAACAAAGATATATCTGTATGCAAACATCAATATCTCTATAAAACTCTTTGGAACCCTTAACCATGAAAGACCTGCAATGAGTTCTGTAAATGGCGTGGAAAATCCCAATAAAGCAACAATGGATACAGCGCCTAAGATTCTGCTTACGATCATCAGCCCGTCCATGAGTCCATCTTTGTGCCCGGAGAGCTTAATGCCTATAATGTTGATGGAAAACATGATATCATTCCCTGAGAAAAAGAATTTCAGGATGAGTATTATGGAGGCAATGAAGATAGGTTCTGAAAACCGTAGTATAAAGGCTCTTAATGGCACTTTCATTATAATGCATAAAACCAGGCAAAGCAGCGCCACCAGCGCTGGAAGGGCAAACCCCCTGTAGCTTAAAACCATTACAAGAATGGTCAGGGCTACAAGGAGTTTTACCCTTGCATCAATCCTTGAAAGGATGTGATCTTTCTTAAAATATTCAGTGAATAGTTTCATCAATCAGTCTAAAGTCTCCAGTGATGGTCTCGTAAAAAGTCGTGATTCGCGCTCTTTCGTTATTCCGGCCCCGTATCCCGTGGTCGGGTCTAATCAACAAGTACGGGATAAACTCCAGCCGGAATCCAGTCTTTTCAATACCCTCCGATGTCTCTGGACACCGGTTTTCACCGGTGTGACGACTTTTTACGAGTTCATCTCCAGTCTTTGGTCTGCTGTCAGCTTATGATTGGCTGCCGACTTAAATGTCAACGCCCTCCAGTAATAACCTGCTATAAATCCTCCGACTGCGCCTGCAATGAGAAAGACAAAAAGAAGCAGGTCTCCTTGATCTGTGTTGATAAATGGTTCTCTTGCCTCCCTGCCATGCTCTTTTGCATATTTTTCAATAACAGACTCATCAACACCAGGCCATTTCTCAGAAGCAGTGGATAGTGAATAATGAATAGTGAACAGCACAAAAATTAATAAGAAAAACACTCCAAAATATTTAACTTTGAACTTTGAACTTTGAACTTTCATACTGCCACCTCCTCTGGTTTTAAGACACGCATTTTTACAAGAAGGTCAGGACGCTTCTTGTAAAGTAGAACAACCATACCCCCGGTCATTGCTCCTTCAAGGATTCCAAGGGGAAGTTGTGTTGGTATGAAAGCGATGAGGATCTTCCAGAAAAGTGGCATAAAGGGAGAGTCTCCCTTTATGCCTGATGCAAGTTCAACAGAGGTGGTGAAATATGTCGCCCAGTCAGCAAATAATCCTGCCACGAATCCAGAAACTGCCATATTTATCTTAATTAAGCGTAATGCCTTAAAAGTTAAAAACCCTGCAAAGGAGCCCATCACGCCCATAGATACGATATCTGCTCCCCATGTGCTTAGACCTCCATGGGCAAGGAAAAGAGCCTGAATAAGCAATGCCACTGCTGTAATCAATATGCTTATGGCAGGGCCCAAAAGTATCCCTGATATTCCTGTTCCGCATGGATGGGAGCATGTGCCTGCTGTCGGGACGGGTACGGGCATGCATGAAATGATAAAGACAACGGCTGCCACCAGTCCAACAAGGGGCTTAAATGAGATGTCAATGGTTGAGCGTTTTTTGAGTTCGTACAATCCCCATGCCACAAAGGGCGCTGCGATTACTGACCAGAACAATGCCCAGTTGAATGGCAGTATCCCCTCTGAGATATGCATCGCATGCGCATTTGAAGCAGTGAACAGTAAACAGTACGCAGTAAGCAGTAGAGAGGTAATGAGTATCTTTAAATTTTGAATTTTAAATTTTACATTTTGCATTTTCTTCCCCCCCTAAAATCTCCATGCAATACCCACAAGGATTGCATAGTCTGTTTCCGGCTTATTATTAACGGTCTCAAAATAGAAAAGACATCGATTTGTAAAATCCCTCCTGACCTCCCTTTGCTAAAGGGAGGGATTACCCCTCTTTGGCAAAGAGGGGGAGGGGAGATTTTCCAATGATTATGTCAATTCAATTATGAGACTGTTATTCAGTCCCCTCTTGATACCTAAATCAATATCAAAGTTTTCTGTTTTTAGGCTACCCTTTTCCACTCGCCCGCCTTCCCATCATGGCATTAACCATAACAGTGGCTTCTACTGGGCTTTCGTTCCCTTTACGGCTGCGGGACAGCAGGGGATTCTCACCCCATTCCGCTTCATCATTCCCTGTTATTAATTACAATCTCACCTCCTCACCTTCGATATTTGGCCGCCTCATCGGGAGGCATAGGGACAAATTCGTACTGTCCTGGTGGAACGGGATATTCTTCTCGTTCCGGCAAGGACAGATCCCTCACGTCGCGGAGGTCTTTTGATTCGTTAATACGTCGTTCTATAAGATCCACCACTCCCTCATCAAATCCCAAACTCTTTCCCAGTATCAATTTCACGTATGGAAATTTTTTGGCCTCCTGCTGCATCATCTCAGGGATATCGAGAAGGAGATGCAGCCCTTCATGGAGGAAGTAAGGAATCACCAATACCTTCTTGGCACCCTGATTGGCGCATTTCTCGAAGACCTCAGGGAAGTGGGGCCCTAGTCTCGAAACGAAGCAAATCTCAACCCAAGGGTGTCCAAATTTTTCTTTTAAACGGTTGGCCACTTCTTCCATATCGTTTCCGGCGTCTGGAACGCGGCTCCCATGGCCAAGAAGGATAATGGCTTCATCGGTTGTCTGCTCTCTGTCTGGCATGAATTGAGCCGTCATGATCCTTCTCCTATAGGTTAAAACCTTCTCTTTGAATGGTAATCGAACAGAGGGCATGAATCACGCTTACGGCCAGGGGAGAGCCGCCCCGTCTCCCGGCGAGGGCAATATAGGGGATATCGAGAGACATTAACTCTTCTTTGCTCTCCACCACATGAACGAAACCGACAGGCATGGCGACCACCAGGGCCGGTCTGATATTTTCTTCAAGGACGAGACGGTTGAGTTCGAGTAAAGCAAGAGGCGAGTTGCCGAACACAGCCAAATTGCCGTGGAGGATCAGCTTTGCCTTGCGGAGGGAAAAGAGTGATCGTGGAAGCCCTGCCTGAAGGGCCTGTTGGGCAACCTCCTCATCTGTAATATGACAAACAATACTTTTCGGACTATAACCCGCGTTTACCGAGTGAAGCCTCGGAAGGGAAAGTCCGGACTGGATCATTCTGGAGTCGACATAGATTGACCTTCCACTCCGTAATGCCTCCGTTCCAATGGCAATGGCATCTGGCGAGAACCTGACAGCATCGATAAGGCTGAAATCTCCAGTGGTATGGATCATACGCCGGACCACCTGCCATTCATCCGGACCAAAGGGGTGGGAAGGCGCCTCCTTATCGATCATCTCGATGGATCTGGCCTCTATCTCCTCTCCGCTGAGGGGGGATGCGTAAAATCTGTAGATAAAGGGTGAATCTTTTTTCTTCGATTCACTTTCAGGTAAACCAATTCCTGGAATCATGGCTTTGCTCCGCAATGGTCGATAAATCCAGCACCTTCCTACGGGGATATTAAAACCCACAGGAATATTATTCTATGCCATTCACCCCGTACTATTTATAGTGCGAGGATTCATCCCTGCAGAAGAGCTGCGGGTATTCTGAAAGGTGCTGGATAAAGGTTTCCATAGCCTCAGGTTGGGAGGCCCAGTGAAGGTGAACATAGCTGGCCAGAATGTGGCCTTGCTGAAAGCCTTCCACGATAGATGTTTTCGAGCGACGATGCCTGAGATTGTAAACGGATGTCCAGGGGCTATCTCCCAAAGGATCTCCCATCAATTCGGAGTAGTGGAATTCATGGCCCCTGAGCACCGCTCCGCTCTCTCCCCACAGTGAGTTTTGCATCAAAACAACCTCCACATATCCAAGGGATTTTAAGCGGTCAAGCATTCTGGACCAGACCGGCAAGAGCCCCACCATGGGGTATCGTTTTCTACTGAGTGTCTCAATGCCTAAGGTGAGGTAAATCAGTCCGCCACACTCGGCATAAACAGGCAGACCTCTTTTGGCAAATTGCCGGATAGCCTCCTGCATATCCTGGTTATCCGCTAAGGCTTCGGCATATTCCTCAGGATATCCTCCCCCTAGGTAGAGACCATCGAGGTCTTTTGGCAATTCCCTATCTTCGAGAGGGGAAAAACGAATCAGTTCACATCCTCGTAATTCCAGTTCATTCAGGTTGTCGGGATAATAAAAGTGGAATGCCCTGTCGTAAGCCACGCCGATAGAAACCCGTTTCAGGCAGAGCTTCACCTCTGATCCAGTCTCTTGTACGAAAAGGGGCGATGTGCTCCTTGCTATCTGCATGATAGTTTCCATGGCTACATGTTTTTCTAAAGCGTCTGCCAGTTCTTCGAGAATCCCTGGGAGAAGATTCTGGGGATTGGCTGTCACAAGTCCCAGATGACGACTAGCCAGGGGGGGAAAGGCCCCTCTTGGAATGGCGCCCAACACGGGCGGGAGGGAAGCGCTTCCCAGGGATTGGGTGAGCCATTCTTTGTGGTGATCCGAACCGCTATGATTGGCTACGATACCAGCGATTCTTAAATCCCGGTCGAATTCGACACAACCTTTTACAATGGCGGCAAGACTTCGGGCCATGCCATGGACATTCACCACCAATAATACCGGAGCATCCAGCCAGCGGGCCATCTCCGCTGTGCTTCCCTCGGAGGTTGCCGGGTCAGACCCGTCGAAGAGCCCCATCACCCCTTCGATTACAGCCATATCCACATCCTTTGTGGTTCGATGGAAAAGCTCCAGCACATATTCCCTCCTGGTCATCCAGCCATCGAGGTTATAGCAGGGCCTTCCCGAGGCGACGGTCAGATAAGAAGGGTCAAGAAAATCTGGTCCTACTTTGAAGGTCTGAATCTGAAGCCCTCTCCGCTTGAGGGATGCGACCAGAGCCAGGGTCAGAGAGGTTTTTCCCGTTCCGCTCTGGGTACCTGCAATGACGATCCTCGGCACCGATCGACTCAATATTCAACTCCTTTCTGTGCGGCCCAGCCCTCATGCAACCCATGCTTGAGGCAACACATCTTTGTCACGGTATCGGCCGTTGAAATAAGTCGATCCGTCGCTCCCCTTCCTGTTAGCACCAGACAGGCTTCCCCATTGCCCTGATCGATAAGTTGGATGACTTGATCATCTTCGATAAGCCCCTTGTTAACGGCTGTACATATTTCGTCGAGGATGATCAGATCATATCTCTTCGATTTGAGGGCTTTGAGAGCTGTCTGTAAAGCATCCTGTGCGGACTTGCGGTGTTCAGAGAAGGCCGGGTCTTCGGCCGGGGGTGTAAATCCACGGCCCATCTGGATAATTTTAACTCCCGGGAGATGTTGAAGAGCGATTAATTCGCCGGTCGATGGATTCGCTTTTATGAATTGCAGAATCAGTGTTTGCAAGCCATGGCCGCTTGCACGAAGGGCCATGCCGAGAGCTGCGGTTGTTTTCCCCTTCCCCTCTCCCGTAAAAATTAAGACACGACTTTTTTCTCTCATGGTCCTTTCTTTCATCGAATCCAACGGGCAATTATCCAGTCCCCACCTATGCTCACCTCATCCCCATTAATCTGTAGATTTCTTCGATCTTCAAACTCCTCCGGACGACCTCTGCCAGTCTTTCTAAAGCGGGTTCCAGATCGTATACTGCGCAGACCTTCCGAATAGCAGGAAGATTGCGTCGAATCCGCAAACGGTCAATAAACCATCGTCGAAACTCATCCGTATCGAAGATTCCGTGGAGGTAAGTCCCCCAGATTCGGTTGTCCTTTATTCCTCCTCCAATAACCTCTCCATCTTCCCGAAGGAAAAGAGGCGTTAGAGACCCTCCATCTGTCTGGCCATGATGGATTTCATATCCTCGGATCTTTAAACCTGAAGTTAGATGAGTCCCTTCCGCCCGGACAAGCGTCTTTTGACGAGCCATCATGGTGGTGATAGGTAACAGACCAAGTCCTTGAATGGCCAGTTCGTGGGATTCAATCCCATGAGGATCGTCGATCCTTTGACCCAGCATCTGGAAGCCGCCACAAATGCCCACCACCTCTGTCCTTCCCTCCACCGCCAGACCAATAATTCTTTCCTCCAGTCCGCTTTGACGCAGATACTTCAAATCGCTCATCACGTTCTTGCTTCCCGGTAAGATGAGGGCGTCCGGATGATCAAGGTCTTTCAGCGATCGGACGGTGTGAAGGCAGACATCAGGTTCTATTCTAAAAGGATCGAAGTCCGTAAAATTGGATATATGGGGAAGATCAATGACGGCAATCTCAACGTGATCGACCTGAGAGACCGCCTTATCCAACGCGCCGCTCTTGAAACTGACGGAATCCTCTTCAGGCAATCCAAGATCGTATAGATAGGGGACGACCCCGAAGAAGGGAAGCCCTGTACGGGACTGAGTGTACTCGATTGCCGGGGCGAGGAGATCTTCTTTTCCGCGGAACCGGTTGATAATAAAGCCGGCCAGGAGTCTCCTTTCCCACTCAGCCAGGACCTCCGTCGTTCCGATAAAGGAAGCAAAAACGCCGCCGCGGTCGATATCGCCGACCAGCAGGACCGGAGCCCCGGCATATTCACCCATCTTCATGTTGGCGATATCGTGGTCCTTTAAATTGATCTCCCCGGGGCTTCCAGCTCCCTCGAGGACGAGAACGTCATATTCCGCTGAGAGGGAACGAAAGGCCTTTTTTACCTCCGCAAAGGCTTCCGGCTTGTATTCAATATACTGAGAAACGCTCATGTGGCCGACGGGCTTTCCCCGAACAATGACCTGAGATCCGGTGTCACTGCTCGGTTTGAGAAGGATTGGATTCATTCGCACGTCCGGGTCGATACGGCAAGCCAGAGCTTGAACGACCTGGGCCCGGCCCATTTCTCCTCCTTTCGAGGTGACAAAGGAATTGAGCGACATGTTCTGGGACTTGAAAGGGGCTACCCTGTATCCATCCTGCAAGAGAATGCGGCACAGGGCTGCTGTCAAGATGCTCTTCCCTGCGTTGGAACTTGTTCCCTGGAACATGATCGCCGGCGTCTTTCGGCGGGTTGACGCGGGCATTGAGGAGACGCCCAGGGCCTCTTGCAGAGCGGCCAGGAATCGGATGTTCTCTGACCGGGTCCGGACGGCGATGCGGAAAAATCTTTCATCGAGGCCATCGAAATTATTACAAACCCGTATCGCAATTCCTGAGGAGAGAAGTCGACGTGCAAGGATTCGGGCATCCATATTTTTGAAATCGATCCGAACCATCAAGAAGTTGGCTCCCCCGGGATAGAACTTGAAGCCTGCAAGGGAGTCCATCTCGCGGGAAAGGAAGTCCCGTTCCTCCCGCACGTAGGCTCTGGTCCTTTCGGCATAGGCGTGATCCTCCAGCGCCTTCTCACCTACGGCCTGGGCCATGGCATTGACAGACCATGGAGGCATCAGCTCTTTCATCTTCCGGACGATCTCTTTTTCGGCAAAGAGACACCCCAGTCTCAGCCCCGGTATGGCATAGAATTTGGTGAACGATTGAAGGACGATGAGATTGGGAGGTCGGTTTTTTGCCAAACTTTCAACCCCTTCGACAAAGTCTAAAAAGGCTTCGTCAACGACAAAGATAGTAGAGTGGTGTCTCAAGACTAGAGTCCGTAAAGCCTCTGGTTCGATGATTAAACCGGTAGGGTTATTGGGCTGTCCTATAAAAACGATTTCATTGCCAATGAGCTTCGAATCGAGAACGGATAGATCGAGTTGGAAGGTTTCATCCTCTTTGAGGAAAATCCTTTCCACAGGTTTTCCTGCAAGGGCTACAGCCCTCCCATAATCGGCGTAGGAGGGGACAGGGATGAGAGCCCGAGTGATGGGCAGCGCCCGGGGCAGTAAATAGATGATCTCGGTAGACCCGTTCCCCACCAGAATCTCTTCCTCTCTCACTCCATAGCGGGTAGCAATGGACGCTTTGAGTAAGGTACACTCTGGATCAGGATAGTGGACGATGGAACTCAGCTGCGAACTGATCAGGGAACGGAGCCATTCCGGAGGGCCTAATGGGTTAATGTTCGCTGAGAAGTCCAGGAGTTCCTTCGCAGGTCTACCCGAAGCCTTGACCAACTTTCTTATGTTTCCACCATGCTCATCATCCATCATAAGCACCAAAAAAAATCCCCGGCCTTCTCATCGGAAGACCGGGGATTTTACCCGCAAACACCCTTCACAGTCTTTGCCTCGAAGACTTCTTGGTGAAGCATATCCGGGTAAGGTTTTCTGACTCTCCCGACCTTAACTCGCCTTCCCATCCTGCCCCTTCGATCCTTCGACAAGCTCAGGACTCAAGGCTTCGGACAGTGGCTTTTTTTGTTAAGGCACTTACCCCTAAAATATGGGGTCGGGAATACAGCGGCGGGTCCGTCCCCGACTTTAACGGGGTTCCCTTTTCCCGGATACCACTTATTCAATTGGTTTTCATTTAACCGATAAACAAAGGGGTTGTCAAGGTATTTTTCTATGAGGCTTCTACCGCTCGACGAAGTTTATTAAATTCCGTCTCTCTCCTTGAAGAAATCGGCGCAGGTTTTCTTCAAAAATGGAAAGGACCAGGGTCACATAGTTCTCGCTCATCCCGCCGAGGTGCGGGGTAAGGATCACATTCTCCAGCTCCCAGAACGGATGGTCAGCCGGTAAAGGCTCTGCGTTGAAGACATCAAGGGCTGCACCTGCGATCCTCCCTATTCTCAGGGCATGGACCAGTGCCTCCTCGTCAACGATCTCTCCCCTTGCGATATTGATCAGATAGGCGGTCGGTTTCATCATCGAGAGTTCTTTTGCCCCGATCATCTTTCTCGTCCCGGGAGTGTTAGGGACCACAAGGATCAGGTAGTCCGCCTCTTTTAATACCCGGGGAAATCCCTCTATCCCGTATGAATAATCGACCCCTTCGACCTCTCTTTTCTCTGTAGCAATCCCATAGACAACCATTCCAAAGGCCTTGCACTTTTTAGCAATCTCCCTTCCAATGGCTCCCAACCCAACGATTCCCACCTTCTTTTGATAGAGCAGTTTTCCAGACCAGCGGTTCCAGATCTTTTGATCCTGGTTTCGGATCACTTGAGGTAGATTCCGGCTTAAAGCAAGCATGAGAAGGATGGCCATCTCCGACATCTGAGGGCCATGGATGCCCCGTGTAGAAGTGATCAAGACCTCTTTTCTTAAGGAAGGGAGATTAACCAGATAGTCCACACCCGTGGTGGTGGCCTGAATCCACTGGAGCTTTATGGCCTTCTTCATCAAGGCATCTGAAATCCGGTTGGTGAGGAGGATCTCTGCTTTTCCGATAAAATCACCGCTCTCCTCCTCCTTGATGGCAGGATGGATGGTGAGTTCGGGGAACTTCGGCCCCAGAGCTTTTTTGTATTCCTCTGCGGAGGGGTTGAGGACGAGGAGGTTCATGGTCTCAATCTCCCCTCAGAGCAGAGAGCTTCTTTCGCTGGGTGAGGATGGGAATGAGCAAAAGCAAAAACGCTGTGATCAGGAAGGCGAGGGAGATGGGCCGGGAGACGAAGATGGAGAAATCACCATGCGACATGATCAGTGATCGGCGGAAGGATGTTTCAAGCTTCTGCCCCAGAACCAGGGCAAGGATGAGGGGAGCTCCATCATATTGGAACTTCTTCATCAGGAATCCCAATATTCCAAAAATAAGCATGATGATAATATCAGGGGCGCTGTTTTCCAGACTGTAGGCACCGATGAGGCAGAAGAGCAGGATCAAGGGATAGAGGAGATAATAAGGAACTTTAAGGACTTTCACCCATAGAGGAATGAGCGGAAGGTTCAGAACGAGAAGCATCCCATTCCCGATATACATGCTGACGATCGTCCCCCAGAAGAGATCCGGGGCATTCTTGATCAGCATGGGACCAGGCTGCAACCCGTGGATCATCAAGGCGCCTAAAAGGATGGCCATGACAGGATTGGCGGGGATTCCAAGGGTGAGCAGTGGGATGAAAGATCCTCCTGCCCCTGCATTGTTTGCGGCCTCGGGACCGGCCACCCCCTGAATGGCTCCTTTTCCAAACTCCTCCGGGTGTTTCGAAACCTTCTTTTCAATAGCATAAGATGCGAAAGAAGAAACCACAGCCCCACCCCCTGGAATGATCCCGAGAAAGAAGCCAAGGATGGAGCCCCGAATGATCGACCAAATCGAATCGGCCCAATCTTTAAGCGTCGGGAAGAGATTTTTAATTCGGGAGGAAAGAATGTCCCGTTTCATTTCAGTCTCGAGGTTTAGAAACACCTCAGAGATTCCAAAAAGACCCATGGCCACGGGGACAATACCAATCCCGTCAAGAAGACTCCTGAGATGAAAGGTAAATCGATATTTCCCGCTGATGGTATCCATCCCAACGCCGCTGAGAATCAATCCGACGCCTGCCATGATCAGGGCCTTGATCATGGATCCGCTACTCAAATAAGTCAAGACAGTGATTCCAACGATCATCAATGAAAAGAATTCCGGCGGCCCAAAGGCAATGGCCAGATTGGAAAGGGGAGGCCCCACAAAGGTGAGCGCAATGACGGCCAACGTCCCGGCGATAAAGGAACCAAAGGCAGAAATCCCCAGGGCAGGTCCTGCTCTCCCTTTGCGTGCCATTTGGTATCCATCGAGGCAGGTGACCACGGAAGCCGCCTCACCGGGAATATTCACCAATATAGAGGTGGTTGAACCTCCGTACATCGCCCCATAGTAAATCCCGGCAAGCATGATGGTGGCTGCCACGGGAGTTACTTTGAACGTGGCAGGAAGGAGCAAGGCAATGGCGGCAGCGGGTCCGAGACCCGGTAAGACCCCGACCAGTGTTCCGAGAAGAACACCAAAGAAACAGTACATCAGATGGACAGGCTGAAGCGCAACTTCGAAGCCATACATCACATTTTGGAAGATCTCCATCATAATCGGATCCATGAACCGATTTCAGAATCGTAAAAACTCCAGTGGTCCCTTGGGAAGCTGGGATTCCAGCCCCACCTCGAAAATCAGATAAGAAAGGGCTGTTACGGCAAGGCTGACGAGGATCGTAAACCCAAGGTTTTTCTTTTCAATGACTCCGAGAAGGAAGAGGAAGAGGAGCAAGGTTACGATTAGAAAGCCGAGCCATTCGATGAGCAATGCGTAGATAAAAAGCGAGCTGAGGACAAGAAGGAGCTTAAGCAGGCTCGATTTTACAAAGACTGATTTTATCGATTCAGTTCGGGCCTTTTTTTTGAGAGAGGTTAAGAACACGGTCAATGCAAGAAAGGCGATGATAATGCTGGTCCAGAAAAAAAGAAAGCCAGGGCCTGGTTGACGGACCGTCCCCAGGCCTAATTTGTAGGACTCATAAGATAGGAGGAGGGAAAAAAGAAACCAAAACGCTCCGCTCGTGCGATCCGCTTTTCCCACGGCTTCTCACCTGCACCCCTTAATAGAGACTGTATCGGACTGAGCCATCCCTCTTTGGATCCCGCCTGGAAGGAACTCCAGAGGGACGGCTAAGTCATCGTTTTGTAGCACGCCGTAGTTCGTTCATGCTGAGGTTCTCGAACCAACAACGAACGATAGCACGGTCAATTATTTTCGAAGACCGATTTTTTTGGCAATCTCAAGGGCCTTCTTATAATCTTCCTCTGTCATTTTCTTTATTTCTGCAGGAGATTTATACTCTGCGAGGCTTCCCATCCTGTCAACTTTAGGTTTGGTTAAGTGGACCGCCTTCTCGATGGCTGGGACTAAAACTTTCCTCGCCTCTTCCGGAATTCCTGCTGGAGCGTAAATGGCAAACCAGGTTGCGAAAAGACCCTCTTTATAACCCAGTTCAGTGATCGTAGGAATTTGGGGGAACGCTGGCATCTTGTTGGTGATCAAGAGAACCCTCATCTTGCCCGCATCCGCATGGGGTTTGACCTTGGCAAAGCCGTCACAGGTTACTTCCACATGTCCGCCTAGGAGAGCGGTCATGACCGTTTCGCCTCCTTCAAAAGGGACATGGGTGAACTGGGTCCCGGTGATCGCCATGGCCATTTCCAGGATAAAATGAGGCGTTGAGCCGACACCGATGGTGCTGACGCGGAGTTTTCCCGGGTTCTTCTTAGCATATTCTACCAATTCAGGGAAGGTTTTCCAGGGTGCATCGGATCTGACGGTAATCGTTTGTGGAAAGAAATAATGAAACCCTAATGGTTCGACATCTTTGAATGGATCGTAATGAACGATTTCGGGGTTTGAGACAGGGGCATAAATCATGGCCGAGGCGCCAGCATAGAGGATGGTATAGCCATCCTTCTTCGATCTTACCACGGCATCCGTACCCAGAACTGCCGAAGCCCCGGGTTTGTTGACGGAGATCAACTTCGTGCCGAGTATTTTCTCCAGCTCCTCTGCCAGCATCCTGGCCGTAATATCTCCCGTAGCCCCTGCCACATAAGGAATGACAAACTGGATGGGTCGGTCGGGAAACCGCTGAGCATCAACCGCGGGAGCAATCAAAAAAGAAAATCCGAATAGAAACAACATTGAAACGATAAGGCTTTTTGAATTCATACTGTTTTCCTCCTTTCGTGATTGTTTCACACCGTTTGTAATTCATCTCCACTGTGGTGAAGCCGTTCATGCCCGTGGTCTGTGATTAAATAGGTTTCCCCCCAAAAAAAACTGCGCTTTCCATCAGGGGTAACTATGGTCGGATGAAGGATGAAGGCCGTTCCAGGTTTCAGGACCGTTTCATTCTGGGCGGAAACCCGGGCTTCCACCAGATCGATGCCACAGAGATGGCCCAAAGGAGGTCTCAGAAGAAAACCTGAAATTTTTACGGAAGATTCCATGGCCAACACCACCTCTTTCACCCGATTCCCTGGCTTTAGCGCTGGGATACCTTTTTCGATTGCACCGATACAAATCTCATGGATTTTCATAAGATCCCGGTTGGGTCTTCCTACATTCGCCGTCCGGACCAGTTGCGTCCAGTAACCCTCATACCGCGGCGTGATTTCCATCACGATACTGTCACCCATCTCCATCCGCCGCGGAGACGGGGAATAAGGGAGCGGAAGGGTATGGCTGTTCCCGAAGGAAAAGTTACCCGACCCGATCAATGTAAAATGTTCTTCGGCTCCATGGACACGGGCATCATATTCAATCTCCGCAGCGATTTCATACTCGCTGACTCCGGGACGGATCATATTCAAGGCGGCCTGATAGCCGCCATCGCCAAGGGAGGCCCCCCTTCGAAAAATGGCCAGTTCTTCCTCGCCGTGATGATTTCGAATGTCCATGATCTGAGGATGGGTTTCAACCCATTCCACTCCCGGAAGTTCTTTCTTTAAATAAAGATAAAAAGCGGTCGATAGCATTTCGAGGTTTGCGCCGACTCTTCCTTCCGTCACCCCTCGTTCCATTAGAAGTTTCGTGACCTCCGCGGAGAGGTCTTGCTGAATGAGGCGGCAATCCTTGACAAACGATCTCCGGGTTGCGGCTTCCCTCTGAATATCGCTTCCTGCAAATAGGACAGGCGCCGAATCCCGTAAGACGATCACCGCCTGCCGGTAAAAGATGATTCTGTTATTCGTATAGTACCGGTGATCTCCATAAAACCCATGGCCGACATTGGTGTCACCGATAAGGAGGAGGGCGTTCAATTGCTCTCTCTCAAGGATCCGATGAATCGCCTGGTGCCTTCTTTCTCTTTCTTTTTCCGTCAGGGCCATGTTTTCCTCTTAAAGTTCAAAAATCTCCTGTGGAGATTTATGCAATGCCTCAAAGCCCGTTTCAGTCAACAGATAATTATCGCAAACCCATACCCAGATTTTGTCCGAACCGATAGTGGGATGGACGGTGATATTCATTCGAGCTTGAAGCTTCATGGGTTCATCGTCTCGGATAGCGGGACGTTCCACAAGATCGTATCCCTGACCATGCGCAAAGAGCCGGGTTTCAGGAAGCTGTCCCTTTCTGGTCAGAAATTCGTTATTGGCCCGCCAGATCTCCCCGGGATCCGCACCCGGCTTGAGGAGCTTCAGGGTGTTCTTCTGAGTCTCCTTACACAGTTCGTAGGCATCCTTCAATTCAGAGGGGACTTTCCCGAGGTAATAAACCCTTCCGATTTCAGCGTACATCCCTCCCGGTCCATTCACTTCAATCATCAGGGTGAACTGATCTCCTTCTCTCACTGTTCTATTCTGAAAATGGCGTTTCTGCATGGGGACAGGTTTTCCCAAGGGCCCCGATCCCCCGATCACCAATTGCTCTTCGCTGCCCAGAACCGTCACTTTATGGATGATATCGGCAATGATCTCAAAATCCTTTCTCCCGGGGCGTATCACTGTCTTCGCATACTCGATGGCCTCATCCTGAAGGGCCGCAGTTTTTTTGATCAGTCCGATTTCCTCATCGCTTTTGATCGCCTTTATCTGATCCACGGTGTCGGTAAAATCAACAAAGGTTGTCCCAGGTAGGTTTTTTGTCAGATGTTCATAACACATGGCTGACATGGACCCTTTTCCGACAATCCCCACCTTTCCATTTTTATTGACCTTAAGCGTCTCCACAACCAATTCAGCATCATACGTGTTGCTATACACCAAACTCCGGAAATAGGGCGCGGTGAGTCTTCTCTTCACACCTCTCAGGGTCCATGCAGGAGGCCCCAGGTCTCCCGGAGGTTTCCCACCGCAGGTGATGGTGGTCATCTCATCATCGACGGGAAAGATGACGGTCAGAGGATACCCATTTCTGGCAGGAATATCCGTGAACCATTTGACATATCCCCCCAGCCACTCGTTATCATTTTGAATCACTAAAAAATCGATCTTTTCTTCTTTCATCTTTTCCCGTATGACTTTCCATCGCCGCTCCAGTTCTTTGGTGGAGATGAAGGTGGTAAGAATTTCTTTATAATCCTCCATCGGTATCTCCTCTCCTTTTGCCAGATTTCCATTCCCCGTCGGGTATGTTTTAATCCCTGTTTCCTGTCAATTCGAGAACCTTTCGGTTAATATCCAGGAGATGTTCTTCCATGATCTCCTTGGCTTTCTGAAAATCCTTACTCTTTATCGAGTCGTAGATATCTTTATGATACTCCAACACTCGGTTCACATACCCCATCCCAGGATGAACCTGTCCCATAAAAGATTTGGTCACCTCCATAATCGATTTGATCATGGATTCAAATAGAGGATTCTTCGAAGCTTTTGCCAAGAGGATATGGAATTCCATATTCTCTTGAAGGATTCTCACGCCTTTATGAACCTTTTCCTCCGCGTCGTCGATATTTTTTTTGAGGAGATCAAGATCGTCGTCGGTCATCCTCATCATAGCCAATTCCAGCATGAACATTTCAATCCCAAGCCTGGCTTCGGTTAAATTCTGAAGGGTCACGTTGCCGATTTTAACCATATCCGATATGGAGCTGGTGATGATAGAGGAATCGATTTCCTTAATAAAAGCTCCACCCAGACTCCCCTGTTTGATATAAATCAAGCCGGACTGTTCCAAAGTCCTCAACGCCTCCCGGACGACCATGCGCCCAGTTTTAAATTGATTTGAAAGTTCTCTTTCAGAGGGCAGCTTGTCGCCCGGCTTAAAAAATCCGATATAAATCGATTCCCTGATCTGGTTTGAGATTTCTTCAAAGACTCTTTTTGTTTTAAGAGGTGTAAATAACAAGGGGTTATTTGGCATGTTTGGTCTAATATCATACCTAATACCAAAGGTCAAGGAAAAATTTTACGTCTTTTTTTCTTTAATTTTATCAAATACTTAGTTAAATATTGGGATTAAAGATTAACTGAGGAATTTTCGAACTTCTTCGAGGGTGGGGATTCCTCGCCTTCCGCCGAGGTCGCGGCATTTGAGGCCGGCTGCGGCATTGGCAAATCTTAGAATCTCTTCCACCCGCCAGTTCTGGAGCAGACCATAGATGAATCCCGCATGAAAGACGTCGCCTGCTCCGGTAGTGTCAACCGCCTTTATCTTGAACCCTTCGACATATAAAATTTCTCCGTTGACTAAGGCCATAGCGCCTTCATGCCCCAATGTGGAGCAAAGAAATCCGGGAGTCTGCTTCTGAAGTTCGATCAGGGCCTTCTCACGATCCGAAATCCCGGTCATCAGAGTCGGGAATCGTGAAGAGGTGACGACAAAGTCAATCTGTCTGATCAATTTCCCTGTAAGAGGTTCGACCTTATCTATATCGATGACCGTCGGGATTCCTTCTTTTTTTGCCCATTGTGCAGATCGAATGGCAGCGCGAATATCATGTCCATCCAGGTGGAGAATCTTTCCGGAGCAGATATCCTTTTTTTTGAGTTCTCCTTCACGATACATCAACCGTTCATCGCGGTCCCAGAGGATCGTCCGCTCACCCGAGACCCCATCCACAAGGATCATGGCAAACTGGTTATTAGCATGAGGTTCAATGGTGACCGAAGAAATATCAACCCCTTCCTCTCGAATCGTGTCTAAAGAGAAGGACCCGAGTTCATCTCCCCCCACTTTTCCAATGTATTTCGTTTTTACTCCCCAGCGGCTCAAAGCCACCATGGCTGTGGCCGCCTGGCCTCCTCCCTGTTTGGAGAACCGGAGGAGCTTCATTTTTGAGTTGATGGTGGGGAATTCAGGAGCCAGACCAATGAAGTCGACAGAGTTAAGCCCCATTCCCACTACCTCAAAAGATTTGTTTTTAAGAGTGAGATTAAATCGCATGGCTTTCTTTTACAAAGTTTTTATTTATTTTTCAAGGTCTTCACCTGCTGGTATTTGCGCGGGGGGCAGCTCAAATAATGTTGGAATTATTCACAGGCCATAGTCATTGAAGTCAATGAGGAGTTGCGATAGTGTACTAAGGTTTCAGTTGTAGAATCATATCGTTTTTCATTCGGGTATCTCCTCCCATTCTGGAGTATCAGTATCCAGGGGTGGACGTCAAGCGCTAATCTTCCAGATATTTTCCCGTGTAAGTTCCGCTGCATAGGCCACTGCCGCCCGAATGTCATCAACTGTCAGAGAAGGATAATGGTCAATGATTTCCTCCGGGGTCAGTCCCTCGGCAAGAGCATCCAGGATGATCGAAATGTAGATCCGAGTTCCCCGGATACAGGGCTTTCCGGTACAAATCTTAGGATCAACAGTCACCCGAGCCAGCAATTCTTCTCTTGTCATGGCTAACCTCCAATTCGATGACAAAATCCCTCTCCTCTCCGGGAGAGGGAAAGGTGAGGGGGTTACTCTTTTTTCATGTTAGCACGAGTGCGCTATTTTTGTAACCCATACCAGGGTAGCCTGGAGGATGTCCCGGGCTTCCGTTCTATTCTTGGTGTTTCTCTTTTCTCAACGAGTGCATCTCCCAATTGAGTCTCGATATTCCTTATTTCTTCTCAACCATTCCCATTTCCAATGCTGCTTTTCTGCAAAGTCATCTTTTTCGGAAACATTTCCGAGTCGTCTTCTGTCCATTCGTGCCTCCCACCAGCGCCCTCATGGTTAAGGCCCGAAGACCAGTGTGAAATATCCATTCTTATCGGGGAACTTGCCCTATCAGGCCATGATTTGCTTATCTCAAACTTCAATCCGAATCTGGAAGCTCCCGGCATGGCCCTTTTGGTGACATTTGATTCTCTGATTTTCTTTCCCTCATTGTTGATACCTGATAACCTCTAAACTTATCAAAAGGCTTTTTCCCAATGCTGGTTGCTTTTTATGCGCTGCTTATCTCGGTAGAAACTTCGTTCAACGCTAATCATTCGCTTCAGATTCCCGAAACGCGATCTTATGGCTTCCCAGCCTACCTGGGACGCCACCACAACCCATCCTTCGCCAACCTCGTTATATAAATGTGGTGGGGATTGGTCAATCAAGCCGTCCACCCACTGTACAGAAGGCAATATCCACCCTCCTGCTCTTCTCCGAAGTGAGGATTAAATTGTCGCCTTCCCCTACTAAGGATCTTTTTTTACATTCCAACCGTGGCTTCCTCCGGTAAGGGCAAATCATCACTCGCTTTGACATTCAGCCAATTTAGAGCGGCGAGGTTACGGATGGTCAATCCAACTTCTCCCTGATCGAGTGAAGGCTTTCGTCGTTGTTTCCACTTCAAAACACAGGTGAGTATATCCTTCTCAGACAAGGTCCCAGTCTTGTTATCGCAAATTGACCGGGCTGCATAAATTACGGTTGCGGCTATTTCAGCCTGATTCGTATCCATCCTCATAAATAGATCCGAGGTCTTTTCGATGATATGTTCCCATTCCTTCAGATAGGTAGCGTAGGCTTTACACGCATCCTGATAGGTTTGGCCGACTTTAACCGCGAACATCCTTCCCAGTCTCTGCTCACGGATCAAACCATTATTGATCAGACGTGTCACCAGTCCTTTCAATGCGGGAGAGAACGGGCCATAGCTCCCTCTCTGATAGTCGAGCCCCAAAGGCAACCCTTGCTCAGAGGCGAAGTAGGCAATCTTCTGGAATCGTGTCCGTCCAACTGGCCAATGGTAGGGTTGTTCTTCAATTCGCTTCAGGATTTCGACCAGAGCTACCCATGCGGGTTTAACCCATTCTGGACCAGCCACTCCCTCATCTTGAAGCTGGGGCTTTGTTTGCTCCCCAAGGAATTCCGGCTGTAGCTCTTCATGGGGAGTACCATAAGGAGCGTATAATTCGATAAGAATGTCCATTTTTCCCAGGAGACGGTAAAGTGTTGGTCCGACAATACGCCACTCGAGCTGGCCCTGGCCACATCCCAATGGAGGAACAGCGAGAGATTGAATTCCCCAGTCCATATAATGCTTGAGCAGATATTCAAGACCTTCAATAATGCTTTTTAAGTTAGCTACTGATCTCCAATGATCCTTGGTGGGAAAATTCAAGATCCAGGGGGGGACAAGCCTTTTGAAGAGGTAAGGGCGTCCCAATTTGACCTCACCTCGCTTGCACCGGGTTACGTAATCTTCATACATATCGGGGAAGCGGTTTTTAAACTCAAGGGCAACCCCCTTGCCCATTACACCCACGCAATTGACTGTGTTTACCCAGGTTTGCGTCTTCGACTCAAACAAATCTCCCATCAATACTTTGATCATGGATGTTCTCCTTAAATTTGGAAGAATAGCTTGGGATTGACTGTAACTGGCAACCTGAAGCCTGAGTCTTCCAATAGTGTTTGGTTCTCATGAAATGAAACATATGCCCCTTGGATAAAACGAGGATCAACCCTGTCCGGTACCAAGACCTCAGCACACTTGACCCGGGCTTTGTGCCATTGTTCGATTTGATTACTATCTGTCCACCACTCCGCAAAAACGAGGTCAAAATCAACTCTTTCAAGTCCCGCCGGAGGAAGCCAGAAAGCTGTGTAATCACTTGCAGCATTACCATCGGCAATCACTACGTTTGGAATATCCAAAACTTCCACGTTAACCTGAAGGACACATAGCGAAAGGTGCTGAGGAGCCCGTTTTCGCATCATCGGATTTCGCGCGCAGAAGTAAAGGTTGACATAAGCATGAAGAAGGAGTCCGCCAGGGACTCTTTTCCGAGATCGGATATCCTGAACTTCTTGCATAGCAACAGACGCATGATTAAGTTGTCTTGCCTTCTGATGACTAAGAATACCTTGATTCATGATCGAAGGAACATTCAGAATCGGGGTGATGTAATGGAGCTCATGGAGATCTGATCGTTTCATGCAGT
>VGRU01000005.1 GCA_016875255.1 Deltaproteobacteria bacterium
TTTCAGGTTCCTGGCGATGAGGTTAAGCAGGTGCTCAACCCTCTCTTCTTCCCACGATTCCAGGTAGATGATGGGATACCGCGATCTGATGAGGAGTTCCAATTCCTGAACAGGGTCCATTGGGTCGCTCGCTTTTAAGAAGCTTAATCGTCTGCCGAATGGGTGTCAAGAGAAATTTGATTTCTGACCAAGGAGGCTTCCGCCCTGCCTTCGCCAAAGCGACTGCGCGCAGGCAGGTATAAGATTTTCTACAACATCCCTACCCGGTCGCCGGTGATTTGACACGGAAGGTGTGAAAAAATTGGCGCATGGTGCCTCCGCCCCCAGGGTTGTGGGTCTTGTCCAAGCTTTAGGACGCGGGGCATGAGATGTTATGGGTAACCTTTGTTCTCAGGAAGAGAGCTGTGATACACGGGTTTAGGCAACGTAGTTAAATATTAGAGGTTCCGCCCTAAAGCTTTTTCAATCCCCACAACCCTGTGGGCGGGAACAAGGATGATACTCAAAATGTATTTTTTCACACCTTCTGAGACATTACGATATTTTGTGAGTTGACATATCAACGGAGTGATAGTATTATTATACCAAAAAGGTATCGGAGGTATGTTATGCCCGCTTTGTTGATAAAAGATGTGCCCCGTGAAGTCCATGAGTGGTTAAAGCATGAAGCGGAAAGAAACCGTCGTTCCATGACTCAACAGGCGATCGTGATTTTTGAGGAGAGGATGCGGCGATTTCACCCGGTGAGGTTTCCGGCTCCGATGCAGACCCGGACGGTCTTGACGGCGGAATTTATCGATCAGGCTAAACGCGAAGGTCGTCTATGATTGTTGTGGACTCGAACATCGTCGCGACGCGAAACCTGACAAGCTCTCTGACCTCTAAGTCCGAGCAGGTTGAGGAAAAGGATCCCGTATGGATTGTGCCTGTCCTATGGCGCTACGAGTTCCAGAACATCCTGGCCAGCGCAATCAGAGCGAAACAAATCAAGCCGGAACAAGCTTTGGATATATGGGAAAAGGTTTCGAAGATCCTGGTTGAGAACGAATGCGAGCCTTCTGCGTCCAAAGTGATCGACCTCGTTGCACAATATGGAATCACCGCCTATGACGGGCAGTTTATCGCGTTAGCCCTGGAGATGGGAATCCCATGTGTGACCGAGGACCGAGAACTGCAGGAAAAGTTTCCGGGTATTGCGATTTCTATGGATGGCTTTCTAAAGCCCCAATCTACCCATGTTGTTCGAGAAGTGAGAGAGAGATATAGTAAGACCTAAATTGAGCGATTCACCCTGTCTCACAAGGGAGGTAGGGATGCCTTAAACCCTTTTAGAATGCGATATGTTGAAAGTTTGGGCAGTTGACCATAAGCTTTCACCAAACAGGTGATCATTGAACTATCCCCATGGTTGATTCAACCCATCAAAGGTGATCGCTCTAAAAGGCTTTTCGGCCTCCCCACCCCCCTTGTGAAGGGTGAAAAAATCGCTCAATTTAGGTAAGAGAAAGGCTTGATCATTCATTTCGGACTGAGGTGGAGAATTTTGAAAAAAATTATATTAATGCTCATCATCCTGTCCTGCTTTACCTTCATCTTCTACCGGTTAGGCGATGCCCAGGAGGATAAGATCGTCCGGGTCGCTATCGAAACTGCACGGGCCCATATGCGCATCCCGAGGGAAATGGAAGTCAGGTTTGTCGAGAAGAAGAAAAGTCCACTGCCGGGTTTTTACTCCGTGAAGATAATGGTTCTGGCTCCGGACAGGGAGATGCCCGTGATCGTCTATGTGGATGAGGCCGGTGAGAAGGTCATCCTGGGCGCTCTCATCATCAAAGGCGAAAATGTTGCTCTCAAGGAAGCCGGAGAGGCAAAACCCCGGAAATTTGATATGGGTCAATTTGAGGTCGAAAAATCCGCCATCCGGGGGAATCCGGGAGCAAAGGTTACGATCATCGAATTTTCAAATTTCCGGTGTTCATACTGCCAACTCTCATGGGCGAAGATGGAAAAGATGCTGGAAAACCATCCCCAGATGATCCGGTATGTCTTTAAACACTTTCCCCTTAAATCCCTTCATGGATCATTTGAACTCTCCGAGATTGCGGCCTCAGCCCAGGTTCTGAGCGATGAAGCCTTCTGGATGATCCACGACTTTTTCTTCTCCCCTGAAGGGCAGGTCATTGTCAGAGAGGATGTGAGTGTTGTCATCAGAAAGGTTGAAGAGATTCTGAAAGAGAAAGGTTTTGATGTGAGAGGTTTTAAGTCAGCGCTCGAAACGGGAAAGGGACGAAAGAAGGTCATGGAGGACATGGCTGTCGGAAATAAGATCCCTGTGATGGGAACGCCTACCCTGATTGTCAATGGCGATTTTATCAGCGGAGAGTTCAACGATCAGGCGCTGGAACGGTATCTGAGAAAGTAGAAACAAATCCCCCATTTTCGGTCTTTCTATAAATAATTACAATCAGTTAGGACTGCCTAATCATTAAGCAAAATGACCTGGGCCGTTACTGTCAAGAAGGGGAGCATCTTATTCCACAACCATTCCACAGAGATTGTGGATTTCGAAAAAAAACTTTTGAAAATATTTTTTTAATCCGAAAGATCTGCTGTGATAGGCATGCAATTTGCCCGTTTTAGAAATACATGTGTTCTCTCAATAAAGATCGATGGAGAGAGGTGAAGATCGATGGATGTTAAAAATATTTATGGACGATTTGTCTGGTTTGACAATCAGGTAAAGGCAAAAAAATATCCTAACACCACTCCCTGCGGAGACATTTGAACTTTCGAGAGGATGTTGAAAATCTACTGAATGGATATGTTATAATTCGATACAGGATGGGCAAAAAACTCGATCGGCGCAGTTTTTTAAAGAAATCCGCAGTCCTTGTCACAACCCTGACCGCTTCGTCCTTCCACGGCGGGTCATTATTTGCTCAGGAACGTCCGGATATTGCGGTGGTCGAGGGTGAAAACCCTGCGGCCCAGGTTCGCATGGCGGTTCAATCCCTCGGAAGCATCACCTCTTTTGTCCGGCGGGGGGATAAGGTTGTCATTCTGCCAAATGCAGAATGGCGTTATCCCGGAGCTGTCGTGAACCCTGCCATCGGTATTGAAGTCGCCCGCCTCTGTTCAGAGGCAGGGGCGGCCTCGATAACGATTACGACGAACTACGGAATCGGCCGATGGGGACCTGCGGTCGGAAGAGAACTTGAGGACATAGGAGCAAAATTCAAGACCCCTGTCCATCCGAAGGACTACATCACTGTTCCTGTACCCGCCCCAAGAGTTAGAAAGGAAGTCACCCTCCTGAAAGAGGCTCTGGAACACGATGTCCTGATCGACATCCCTGTCTTTAAGGATCACTACGGCACCCGCATCAGCGGAAGCATCAAAAACCTCATGGGATTTAACTGGGATAGCATTTCGTTCCACCAGGGAGGGGCCTTTCTCCACCAGGCAATTGCTGACCTGGCCTCCGTCATCCGTCCCCATCTCTGCGTGGTCGATGCAACAACGATTCTCACGGAGAACGGGCCGGGCGGTCCTGGAAGAGTCAGCCGGCCTAAGAAGGTTTATGCCGGAACGGACATGGTTGCCCTCGATGCGATCTGTTGTTCATTGCTCAACCTGAAGCCTTCCGATGTCCCTCACATCATGCACCTGAACGCCTCCGGAAAAGGGCAGGCCGATCTATCCAAAAAACGAATCATCAAGGTCAAACTGTAAACCCCGACAGAAGAAGCAGAGCTTTGCCCCCTCCTCACTTTTCCCCCTAACTTATTATTCCCTTTGAACTTCTCCTATAGATGCGATCGCATTTATAAGAGAAGTTGTTGTTTGGGGCGGTTGACTGAATTTTTCAGTCAAAAACTTTGGGTTATACACGGTTTCCACTTCTCACCATTTTCCTTATTGTCCTCTTAATCCTTAGAAACATTTTTAAAACATAGGACACTTCCTGGGGGAGGTGATATTTTAGAGTGTAGAAGGTGGAATGCGGAAAGAGGTCTTTCGAAGAAGGTTCAGGGTTTAACTCTTCCGGTGGAAGGATAATGGTAAGAGAGAGATATTGAGTGGGAAAAAAGAAGAACTGAATGGAACGCATTGTTTAATCGTGGTATAGTTACTCGAACGAAGGACCTTTAGGAGAAGATGGCAGCGATTTCTGATCAGACATTTTCATCAGCCCTCGAATTTGAGCAGGCATTGGTTGAGGCCGCTTTTAGAGGAGAACTTGTCCTCACAGCGACTTCACGCCTTTCGCGAAGATTGTTGCATGGTTTCCGGTTGGCAAGGATCAAGAAAGAAGAAGAGGGATGGAAGACCCCGGCCATCTTTGGTTTTAATCGTTGGGTCAAAATGGCTTATGAATCGCTATGGGAACCTTTTCAGCCTCTCTCGAGGTTGGCAGGGCTTCGCCTGTGGGATGAGGCGATGCAAGGAGTGAAATGGATGGAGGGGCTGAGGCCAGGGCCCTTTCTTTATCTCGAACTTCAGAATTCTTTCGACCTGTTGATGCGTTCCGGGCAACCCCTTGTGGGTTCTCCAAGCGGGCACATGCTTGCCGACTGGAGGCGGGAGGTTTTTGGACATTTTCTGGACCTCCTTCAGAAGAATCGGTATATCCCCTGGGGAAATATTTTGAAAAGGGTAGGGGGGGCCCTGGCAGAGGGAAGGATCAGCCTTCCTGAAAATATCATCCTGACCGGATTTAACGAGTTTTCGCCCATGGAAGAAAGTCTCGTCAAATTACTATCTGAAAGGTCGAAAGTCGATCTTTACCGCGCCTCAAAGAGTGCTGACGAAAACGTAAGGGTTCGCGTCTACGCCACTCCGGAGCAGGAGTGTCAATCCGTCTGCGCTGAAGTGATCAAGTGCTGGAACAGTAACCGGAGGCGGCTCGGAGTGGTCTTTCTCGATCCCGATTATTTAAAACTCCTCAAGCAATCCCTTGAAGAGCTGACAGACCGAGAAGAGAGGCCCCCTGATGCCCTTCGTTACAACCTGACTGGAGGGACGGAACTTTTAGAACATCCCCTTTTTCAGGCAGCCCTGTTACCTCTGCGTTTACCAGATGAGCCTCAGCCGAATGGACTTTTATCCTCCCTCCTCTTTTCGCCATATGTTGGGAGAATCAAGCAGGGTCAGGACCTGGCGGTCAGATCCACAATCTGGGGTCAAAACAATTCGGAGACATTGGGAGATCTTCTTTTCCGCCTGAGCCATATCGGTTGTCCGGTTCAGCCTCTTCGAAACCTCTTCTTTTATAAGAAAGAACCGCTGAGGGTTTGGCTTGAGGAGCTGGAGAATCTGTGGAAGAACCTCGGTTTCCCCCTATTGAGGTGTGAGACGGATACTTTAGCAAAAGAACATCTTTTGATGATTGTCGAAAACTTGAAAAGTGAAACCGGACATCTGGAGATGGGCAGAAAGGATGTACTGGCATGGTTGAATGCAGCCTCCCGGGGAATTGAGGTCGTTGAGAAAACTCCTGAGACCGCCGGCATTCAGATTCTTAATCTCGTGGAATCGAGGGGTTTGGCCTTTGACCGAGTCTGGGTGGTGGGAGTTCACGGCCGCGCCCTGCCAAAGATGACGGGTGATCTGCCTTTCCTTGATCCAAATGAACTTCGTAAAATCGAAGAAGGCACTGCCGAAGGGCAATGGGAGGCGGGCCGACGAAACCTCTCTTGCCTCCTGGCCTCCGCCCCTGATGTGGCGTTTAGCCGTGCGGCCTCCAGAGGAGAAGACTTTCCCTACCTTCCTTGCCCATTGATCCCGGATGAGTCCTCTCAAGAAGGTTCTCAATATACGGTCGATCTGTGGAAGAGGCCTCCCATGGAGTGGCTGAGGGCTCGCTGGCTCAGGGAAGGATTGAAGGGACGGGAAAGCATTTCAAGAGAATCAAAAGAAAGAGTTTCCGAATATGTGAATTTCCAATTGACAGGGCAGATGAGAGTGACCCAATTTGAAGATCTACTCCTTTGCCCTTTTAAATTTTTTGCTGGGCATCTGCTGGCCCTGGAGCCCCTTGAAGAACTAAAGATCGGGATCGATCCCGGAGAGAGGGGAGAGGTCATCCACAAAATCCTGAGGGAATTCACCCGGGGATTGTCAAAAGCTGCGCCTGATTGGCCGGACGAAAAAGGCAAGGCCCTCGAATTTTTGGAGAAGACCGTTGACGCGATCCTGGGCGACAAGATAAAAGATCCTTTCTGGATGGTGGAGCGTTTGAGACTTCTGGGAAACGATCAATTTCCAGGCCTGCTTAAAACCTGGCTCGATGTAGAAAAGGAAAGGGCCCTTGCAGGTTGGCGCTTTGAAGCCGCTGAAGAGTCTTTCGAGGGACTCCCAATCGGAGAGACGGGAATTTCCTTGAGGGGCCGACTTGACCGGATCGATAGCCACCCGGAAAAGGGAAAAGCCCTCTGGGATTATAAAACAGGCGACCCGCCAAACAGTAAGGAAGTGACTGAATGGATGGTCAGGCCCCAGTTACCCGCTTATCTCCTTGCCATTAAAAAAGGGCTCCTGTCTCGGATCGGTGGTTGGAAGGGTGGGACTGAGGCGGGTTACATCAGCCTGAAGAGGGTTTCGGAGGTGAAAGTGCGGGGGCTGGAGAAAGTGGACTGGGACAATTTTTTAGAAAAATGGATCGAAGAGGTGAGTAAAAGACTTGAAGGGCCTTTGAAGGGGATTTACAGTCCGGATCCCTTGCCGCCGCCTTCTACGCCGCAAAACGAGGGTGGTTGTAAGCATTGTCCTTTCCCAAACATTTGTGGCCTTGATGAGCAGAGAGAGGAAGAAGGCGACCCTTCATGGCAAGAGGAGTAGATCATTATTATGGTCCTTTCACCGTCTGATCAAAAAATTCGGGAAGAGGCTCTTCATCCCGGAGAGAGTTTCATTGTGGAGGCTCCTGCCGGGTCCGGTAAAACAGATCTCCTCATTGCCCGCTATTTAGCTCTTCTTTCAAAGGTCTCTCATCCCCGTCAGATCCTTGCTGTCACCTATACGCGAAAAGCAGCGGTTGAAATGAAAAACCGGGTTGTCCAGAAACTCAATCAGGTGAGGAAGTCAAAGAAGAATATTTCCGGGGCTCCCTGGGAAGAGCTTCTCCTGTCCCTGGCCAGAAAAGCCCTCAAAAAACATCATACACATCCTGCGACCCTGTTTCATCCCGAATCCCTGCAGGTCGGGACCTTCCATAGCTTCTGCGCCTCTTTGTCGAGGGGGTGGCCTGTTGAATCGGAGATCCCACCCGGTGTGGACCTTTTGGACGACATTGACCAGGAGGCCCTGCTTCAAAGGGCGGTTGACCAATACATAAAGAGTATCCTGTCAGAGAATGGTTCAAAGGAGGAGAGGGATGCCTATATCAACCGCCTGGCGGGAGTCAACAACTATCCCGATGCTCTTTCAAGGCAGATTGTGGAGTTGTTGGGAAGGCGGGATAGGCTGAAGGATTTTCCAATTTTCTCTTCAGGAGAAAGAGCTCAGGAGAGCTTAAGATCAGAGCTGAATCGCCGGCTTGAAGGTTATGCAGGCCATTTCCTGGACCGATTGAATCAAAACTTCATTCAATTTCAAAAAGAGTGGTTATGCCTCAAAGAGGCTTTGAGAGAGGGAGGGGTGCCATTTGGTGAATCTTTTCCCTCGTCTGTTCCTCGCCAAACACTCGACGAGATTTCTAAATGGAAGAGAGGTTCCGAGGTCTTTCTCACGAAATCAAAAACCCTTCGGAAAAGAGTATCGACTGTTGATGGATTCCCAAAGGATTTTAAAAACCACCCCCTGGCAACATTTATTCTTCAACTGCCAAAAGATTTGGCAACACTTTTAGGGTTTGTGAAAGATTGGCCGGACCCTGAAGAAGACAGTCTGGGATTAGAAGCGCTGACGGACATACTGATCCTTGCAGGGGGGGCGATGAGAAGGCTTCAGGATCTCATTCGCACCCAGGGGATGGATTACCTGGAGCTTGAGATGGCTGCCCTCAGGGCCTTGAATCATGCGGAACGGCCGAGTGAGAGCCTCATCTTTCAACATGAACATCTCAAACACATCCTGATTGATGAGGCCCAGGACATGAACGACATCCAGGTCGAGATCCTGGGCAGATTGACAGAAGGGTGGGAATCCGGAGATGGGCGAACCGTTTTTGTCGTGGGCGATCCCAAACAGTCCATTTATCGTTTCCGGCGGGCAGAGGTGGGTCTATTTTATGAATTGAAGGGGAAAGGTTTGCCACGTAACAGTGAGATGCCTCTTCCTCTCCAGCCACTTTCTCTGGAGACAAACTTCAGGTCGAGGCCGCACCTTATCCATTTTGCGAACAGGCTGTTTGCAAAGGTGATGGCCTCCCCGCGAAAAGAATACAACGAAGTTCAATTTTCTTCATCCCAGCCGGCAAGAGAGAAATCCGCTCAATCGATTCCGACGAGAGCGGCTATTTTCTATGATGAGAAGGATTCTAAAGATGGGAACTTTTCTCCACTTGAGAGAGAGGCTCGATGGGTCGCAGCGGAAGTGGCCAGGCTTTATAGAGAAAGGCCTGAAGAGACGATTGCCATTCTCATCCCTGCGCGCACCCATCTTCCCGTCTTTGTCAGGGCCTTTATGAAACTTGACGTTCCACTCCGCCTCTTAGAGGGGGAATCGATGAATCGAAGGCCCGAGGTGCATCACCTTTTGAATCTTTTTACAGCAATGGTTAGGCCATATGATGATGTGGCCTGGGCAGGCGCGGTGAGAGCCCCATGGTTTAGGATTTCAAACGAGATCCTTTTAGCTTTCAAGGATGTCATAGGATTCTGGTCCGAAAGGATACTTTCTAAAAAGATTGCCTCTTCCGAGTTGACAAGATTTTGTGAGGCGGTTGCTGAGGCCCAGAAGATGTTTGGCAGAGAATCTTACAGGTCAACGCTCTCAAGGTTGTGGGAGGATTTGGATGGCCCCTGCGAAACGGCAGCTCTTTATGGTGCGGCCGGGGTTTCGAATGCGAGGGCCTTTTTCGATCTGCTCGATCTCTGTTCGGGGATGCCAGGAGAGGAAGCCCTTCTTCAGCTTCATCGACTCCTTGAAAAAGCCTACACACCGCCTGATCCGAGAGGGGCTTTTTCAAAGGTTTCCATGATGACGATTCACAAGGCCAAAGGACTGGAATTTGACCATGTTTTTGCAGTCCATTTAGACTACAATCCGCTTGGTGGGGGCCGGGGCGAGCAACCTGCCTATCGAATGGAACGGTTACCCGGAGAAGAGAAGCATTTTCTCGTTGCGGCAACGGCTGACCGGAGAACCGGCCTCGATAGTCTTGGTTCTTATCTCTTGAAGGATCTGAGTCAACAGCGCACTCTTGCCGAGGCCAGAAGGCTCTTCTATGTGGCGGCGACCCGCGCAAAAGAGAGCCTGACACTGAGCGGGAGGGGCAACCCCCATAAAAATGGGGACGAAGATGAGTTTAAAACACCCCTCTCTTCATTGATGAAAATGATGAAAACCGACGAAGATGATTTCAAGTTGTTCGAAAACCCACTGCCATGCCTATCGATAGGGGTTGAACTAAACAAACCTGTTTCAGACCGGATGGTTCCGCCTTTTGACCCGGAACCCTTACCCTACCAGGTCACCAGCCCTTCCAGGATTGAAGATGAAACCTCGCAGGCAACCGAACCTGGAGCAGAAGAGGAGGAAGGATATGCGCGGGCGAGAGGAGTGGTGATCCACCGGATATTGGAAACCCTTGTCCGGGAACAACCCTGTCCGGAATCGGAGGCCATTGCCGCAGCCCTTGCAAGAGAAGGAATTCCCCTGAAGGAAACCGTGGGCATGGCCCATCAGGTCCTAAAAGAAGCGTTCAATGCCTGGGAATCTCCGGTTTTTCTTTCCTTGCTCAAATCGGCTAGGGAGGTTCACGTTGAATGGGCTATCGAAGATTTTGACGGCAAACGGACGGTTCGTGTGGGACGTTTTGATCTGCTTCTGAGGATGGAAGACAGGTGGTTATTGGTGGATTATAAAACCGGCAGGCCCGAAAAAGATGTAGAGGGTTGGATTCAAGAACAGTTAGACCGCTATCGCCCTCAACTCAACGCTTACACCCAGATGGTCGCAAGGACGCTCAATCTTCCTGAAGAAAAGATTCGATGGGCTATCCTTTTTACAGCCCTTCCCCGTTTAGTGCGACAGGATGAGAAAATTTTATGATCCGGTTTAACCCTCAAGGCCATCTTTGGCGGCCCTCCCAAAGAGGTCATCCTCTTCTTTCTCCACCTGATGGAACCCATTTCAATAATGAGGTAAAATGAAAGGCAGGGGAAAATAATGACATCTGAACAGGTTGTTGCCCAAACCTACCATTTGCCCTTCGACAGGCTCAGGGCGAACGGTGATATGTTGAAACCATTTAACTTTTCCGCTCATGCTGAGCTTGTCGAAGCATGAAGTCGATTTCGGCAACAGCCCGTGAAGATGTGACCCTCTGCGGCAAATTTTGATATGAGGAGTTTGAGATGAAAGCATCAGGAAATATTCCCACATTGTCCATCAATGCAGAGTGTCTGCCGGAGGCATGGGAGAAGGCGGTCTTAGCCGTCTGGGATGATGGATTGGATATCAAAACGCAGTATGACAAGGCGGAGGATGCGCCGAGCAAAGATGCCACCGTCATCGTTACCGTTTATCACCCCTTTGCCGAACCTCGGATTCATAAGAATTATCCAGGGGGCCCTGTTGAGCTGGAGGTCTATCGACAGGAGGTGGTGGATGGGATCCATGACCACTGGATCGACCCGGCGGCAGGGAAGTGGACCTATACCTATCATGAGAGGCTTTTTGCCTATTGTCCGGTTTACGGACTGCGGGATCCAGAAGGCGCCAAGAAGCCCTTTGCGCCAGTGGATCAGGTTGAATACATCATCGATTCGCTGTCAAAAGTGGAGTACACCCGGCGGGCGCAAGCCATCGCATGGATGCCGACGGCAGATATTTATACGGAAGACCCTCCCTGTCTGCAACGGATATGGTGCAGGCTGGTGGCCGATGAAGCGGGTAAATTGGCGCTGAACATGAACGCACATTGGCGCAGCAGAGATTTGTACAAGGCATGGTTTATGAACGTTTATGCGCTGACGGATCTGCAGCGGGTGATTGCCGAACGGATATCGAGAAGAATAGGCAAGCCGGTCAGCGTGGGGCGGTATGTGGATATCAGCGATTCGCTGCATCTTTACGGCAGATATTTTGAAGAGGTCAAAATAGAGGTTGAAAAGATGCGCGACGGTCTGTTTAATAATCGAGCCTGGGAGACCACTCACCCGGCCTTCGAGATGATGACCCAGGAGGCGCGTGCGAATTTAGCCAGAGATCCGGACTGGTATGCCAAAGGAACCAAGAGAGACGATGAATGAGATAGAACAAGATCGAGGGCGCTCTGACCCTGAAACTTGCGGATGGGAAGTCGTCGTGAATTGAAAAAATGGAACAGTTAGCAAAGGGATAACGCATTAAAGTAAACCCCGTTGTTGCATAAAAATTGTATAAAAAGGGAGGTGGGTATGCCGGGCGGACACGGGAAACCGCAGTTTCCCAAGCCTTTACAGCGGCACCTTTAAATGGTTGGCTACTAAATTTTCAAGCATACCCCAAAGGTCACCTGAGGTGACATCGAATGTTCCCCATAAAATATAGAAACGATCCGCAATTGTAAAGGATTGGAAGCATGCCCACCTTCCTTTTTTTGCAACATTGAGGTAAAGAGCCGAAGATCAATCCTTTTCGTATCACCTTTCAGCCCCATTTTGCTTTCCGCGACCCAAACCTTTAAATCTCTCCTTAAATGTATTACTTTAACCTAAATTGAGCGATCTTTTCATCCCTCACAAGGGGGGCAGGAAGGCCGAAAAGCCTTTTAGAGCGATCACCTTTGATGGGTTGAATCAACCATGAGGCCTGTCCAATCATCACCCGTTGGGTGAAAGTTCGAGGCCCATTCCCTAAATTTATAACGTATCGCATTCTAAAAGGGTTTGAGGCATCTCTGCCCCCCTTGTGAGATAGGATGAATCGCTCAATTTAGGTTTAAAAAAACTTAACCTGATGAGGAAGTCATGAACGAGATGCATGTCGGACGGGTTGCCGTCGAGCTTTCTATTGGGGAGGAGCAGGTGGGGGCGGTTGCCCGACTTCTTGAAGAGGGAGCCACCATTCCTTTTATCGCCCGTTATCGAAAGGAGGCAACGCAGTCACTGGATGAAGTGGCCATCACCGCCATCCGGGACCGGCTTGAAAAGCTGTCTGATCTGGACAGCCGCAGGGAGGCCATTTTCCGATCTCTCGAAGAGAGAGGGTTATTGACCGAGGAGCTTAAAGCAAAGATCGATGGAGCGGAGACGATGACTGTCCTGGAAGATATTTACCTCCCCTTCCGGCCCAAGCGCAGAACGCGCGCCACCATCGCAAGGGAGAAGGGGCTTGAGCCATTGGCACAGCGTCTTTTTGCGCAGGACGGCATTGACCCTGTGAACCAGGATCCTTTCGGCGAAGCCCTGGCTTTCGTTGATGGGGAAAAAGGAGTCGACTCTGTGGAAGAAGCGCTTTCAGGGGCAAGGGACATCATTGCGGAATGGATCAGTGAAGATGCAACCGCGCGGGGCAACATGAGGGATTTCCTCCTCCAGAAGGCCCGGTTCAGATCAAAGGTCATCGCAGGGAAAGAGAAGGAAGGGATCAAGTACAGGGACTACTTTGAATGGGAAGAACCCGTTCATACAGCGCCCTCCCATCGTATTCTTGCCATGAGGCGCGGAGAGAAGGAGGAAGTCCTGACGCTTCGCGTTGTTCCGCCCGAGCAAGAAGCGATTGCGATATTGGAATCTATTTTTATCAAAGGCAGTGGCCCGGCCTCCGATCAGGTGCGGCAAGCCCTTGAGGATGGTTATCAACGCCTTCTTCTTTCTTCGATGGAGACAGAGATCCGGGTCCATACAAAGAAGCGGGCCGATGAAGAGGCCATCCGTGTTTTTGCAGAAAACCTCCGCCAACTCATACTGGCGCCGCCGCTGGGCCAGAAAAACGTGCTTGCCATTGACCCCGGCTTCCGAACAGGATGTAAAGTCGTCTGTCTTGATCGGCAGGGAAAGCTCCTTCATACGGATACGATCTTCCCGCACCAATCTGAAAAAGAGGCTGATGAGGCAGCGAAAACGGTCACGGAGCTATGCGACCGGTTTGAGGTTGAAGCCATTGCCGTTGGGAATGGAACCGCGGGAAGGGAAACAGAGACCTTTGTGAAAAGGCTCGGCCTTCCCAGGCACATTTCCGTCATGATGGTTAATGAGAGCGGGGCATCCGTCTATTCTGCATCCGATGTGGCGCGGGAGGAGTTTCCGGACCACGATGTCACCGTGAGGGGATCGGTCTCTATCGGAAGACGACTGATGGATCCTCTTGCAGAGCTCGTCAAGATCGATCCGAAGTCAATCGGAGTCGGCCAATATCAGCACGATGTCGACCAGCCTGCGCTGAAGAGGGGCCTTGATGATGTGGTGATGAGCTGCGTGAACGCCGTTGGAGTGGAGGTAAATACGGCGAGCAAAGAACTCCTCACTTATGTTTCTGGATTGGGGCCACAACTTGCCAAAGCGATGATTAAATATCGTAATGAACATGGGCCCTTCGGCTCAAGGGAAGAATTGAAAAAGGTTCCTCGCCTGGGTCCAAAGGCATTCGAACAGGCCGCCGGGTTGCTCAGGATAAGGGGTGCAAAAAACCCGTTGGACGGAAGCGCTGTCCACCCTGAGAGCTATTTCATTGTTGAGGCCATGGCACGGGACCTGAGTTGCTCGGTAAGCGACCTGATCAAGGATGAGGATCTTCGGAAAAAGATTGACTTAAAGAATTATCTAACCGAGTCAGTGGGCCTGCCGACACTCAATGATATTTTGAATGAGCTTGCCAAGCCCGGACGCGATCCCAGAGAGTCCTTTGAGACCTTTGCCTTTACCGAAGGGGTTGACAAGATGGAGGACCTTAAACCGGGGATGAGGCTTCCGGGGATTGTCACAAACATCACGGCTTTCGGCGCGTTTGTCGATATCGGCGTTCATCAAGACGGCCTGATTCATGTGAGCGAGCTTTCTAACCGCTTTGTTAAGAATCCAAGCGAGGTGGTGAAGGTCCATCAGAGGGTGATGGTGACGGTGCTCAATGTGGAGATTGAGCGAAAGCGGATTTCCCTTTCGATGCGAAGCGGTCCTTCGCAGACTGTTCAAACGCATGAAGCAAGTGCGGGTGTGACAAGAGAAAAAAAGGGGGAAAGAAGAGAACCCGTTCGTAAGGGAATGGCTCAGAAACAGCTTTTCAATAACCCCTTTGCAGATGCGTTAAAAGACCGTTAGCATCTCGATTGAACCCTGTTGGAAGGGAAGACACCTTGGGGCTTTCTGGTTTTATTCAGACTTCTTCATCGATCCGGTTGACAATCAGATGAATCTATGTATAACCTGAAAAGTGTCAACCCTTAGGAACGAATCCCAATTTCTTGAAAGGAGTAATGCCTCACTGAAGCGTGGGGAAGGGAGAGTGAGGCATTCCTAAAAGGACGAAAGCGATGAACCTGATTGAAGAGATAAAAGAAACGTTGAACATGGAAGTTAGACCGAACTCACAGGGGTCCGAATATCTGGAGGCGGTCATTAACCAGAAGGACCTTGAATCGCTTCTTTCTTTATTGACAAAAGATTTAGGCCCGGCAGCCAAGGAATCCGGGAAAGAAGCAAACCTGCCCGAAGATATACAGAAAATGGTTGATATTTTGGGTGGTTTGAGAAAGGAGCAAACTTTTTTCTACAGGCAAGATGGTAATAAGGTGATCTACGCGGCTCTTTGGCCCTGGGAGTCCAATCCCGACAAGATCACGTTAAAGTGCGGCGTAAGTTAACCGGGGGATGGGGCACAAGATAGAAGAGTATGCTTAAGAAAAAACATTCGACCAGCAAACATCTGCCAAGAGGGTTAGAAATACTCTACGAAGATAGAGATATCTTGGCGGTAGATAAGCCTGCGGGGCTATTGACGGTGGGGACGGAGACTAATAAATTCAAGACGGCTTACTGCATTCTAACCGATTATGTACGCAAAGGCTGTCTAAAGTCGCGAAACCGAATTTTCATTGTTCATAGGCTGGACCAGTGGACATCCGGCGTGCTGATATTCGCAAAAAGGGAAGAAGTTAAGTACCATTTGCAAACTCAGTGGAAAGACACGGAAAAGAAATATATTGCAGTGGTTTATGGTCAGTTAGTCCCAAAAGAGGGAAGGATTACCTCATACCTGTCTGAGAACAAGGCTTATGTCGTCTATTCCACAACGGATGTCACAAAAGGCAAACTGGCGCATACTGCTTATAAGGTGCTTAAAGAGACCAAGCAGTTTAGTCTGCTGGAGATTAATCTTTTGACCGGCAGGAAGAATCAGATACGTGTCCATATGGCTGATAAAGGTCATCCGATCGTAGGCGATCGCAAATATGGTAAAATCAAGGATGGGTACAGGCGTTTAGCGCTTCATTCCAAATCGATTTCCTTCAAACACCCCACCAGCGGCGAGCAGATGACTTTTGAAACCCAAGTGCCAGATTATTTTAATAAGCTGATAGTAAACCGGGAGTCAGGTCTTGCAAACATGCATTTAATACAAACGCATTAAATATTTTGTAGGGCAACCCTTTAGGGTTGCTTAAAGCAAGGCTTAAGCCTTGCCCTACAAGTTAAATTATTTATAAAAAATACCTGTTGAATACCGCCCAGCTCTGCTGGGGTGATGAAAACAGGTTCGCGAAGCGATAAAACATGCTATAAGTACTGCATGAACTCGGTAAAAAGAACAAGCCATGCAGTCTACGATTTGAAATATCATCTGGTATGGGTTCCCAAATACCGTAAGATGATTTTGCAGGGGAGTTTGGCCAAAAGGATCAGAGAAGTTTTTACGGAGATAGCCGAGAAGTATGAGTTTGATATAGATACGATGGAAGTGAAAGAGGATCATGTTCATTTGTTTTTGTCAGCGCCTCCGCGATATTCTCCGGCTGGGGTAGTACAAATCATAAAGAGTATATCAGCTAAAGTGGTGTTTAAGGAATTTCCTGAGATAAAGAAACAGCTTTGGGGAGGAGAGTTTTGGAGCGATGGGTATTTTGTTCGGTCTGTTGGAGACAAAGTAACCTCAGAAGTCATACGTCGATACATAAAGTATCAGCACCAAGAGCAGTTGAGTTTTGATTTTTAATGCCCCGCAGCTCTGCTGCGGGGTTCTTTACTGCGCTTGCATTAGTATAGAGAGCAGTTGTCATCCATGAAAAAGTTGGCCCTGTCGAGTGAGGCCGAAAAGGAGAAACATATGAATGAGCCGGTGATTCTGGAGATATTCTCCGATTATGTTTGACCCTGGTGTTATTTCAGTACCGTGCGTATTGAGCAATTGCGAAAGAATTATGACATCGAAGTTCGTTGGGCGGCTTTTCCTCTTCATCCCGAGACGCCTGTGGAGGGACTCACTCTTGAAGAACTTTTTGCCGGACAACTCAAAGACATTAAGAAGATCATGACCCGGTTGAAGCAAGTGGCGGGTGAATTAGGTTTGCCTATGGGTGAGCGAAAAAAGACTTACAATAGCCGTCTTGCTCAGGAATTGGCAAAGTGGGCAGAATCGAAGGGAAGGGGAGACGAATTCCACGAAGCTGTCTTTCGAGGCTATTTTGTGGAGGGTAAGAATATAGGCAAGGTTAACGAAATAGTCGATTTGGCAAAATCGATAGGCCTTTCAGACAAGGAGGCACGATCTGTTCTTGAATTGAGAACCTTTAAGGAGGCAGTGGATTCCGACTGGTCTCGTTCACGCGCCCTTGGAATCACAGGAGTCCCGACCTTTTGGGTCGATTGCCATTCGGCCGTTGGATTCCAACCTTACGAAGATCTGGAACAATTCCTAATAAACCTCGGCGCTAAAAAACGTAATCATTGAAAGGAATTTATCAGCTTGCCCTTCGCCAGTCTCCCTCCTTCGCCAGGGCTTCGGAGGACGGGCAGGGCGAGCGGGGATGTGTTGAAATCATGTAATTTTTCCAGTCATGCTGATTCCCTCCTTAGCCTTAGCTCCGGACATTCGGGAAAAACCGAATGCCCTGAGGCTCTCGAAGGGTGACCCGTTCGCTCAGGAAGGGAAGAAGTTGCATTTGAACCTACTTCTTCGTTTATTTTGGAAAAAGAGGCTGCTGAATTCAGGGGGATAAAACTACGTGAATTTTATTTCCATTCGTTTTCAACCGTTTTTAAAGTTTCTTATTTTTATACCGGTTCTCCTGTTATTGACGGGTAAGCCTGTTTCTGCTGAAAATCATTTCCGGGTCGAATCTATTCCGAGAGGGGTCAAGCAGGGGGAAGTATGCCTCATCAGCATATTCGGACCGCCATCACTTAAGTCCATCTACGTGGAGTTTCAAGGAGCAAAATTTCCCTTAGCCTTCAGCGAGCAGAATGGCACCTACGAGGGCCTCATTGGGATTGATATGGACACTCGACCTGCCACATATGAGATGAAGATTGTTACGACAGATAGAGGGAGCGGTATTCATTTGAGTAACTTTTCATTGAAGGTGGAGGAGGTCGACTTCGGGATCCAGAAACTTTCGCTCCCATCCGCCATGGTGGATTTGGATAGGAAAACTTTGGAACGAGTCAATAAAGAGGCAGGACAGCTAAAATCCTTGTTTCGGGTCTTTCGGGATGAAAGACTATGGGCAGGTGCTTTTATACGCCCGGTAGAGGGGGAACGTTCTACGGCATTTGGATTGAGGCGTATTATTAATGGGAAACGTCAAACCCCCCATACAGGCGTTGATTTTCGGGCAGTGGAGGGAACCCCCGTATGGGCCTGTAATAGCGGTATGGTTGTCCTGGTTGGGGAACTCTTCTTCTCTGGAAAATCGGTCATTCTCGATCATGGATGGGGTTTCTACTCGATGTATTTCCATCTTTCAGAAGCACTGGTCAAGGAGGAGGATAGAGTCGACAAGGGAGCCATACTGGGTCGGGTCGGATCCACCGGAAGATCCACAGGACCTCACCTTCATTGGGGAATTAGAATGAATGGGGCACGGGTTGATCCGATTTCCCTTCTAAATATAAAGAGTCAGATTCCGGGTTCAGGCTTGACAAAATGAGAGATGGAGCCGCATGACCATCGGATCCAGAAACACGTCGCTATCAAAAGTTGAGGAGGTGTAGGATGAAGCATCTCTTGACAGGGTTCATCTTTTTTTTGGCCGTCTTTCTTTTCCATCAAACTGCCGAAGCGATTGAACTCGGCGAAGTTCCTCCCAGAGTAGAGTTAAGAGAAAAACTGGGAGGACGGTTGGATGGAACACCCTGGAGCAGTGAAGAGTTACAGGGGAAGGTCCATGTCGTTTTTTACGTCGATCCTGATGAAAAAGATACGAACAATGAGGCCAGCGATGCTCTGAATCGGGAGAAATTTCCCGGCGACAAATTTCAATCGGTTGGGGTCATTAACATGGCAGCCACGTGGATGCCCAATTTTGCTATTTCTTCATCCATTAAAGATAAACAGAAGCATTATCCCAAAACCACTTATGTGCGGGATTATAAAAAAACGCTGGTGAATGCCTGGAAGATTGCCGACGACAGCAGTAATATTCTCGCCTTTGATAAAAACGGAAAATTGATCTTCAGAAAAGACGGCAAGCTCACCGCGGAAGAGATCCAGGCGCTCATCAAGGTCATTCGTGATTATCTATAGCCTTGATTGTTTTCCAGAATGTAGTGACGTCCGTCACTGGTAAGCATAAAAGGGGTGATTTTGTGGAAGACCGTCAGGTTCGGATTGGCCTTCAGATTTATCTCTCTCTGGTGGTTATCATTATCTTTTTGTTTACCGGGAATGGGAAGGGGCGGGTTTCACGTCCACGGTATTGTCGTAGAAGGTGGATCCCTGGGCCTGGTCTGTTAATCGCTGGGAGGTGAGGGCATTGACGGAACGGGGGCCAGGAGAATGTTCAAGCCACCAGATCCCTTCTGCCACCACCACACCCTGAGGAACCTCATCGGTAACCCGTAGAACAAAAGAGACCTCACCCAACGAATTGAAGGCAATCACAGGCTCTCCCTCCATTAGGCCTCTTGCTTCCGCATCAGCAGGGTTCATCTTAAGGAGCACGCCTCGCTCTTTTTTCCTGAGGTCGCCCCGTTCTCGAAAAGAGGAGTTTAATGCGTAAAAGCTTGGGGCTGCCATCAAATAGAAGGGCTCATTGCCGCCATAAGGGGGTATGTAGAGAGGAAGGGGATGAGGCTGCTTTGGGTTGAGAATTTCGACTTTTCCGGAAGGAGTTCTGAATCTGGTCCGTGCATCCGATGGAATAGGGATTTCGACCGCCTTTCCGGCTGTAAAAGCTTTCTGGTCAATACCGTTTCTCATTGGAGCGGGAAGGGAAAGAAGATGGTCGATGAGTTCATCTGCAGTTTGGCGGAAGAAAGGTTCGTCGAATCCCATCGCCTCTGCAAGAAGGCTGAAGACTTCCCAGTTCGGTTTGCTCTCTCCGACAGGAGGGATGACCGCTTTTGCGCGCTGGATGCAGTATGTGCCGTAGGACCGATAAAGGTCACTCTGCTCCAGAGAAGAGGTGGCAGGGATCACAATGTCCGCATAACGGGCCGTATCCGTGAGAAACCTCTCGTGAACCACCGTGAAGAGATCGTCTCTTGCGAGGCCCTTTAACACCTGATTCTGATCCGGAGCAACTGCTGCAGGGTTGGAGCTATAGACATAGAGGCTTTGAATGGAAGGGTCCTTGATCTCATTTAGGGCCCAACCGATCCGGTTCATGTTAATAATGCGGGTCTTCCCCTTCATGAAGTCTTCCCGAAAGACCTGATCCATAGCAAAGGCTTCTGCTGTACTGGTGCCTGTTAAACATCCAGCCCCCTTTATTCCGTAGGCTCCAACAAGAGCAGGCAGGCAGACAATCGTGCGAATGGTCATCGCACCGTTTCCATACCGGGATAGACCGCTCCCCAGACGGATGAAGGGTTTTTTTGCCCTGCCATAGGTTTTAGCCATGGATCCGAGAGTCTCTGTAGAGAGACCTGTCAAAGCGCTTACTTTTTCGGGCGGGAAGTCCGGAAGGATTTTCTCATTCAATTCTTTGAAGCCCTGGACATTCGAGGCTAAGAAATCATTGTCGATGAGGTCATTTTTGACCAGAAGATGCATCAAGCCCAGGGCGAGTGCGCCATCACTCCCCGGCCGGACGATATAGGTTTGATCCACCACAGAAGAGGTAAGGGTCTTATAGGTGTCGATCAGCCAGACCGGCGCGCCTTTTTTTCGTGCTATTTTCACGCCGTGAAGAAAGTGAATATTGGTTGCAACGGCATTGATCCCCCATAAGATGACCAGATCGCTCTCTGCAACCTCATCAGGATGAGGAGCAGGAGTCTCTCCCATGACCGCTTTCCAGCCTGCTTCCTTGGCAGGGGAACAGATGGTGCGTTCGAGGCGGGAGGCCCCCAGACGATAGAAGAAGGGATGTCCTGCGTTTCTCTGAATTAACCCCATGGTTCCAGCATAGGAATAGGGCAGGATGGCTTCTGTTCCGAATTGTTTTGTGATAGCATTCCAGCGGTCAACAATCCGGCGGATGGCTTCTTCCCAGGAGATGGGTTGAAATTGTCCTGAACCTTTTTCTCCTGCACGGATGAGGGGCTGGGTAAGGCGGAGGGGGGAGTGGACGGTGTTCTGATAGCGATTCATTTTAGGGCAGAGGGTGGACCTTGTAAAAGGATGCTCAGGATCGCCCGAAACTTTGATTGCCCTTCCATCAGACACCTCCACGAGAAGGCCACACGCATCCGGGCAATCATAAGGACAGACCGATCGCTTGATCTTAAGGGTCAACATGGATTATTCCTGAACAAGCTCATTCGGTTATCAGGACATCAGGTTATCAGGTTGTAGATATCAGGACATCAGGGTATCAGGTTTAAAAATCCCTTTTTTTGTTTTCCTGATATTCTAGTATTCTGGTCTCCTGCCCCCTGATTTCCTGGTAACCTGATTCCCTATTAACGAACATTCTAACTTTATTGCTTCGAATTTATTATTCTCACAAAGGCACATAACCTTGCCATTGGGGAGTAGGATGTCTCTATAACCTAACCAGGTTTGCGGCATAGGTCAGGCCTGCTCCGAAGCCTACCAAGATGACGAGGTCTCCTTTTCTGAGCTTTCCCGTACGGAGGGATATATCCAGCGCAAGCGGGATGGAAGCGCAGGAGTTATTCCCGTACTGTTCAATCGTCATAATCATTTTATTCTTTGCTTCACCCTCGGGAAGCTCCAGACGCGATTCGAGTTCCTCGGCAGCGGCCATGATAATCCGGGCATTGGCCTGATGAGGGACGATTTTGGTCACCTGTTCAAAGAGAGCGCGGAGTTCGTTTTTCCCGGCTGCTCCGGAAGGGTCGAGGACACGAAAACAGCTTTCAACCATCACCCTTTTGGCAAAGGTGTAAACCTTTCTTCCCTCCATCCAGATATATCCATTTCCAGCGCCGTCCTTTTTGGAAAGAATGAGTAGGTTGCGGGCTTTGGCATTTCCCCCGAGATGAGAACGAATGATTCCTTCGCTCGTGGATTGCCTCAGGATGAGAGCGCCAGCGCCATCTCCGAAGAGAACGCACGTGTTTCGGTCCTGATAGTCGGTGATGGCTGAAAGTTTGTCCGTTCCGATTACCGCCACCGTCCTGTATTGTCCGGACTTAATGGACATCTCTGCGACCGAAAGAGCATAATTGAATCCGGTGCATCCCGCCTGAACATCGAGGAAAGGCAGATCTTTACGAAGACCCAGCAGATTTGCAATATAGCCTGATGCGGAGGGCCATACCGGTTCGGTGGTGTTGGTGCCCACGACCAGAAATTCAATCTCTTCACGTCGGATTCCTGAATTTTCGATGGCCCGTTCGAGCGCTATCACGGCCATGGTCACATTGGTCTCTTCCTCGCCGGCAATCCTCCGCTCCCTGATGCCCGTTCTTTCCACGATCCATTTGTCACTGGTATCCACCATCTCTCTTAGATGGTGGTTTGTAAGAATACGTTCAGGGACATATGACCCCGTACCCATGATGCTGACATGAACCATCAGAAGCTCCTGCAAGAATGGAAATGGAGAAATCCCAAAAGGGTAAGGTCTTGTAAAATGATTGGTGGCGGTGCAGGGATTTGAACCCCGGACACTGCGGATATGAGCCGCATGCTCTGACCGACTGAGCTACACCGCCAGTCAAAACAAAATTTTACTCAATCCTCGTCAATTGTCAATACCTTGAATAATTTGATTTGATTTTATCTCTATTCTTTTTGATAATAGGTGTAAATCCAAGAAGGTCGAGGAGAGATCATGCGAATTGCTTATTTTGACTGTTTTTCCGGGGCGAGCGGGGATATGATCCTGGGCGCCATGATCGATGCGGGGCTGAGTCCAGGAGGGTTGAGAGAGGAGCTGAAAAAGCTCCGGCTTCGAAATGTTTCTCTTAAGGTTAAGAAAGTCCTGAGGGGAGGAATTTCCGCCACCCAGGCGATTGTGGGAGGAAAGGATGAGAAAAGACACTCCCGGAGCCTGAAGGAGATTTTTCAGATCATTGACCGGAGCCGTTTGGAGGATGATCTAAAAGAGAAAAGCAGGGAGGTTTTTCGAAGGATTGCCTCCGTAGAGGCGAAGATTCACCGGAGACAAGCCGAGGAAATCCATTTTCATGAGATCGGGGGACTCGACTCTGTCATCGATATCGTCGGAGCGGTTTGGGGATTTCGGCAACTGGAGATTGATAAACTTTATGTATCGAAAATCAATGTTGGCGCGGGGTTTGTCAGATGTGAGCACGGCATCCTCCCTGTCCCAGCTCCAGCCACCCTTTCCCTGATGAAAGGGAAGCCCATCTATTCTTCCGGCGTGGAGGCCGAACTTCTAACCCCTACGGGCGCGGCGCTGTTGACCTCCTTGGGGTCTGAATTCGGCAAGATGCCCGGGATGAAGGTGGAGAAAATCGGTTACGGAGCGGGCAGAAGTGACCTTCCCCATCCGAACCTTCTCAGACTGATTATCGGAGAAGAAGAACCGATTGCCGGAAAAGAGAAGGTGATGGTCGTTGAAACGAACATCGACGATATGAACCCCCAGTTCTATGACTATGTGATGGAGAGGCTTCTCGGCATGGAAGTGCAGGAAGTCTTTCTTACGCCCATTCTGATGAAGAAGAACAGACCGGCAACCCTTCTCACGGTCATCTGCACCGGGGAGAAACTTTCCCCGGTCATTGATTTTCTGATCAAAGAGACGACCACGCTCGGTTTAAGATGGCGGGAGGAGGAGAGAAGTTGTGCAGAAAGAGAAATCCTCCCCCTACAAACAAGATACGGAAAGATTCGTTTCAAGCTGGCCCGGTGGGAGGGAAAGGGTGTCAACCTCTCTCCGGAATATGACGATTGTAAAAGACTGGCATTAAGCCATAGGGTCTCCATCAAAGAGGTTTTCGAGGAGGCAAAGAAAGCGGGGATGATATTTCGTGAAGGTCGATATAAAAATCAAAAGCCCAGCCGCAGGAAAAACCGGGACTCCACCTGATTCCTTGAAAATCAGGCCATCCAATATTATATTTAAAGTGAGGGAGGGAGCGAAGATGAAAAAAACATCCTATTTTTTAACACTGTTGGCGTTGGTCGTTCTGATGGTTCCGTCTCTGGTTTGGTCAGAGAGCAAGCGCAAAGGAAATCCCCCTGTGATTACAAACTCTTTCGCTGTGGAGAAAGGGTATTACGGATATGCCTGGAAGATCTATATTGAAGCAGAAGACCCAGACGGAGATATGTCAAGAATTGCGACCGTGGTTCATCAAACAGGGTATGGCCATTACCCAACCGATTGGATTATGCTGAAATCTCCCTATCGAAAACATTTGAAGGGATATGTCCAATGGAATACGTATAGCAGGAGGACGGCCTATCTGAGAGAATGGACAAATATCACTCTGACGATAACCATCTTTGATAAGGCGGGCCACGAGAGCAATGAAGTTGTTTTTCCTTTTGAATTCGTCTCAGGAGCCCCTCAAAAAATCAACCCCCCTGCTCCTTTTAATGAAGAGGGATTGCCGAAACTGGGTAACATCCACATCGATCTCTTCGAGCCTACCCTGATGGGGGCAGATGTACAGCGGGATCTATAAACCTCTTTTTTTAACAGATCCTCCGGAGATGCTTCCACTTTTCTATAGGCTCAAATTCCGAGGGCTTTTTGTTTTTTCTTGCTTTTCTCACTGCAGGATGGTAAACATTTTCCATATCCACAAATAATACACATAATCAAGGAGGGAAGCTATGAGACAGGCGATTTTTAAAAGAAGGGGCGTATATTTTTTGTTTGCACTTCTTCTCTTCAGTCTGGTTTATGCGGGATGTCGATCAACCGTCAGGGAGAGAAGAGAAGAACCGGCGAAAAGGGAAAGCGAGACTGTAAGTAAATATTACCATTTTGAGGATGTCCGTGTTCCGAGAGAATTAAATTATAAGCAGAGCAAATCTTTTGTCTATGAGACTCCCGGTTTTAAAACAGGGGTCCTGCTCTTCACCAAATGGAGACTCGATGTGGAGTCCCTGATCGATTTCTTCAACTATCATATGGAGAAGGACAACTGGAAATTAGTGAACAGTTTTAAGGGGAAGGAATCCATCCTCTTTTTTTCAAAACCCGACAAGACCTGCACGATCAAAATCAGCGATAATTGGTATAGCATGACAGAAATAGAGATCCGGGTTGGCCCTCTGGGAGAGAAGAAGTTGTGAGAATTTTCCATGCTGTTCGAACAAGTCAGAAGGACCATTGATCACTACCATCTGCTGGAGAGAGGCGACCGGGTGATCGTGGGTGTTTCAGCCGGGGTTGATTCAATGGTCCTCCTTCATATCTTAAGCGCTCTTCGTCAGGAATTTTCACTTTCGCTCATCATCGCTCACCTCAACCATGGCTTACGGCCCGTGGAATCGGAAAAAGAAGCCGAACTCGCTCAGAAGGAGTCTATCCGGCATGGCCTCCCTTTGGACTATGAACGGTTCAATGTGAAGGAGTTCAAGGAGTCAGGGGGCTTCTCGTTACAGGATGCGGCGCGAAGAGTCCGTTTCCGATTCTTTCATGATCTCCTCAAAAAATATGGCGGAGGTAAAATCGCCCTGGGACACAATGCCGATGATCAGGCAGAAACCATCCTTTTAAGACTGCTCAGAGGATCCGGCTTAAAAGGCCTTAAAGGGATGCTCCCCATCCGGCAGGGAAGAATCATCCGGCCCCTTCTTGAAGTCTGGAGAGAAGAGATTGAATGTTTTGCCCGCGAAAACTCCATTTCCTATCTAACCGACTCATCCAATTTGAAGGGTGACTATCTCCGAAACCGGCTTCGCCTTAAACTCATCCCACTCATCGAGCAGGATTATCAATCCGGTTTCCGGCGGGCAATCCTCAAAACCTCCGCCTTTCTCAGGGATGAGAATGACTTTATTGAAAAGGAGGCTGAGAAAGCCTATCGGGAAATCGCACATGAAGAGGGAGGAGAACTCGTTTTTAAATTCTCAGCGTATCAGTATTTCCATAAAGCCATCCAATGGAGGATTATTCAAAAGGCATTGGAAAGGATGGATGGCGGGGCGACGATGGACGAGGGCGAATGGTCGGATGTTAATTTGGTCTATAGAAAGCTCAAGCAGCCTCCGGCATGCTTTCTCTTAGAATTATCCCATGGGTTCTGCGTTGAGAAGCGATATGATAAGGTTCTGTTGAGGAAGGGAAGGATAAAAACAATCCCGCCTTTTGAAGTGGAACTCCGGATTCCCGGACGAACTTATATCAAAGAGATTGAAAAAGAAGTAGTGGTGGAGGAGAGAGATTGGGACAGGTCTAAACCGATTGATGAATCCCGGAATGTCGCTCTCCTCGATTATGAACGGATCCATCTTCCGTTGAGGATGAGGAATTTCATGCCCGGCGACCGGTTCCAGCCCATGGGAGCAGAAGGAACTCAGAAGTTGAAGGAATTTTTCATCGATCATAAAATCCCCAGATTTGAGAGGCCGGGCATCCCCCTTCTCATATCTGGGGAGGCGATCGCCTGGATTGTGGGATATCGGATCGATGAACGATTCAAGGTAACTTCAGAAACGAAAAGAATCTTAAGAGTAGAAATCATTTAAGGAATGAGCCCTTGATAACCCCCACCTCCTTATCGTTATCCTTCTCGTAAGAAGATTTTAAAAAGAATCTTTTTCAAAAAATTCCCGGCATCCTCTTGACAATGTGAGATTGGATAAGTTAGTAAAAATTAATTCCTATAGATAAAGTATGAATTTATAACCTATGAGAATTTCAACTAAAATTAGATATGGAGCTAGGGCGATGCTTGAGCTTGCCTCCCGTTACGGGGAAGGGCCGGTTGATTTAAAAGAGATCGCAAAAAAAGAAGATATCTCTTTGAAGTATCTCGAGCAGGTGATCATTCCGCTCAGGACAGCCGGTCTTGTGAAATCGATCCGTGGCTCAAAGGGAGGATATTCTTTGGCCAGACCACCCTCGGAGATCTGTCTCAATGATCTGGTGGAAGTTCTGGATGGCCCCATTGATTTGATCGAATGCTTGAAAGATCCGAAAGGCTGCAGTAAAGCCCCTTTTTGTGTGACCCGGGATATCTGGAAGGAAGCTTCTGATGCGATCAATAAGATATTCCGTTCCGTCACCTTTGAGGAGATGGTGAATCGAAAGAGGGAGAAAGAGGGGAAAGCCTCAGCGATGTACCAGATATAGATTCTAAGTTCGAAGCTCGAATTGGATCCTGATAGGGAATCGGGTGACCAGGAAATCAGGTAGCAGGGTACCAGGATATTAGAATATCAGGAAAAAAGAAGATAAGATTTCTTGGAGTGACGTTATGACTAAGATAGCAAAATCCATTTGCGAATTGGTGGGTCGCACCCCTCTGTTGAGATTGAACCGGATGGCTGAAGGATGCCAGGGAGAAGTGGTTGCTAAACTGGAGTCGTTCAATCCATGCGGCAGCATCAAGGACCGTATCGGTGTGTCGATGATTGATGCGGCAGAGAGAGCCGGACTCATCCGGAAGGATACGATCATTTTAGAGCCCACCAGCGGGAATACGGGCATTGCTCTTGCCTTTGTCTGCGCCTCAAGAGGATATCCATTGGTTTTGACGATGCCAGACTCGATGTCAGAAGAAAGGGTCCGTCTCCTCAAGATGTTCGGAGCTGAGGTCATCCTGACCTCCGGCAATGAGGGAATGACCGGAGCGGTGAAGAAGGCAGAGGAGATGGTGCGGACAGATCCCCGATATTTTATTCCCCAACAATTCAGGAATCCTGCTAATCCGGAGATCCATAAGAAGACCACCGCCCTTGAGATATGGGAAGATACGGATGGAAAGGTCGAGATTCTTGTGGCAGGCGTTGGAACAGGCGGCACCATCACCGGCATTTCGGAAGTCATTAAAAAGAAGAAACCGGAATTGAAAAGCATTGCAGTCGAGCCGGGAAACTCTCCAGTGCTTTCTGGAGGAAAGCCTGGACCACACAAGATACAGGGGATAGGGGCGGGTTTTATCCCGGAAGTCTTCCGGATGGATTTGGTTGATGAGGTCATCAGGGTATCGAATGAGAACGCAGTCCTATTCACCAAAAGATTGGCCCAGGAAGAAGGTTTGCTTGCCGGGATTTCATCCGGCGCCGCGGCCTGGGCGGCGATAGAGGTGGCGAAAAGGAAGGAAAACAGGGGAAAGATGATCGTTGTCATCCTTCCTGATACCGGCGAGCGGTATCTCAGCGCCGGTCTGTTGAATGAACTGAAATAAGTTATTAATACAGACGCATTAAATATTTTGTAGGGCAACCCTTTAGGGTTGCTTAAAGCAAGGCTTAAGCCTTGCCCTACAAGTTAAATTATTAATCGCGATTGCATTCGTTCGGAGTTCGTAGTTCGGAGTGAAACCCCAAAAGGCATCAATCTCCGAACTCCGAACTGAATTACTCCGAACTGACCGGAGGTAAGATATGTTATGGATCATGTGTCACCCCGTGAGGGGAACCTAAGAAAAAAACAATGAACGATGAACAATGAACAATAAACTTTGAATAACGGAGGGATTACAGATGGCGAAGACCATTGAAGAGATAAATGAGAAGATCAGGAGAGGAAAGGCGGTTGTTCTGACGGCTGAGGAGATCATCGATTACGCCGCTGAAAAGGGAGTCAAGAAGGCGGCGCAGGAAGTGGATGTTGTCACCACAGGGACATTCGGCCCGATGTGTTCCTCAGGGGCTTATTTCAACGTGGGGCATTCGAAACCGAGGATTAAACTGGGAGGGGGGAAGACCTACCTCAACGATATTCCGGTTTATACGGGTCTGGCCGCCGTTGATTTTTTCCTGGGAGCGACAGCCATGCCTGAAGATGACCCCAGAAATAAGATCTACCCGGGAAAGTTTTCTTACGGCGGGGCCCATGTCATTGAAGAGTTGGTCGCCGGAAAAGATGTCCGGCTCACTGCAACCGCTTATGGAACGGATTGTTATCCGAGAAAATCGCTGGAAACCTACATCTCTCTAAAAGAGATGAATGAGGCTGTGTTGTTCGATGTGAGGAATGCCTATCAGAATTATAACGTCGCTGTGAACCTCTCAGACCGGGTGATCTATACTTATATGGGAGTGCTCCAGCCTAAATTGGCAAATGCCAATTACTGCAATGCAGGCCAGCTAAGTCCTCTTCTCAATGACCCCTATTACAAAACGATCGGTATCGGCACCCGGATCTTTCTTGGGGGAGGGGTCGGATATGTCGTCGGAAGCGGCACGCAGCATAATCCCAATGTGGCAAGGACGGAAAAAGGGGTTCCCAAGATGACTTCGGGAACACTTTCCGTGAAAGGAGACCTCAAGATGATGAGCCCGAAATGGCTCAGAGGAACTTCTTACACTGGCTACGGCGTTACGCTCACCGTGGGGATCGGGGTTCCGATTCCGATCCTGGATGAAGAGATCTTGAAATTTACGATGATTAAAGATGAGGAGATCTTGGCTCAGGTGGTGGATTACAGCGATGCCTATCCCCAATTCATCCCGGGAAGTTTGGGAGAGGTCAACTACAAACAACTGAAGAGCGGAAAGATAACCGTTCAGGGCAAGGACGTCCCCACTTCCGGGCTTTCCAGCTACGTTAAGGCCGGAGAGATTGCCCGGATCCTGAAAGAGTGGATCGAGGCAGGAAAGTTCTTCCTGACCCAGCCGGTCGAACTCCTCCCTTCGGTCGATTCAGGGATTGCCTTCAAGTCCTTAAAAGAGAGACCTATCAAAAAACATCATTGAAAATTGCAAATTGTAAATTTTCTCAGGAGTTCTCATTTTGAATTTTGCATTGCTGTATCACTTTAGCATTTTGAAAAAAAGAGTTTTACGAGTTAATTGACCAAAAGATTCATTATAAAATCCCCCTTAATCCCCCTTTTCCAAAGGGGGAAACCCTTATCGCCTCCCTTTGGCAAAGGGAGGTCGGGAGGGATTTTACAAAGATTTTCAAACCGCTAAAGTGTTACGAATTGTTAAATTTACACTTTGCATTGTTTTTTTAGAGAGGAGGTCGCCATGCAGAAGAAACGCGTTGTTTTTAATTATCCATCCCATCTTGTGGATCAACCTGTGATCTCAAAATTGGTGAAGGATTATGATCTTACGGTAAATATTTTAAGGGCACGAATTACCCCCAAGGAAGAAGGAAGGCTGGTTCTTGAAATGGAGGGGAAAAGGTCGGCTCTTGAGGCCGGGCTCAACTATATGAAAGAGATTGGAGTTGATGTCCAGCCATTAGCCCAGGATGTAAAATGGTACGAGGATCGTTGCACCCATTGTACGGCTTGCATTTCCGTCTGTCACCCGAAGGCATTGGATGTCGATCGGAAGACGATGGAGGTTTCCTTTAAACGTGATAAGTGTATTGCGTGTGAACTCTGTATTCCTGTCTGTCCCTATCAGGCCATGGAGATTTTGTTTTAAAAGTAAGGATAACCCCCCTTTACCCCCCTTTCGCAAAGGGGGGGATGGGGGGATTTGGTTTTGGGCATACAAAGCGAGGAGTTTTTTGAAGAAAAGAGTGGTGGTGGCGATGAGCGGCGGAGTCGATTCGAGCACGGCGGCCTGGCTTCTCAAGGAGAAGGGCTACGAAGTGATCGGGGCGACGATGTGCATCGGGACGCCGGACCGAAACGAAACAGGATCAAACCGGTGTTGCGGCTTTTCGGATATGGAGGATGCGAGGCGTGTTGCACTCCAACTGGGCATCCCCTTTTATGTCTTTCAGTTCAAAGAGGAGTTTGAAAGAGAGGTCATCGACTATTTCTGCGAGGAATACCAGAAGGGAAGAACCCCCAATCCCTGTATCCTCTGCAATGAAAAGTTGAAGTTCGGATCGTTTTTGAAGAGGGCGATGGACATGGGGGCCGATTATGTGGCCACGGGTCATTATGCACGGCTCGAAGTTGATGAGGAAAACGGCCAGTATCTTTTGAAAAAAGGGACCGATCGGAGAAAAGACCAGTCCTATGTCCTATTCTCCCTCCGGCAGGATCAACTCCGACATACCCTTTTCCCACTCGGAGAGCTTCAGAAGGAAGAAGTGAGAAAGATGGCATTTGAGACAGGCCTTCGCGTCCACGACAAACCTGAGAGTCAGGAGGTCTGTTTTATTCCCGAGACCTCTTATCACTCTTTTTTGTCCGAGAGGCTAAAAGAGACGATCACAGCCGGTCCCATCCTTGACAGGGAGGGAAATGTCCTCGGAAGGCATAAAGGGATCCCGTTCTACACGATCGGACAGAGAAGAGGGCTCCGTCTTGCAAAGGGAAGGCCTCTCTATGTGATCGGAATAGACAGGGAGAAGAATGCCATCCTTGTGGGAGAGGAGGGGGAAGTCTACGGAAATAGTTTTATTGCTCATTCCCTCAACTGGATTCGACCTCAGGATACGGCCTTCCCAATTTCTTGCAAGGTGAAGATACGGTACAACCACCCGGGTGCAGAGGCCGTCCTCTCTTCTACAGGAGAGAATGCAGTGGAAGTGAATCTCAAGATTCCACAGAAGGCCATCACTCCCGGACAGGCCGCTGTGTTTTATGAAGGAGATACTGTCCTCGGAGGAGGGTGGATCAAAGAAGTAATCAATTAACAATGAACATTTGTCAATTAGCAATTAGCAATGGAAGATAGAACAAAAGAGGTTCGGAGTTCGGCCTCCGGCTCGGAGAGAGTGATGATCTCGGAGTTAAAGAACAAAATTGAAAAACTAAAAGAAATCTTCCAATCCATGGGGAAAGTGGTGGTGGCTTTTTCCGGGGGGGTGGATAGCACCTTTCTCCTGAAAATAGCCAGAGATACCCTTGGCGCAGAAAATGTCCTTGCGGTGACCGCACTCTCTCCTCTCTATCCCGAGAGGGAGTTGAGAGGAGCCAAGAAGATGGCTGAAGAGATGGGAGTGAAGCATCTCTTGATCGAGTCGAATGAGTTGGAAATCGAGGGGTTCTCAAAGAACCCGCCTGATCGTTGTTACTTCTGCAAAAGGGAGCTCTTCGGAGAGCTGAAAAAACTGGCTGACCGGGAGAGCGCCTCTCTTGTTGTGGAAGGCTCCACAATGGATGATGAGCAAGATTACAGGCCCGGCAAGAAAGCAGTCAGAGAACTTGGAATACGAAGCCCTCTTATTGAGGCATCCTTCACAAAAGCCGATGTGAGGGAAGCTTCGAAGACGCTAGGGCTTCCGACCTGGAATAAGCCGTCGTTCGCCTGCCTTGCCTCTCGCTTTCCCTACCGGGAGGAGATTACAGAAGACGGGTTGAGGATGGTCGATGAGGCAGAGGGGTTTTTGATCGGATTGGGGTTTAAACAGGTCCGGGTCCGTCACTATAAAGACCTTGCGAGGATCGAGATCTATAAGGAAGAGATCGAAAGGTTACTGGACGGCACAATCAGAGAGAAAGTGGTCGAACACCTGAAGAAGATCGGTTACCAGTACATCACCCTGGACCTTCAGGGATTCCGTTCGGGTTCAATGAATGAGGTTTTGTGATGAAGGCGATTGCCCTCCTCTCCGGAGGTCTTGACAGCACGCTTGCCGCCAGACTGGTTCTTGACCAGGGGATTGAGCTGGAGGCCCTCAATTTTATGACGGTCTTCTGCACCTGCACCAACCGGGGAGCGACCTGCCTGGCTTCTCAGAAGGCAGTGGAGACACTGGGCATTTCCCTTAAGGTCTTCAATGTCTCCGAAGAATATCTCAATGTCATAAGAAATCCGAAGCACGGATACGGAAGCAACATGAATCCCTGCATCGATTGCCGGATCTTCATGCTGAAGAAGGCAAAGGCTTATATGGAGGAATCGGGCGCTGCATTTGTTGTGACGGGTGAGGTTCTGGGGCAGAGGCCCATGTCTCAGAGAAGGGATGCGATGCGATTGATCGAGAAGGAGGCTGGACTGGAGGGGTTAATTCTACGCCCCCTCTCAGCTCAATTCCTTCCCATTACCCTTCCGGAGAAAGAAGGCTGGATTGATCGTGATAAACTGTTAAATATTCAGGGCCGGTCAAGAAAGCCGCAGATCAGGTTGGCCGAGCAGTTTAATATCCGCGACTATCCCTGTCCGGCAGGAGGGTGCCTTCTCACTGATCCGGGCTTTGCTTTAAGGTTGAAGGATCTGATGGCCCATAACCTTGATTTTTCATTGAACGATGCCCATCTTTTAAAAGTAGGGAGACATTTTCGCATATCCCCTCAGGTCAAACTGGTGGTCGGGAGGAATGAGGAGGATAATCAGAAGATCGAAACTTTTTCTCAGGCAGGAGATGTCCTCTTGAAGACAGTCGGCTATCCCGGCCCTGTTTCTCTTCTGAGGGGAGAAGCCGATGGAACGGAGATGGAGAGGGCGGCCTCCATTACAGCCCGCTACAGCAAGGCCAAGGGGATAGAGAAGGGAGAAGTCCAGTACCGGAAGGTGGGGAGAGAGGAAGAAAAGTCGATCTTTGTGTCTCCCCTTTCTGAAGCAGAGATTCAAAAAGGGATGATCTCTGAATAAAATTGTCTACGGATAGGGGGGAGAAAGAGGATCAAGATGAACGAGGTGTCAGGAATCCATAGCAATAGGCCATGTCCCAGCTGTGATGCAAGGAATGAGCAGCAGAATGTCTATTGTGTCCATTGCGGCCAGCCTCTGCCAATAGGAAGAAGAAGGGTTAAGGCTTGGATGGTCCTATCCGTATTGATCGGACTTACCCATATAGGTGTCGCAGGGTACTTCATCACCGGCGGCTTTAAATCGAAACCAGTGGGCAGAGTTAACGGAGAGGAGATCACCCGGAAAGAGTTTTCAAGCAGGCTCGATCGGGCCAAAAGGCTCTATGAGTTCCGTTTCGGAAAGGATTTCTTCAAGGGGGCGGCGGGGGATGAGAACTTAATCCGATTGAAGGCCCAGCTTCTCGAGGAGGTCGTCACGGAGAAACTCCTTCTTCAGGAAGCGAAGAACGGCGGCTATGCCAACGCTCCTGAAAAAGAGATCGAGGAGCAGATAGGGGCGATCAAGCAGAGGCATGGATTATCAGAAGCAGATTTCAAAAGCAAACTGGGAGTCGGACTTCTCGAGTTCAAGGAAGAGCTGAAAAAGGATTGGTTGATTTCGCAGTTCGTTGAAAAGGCTGTTCTGAAAGGCAGTCAGGACAACAGGGAACAGATCTTTCAGGAATGGCTTGCGGCAGTCAAAAGCAGGGGCAAGATCGAAACCTATGAGAAGTTCGATATCCCTCCTCCGATTCAGGCGGTCTGTTGTCCCGGTGGAGGATGCGCAGGAGGAGAACAAGTGAGAGCTCTCGATCCGAAGATCGAGAAGGAGGCTACCTTAAAGGCCCTGCAATATTACCAGGAGAAGACCAGGAGAAGCGGCGCCTCTGCGAGGGCGATCAACTTCGGATGCCACATCCAGGTTGATATCATCGAAGAAGGAAAAGTCGTGCTCTCTCTCACATATGAGCGGGGAGAGGTGAAAGAGATTTAAAAAAAGGAGGATCACTCTATGAAAGCATGTCCAAAATGTCGGGCAGAGAATGAGGAGACCAACCGGTTCTGTAAGAAGTGCGGGATCGATCTTTCGGGTTCTTCGTTCCAAGATAAAAAGGAGAAGGTATTGGGAGGGAAGAAGGGGGGGCCTTCATGGTCGATCATCCTTTTAATCGTCGTCGCCATCGCTCTCGGAGGGGCTGCCTACTGGATTGTTCAGGGAAACAGTAATGCAAATCCTAAGGTTTCCACTCAACCGAAGGTGAGCGGGAAGGTCGATTACACCGGCCAGACGATCCGGATGGCCGATGTTCAGGCCAAGGTGGAGAATGGGAAGATTGTCATTCCTGTCCATGTGGTAAAAGAGAATAAGTTCGTTCGATTCGAATATGAGGGCAAGGGGCTTAACATACCTCTTTACGCTTATCTTACGATGGCGGGAAGGGTGGTCACGGGGATCAGCATGTGCGAACCATGCAAATCCACTCGCTTTCGCATTCAGGACCGGAAACTGGTCTGCAACGCCTGTGATACCGAATGGCATTTAGAGACGCATAAAGGAATCAAGGGCGGCTGTATGAATTACCCTCCGGAAATCATCCCCAGCGTTATAGAGAAGGATTCGATCGTCATCGATGAAAAGGTGGTTTTGAATTGGAAGCCGAGGGTTTGAAGATAAATGTCAAATTCCAAAGTTCAAAGTTCAAATGAAATCAAAATAACACAAATAACAAAGGGGAAATTTGTAGCTCAATTTTGGTGATATCCATGCGACTTAAGGACATCTCGATCAACAATCTTAAGAGGCGAAAAGGCAAAGTTTTCTTCCTGATTCTTGGGCTCACCATTGGCATTACGACGGTGATTTCTCTGATTTCCATTTCGCGGTTGATGAACGAGGATATTGCCAATAAACTGGACGAATTCGGAGCCAATATCCTCATCCTTCCCCGCTCGGACGATCTCTCCCTCTCCTATGGGGGAATGAGCATCGGAGGGGTGTCCCTGGATGCCCGCACACTGAATGATTCCGATGTTCCGAAGATCCGGGAGATTGAGGTACGGGAGAATATCAGCAGTGTTTCGCCAAAATTTGTCGGAGTGGTGGAGATCGAAGGGAAGAAGATTCCTCTGATGGGCGTTCAGTTTCAGGAGGAGGGGCGGCTGAAGAAGTGGTGGAAGATCCATGGAGCCCTTCCTAAAAATAGGGATGAGGCGCTTCTCGGAAATGAGGTGGCTGTAAGACTCTTTAAGAGCACGAACGACCACTTAACGATCAACGGAAGAAAAGTCAGAATTTCAGGGATCCTTGAAGAGACAGGCTCTCAGGACGACTTTCTCATCTACGCCGATCTGAGTTTTGTCCAGGAAGCTCTGAATAAACCAAAGGCGGTGAGCCTGATTGAAGTCTCCGCTTATTGCAACACCTGCCCGATCGAGGAGATCGTGGATCAGATTTCGAAGAAGTTGCCCCATGCCAAGGTGACCGCCATCAAACAGACGCTCGAGACCAAGATGGAGGCGCTGGATCATTTCAGGAAGTTCTCCATAGGGATATCGGCCATCGTTCTTCTCATCGGAGCGCTGATCGTCTTTACCAATATGATGGCCTCGGTCAATGAACGGAAGAGGGAGATCGGGATTTTCAGGGCGATCGGATTTAGAAAGTCCCATATCATGAGGATCATCTTTTTGGAGGCCTTGATTGTGGGATTGATCGCAGGAGTGACAGGATATCTCCTCGGTCTTGGGATCTCCCATTTTATCGGGCCGATGGTCCTTGGAATGAAGAGCGTGAGATGGGTGATCGACCCGTCTTTAGCCATCGGGGCAATCTTTCTTTCAACGCTGATCGGAGTTTTATCGAGCGTCTATCCGGCGCTTCATGCTTCGAAGATGGACCCCACAGAGGCATTGAGAGCGCTGTAAAAGGATGGAGGCTGGAGGAGCGTCCCCTTCCAGGGACTTGAGGCTGAAGGCAAAAGAGATTCTGCCTCAAACCCACCTGCCGGGAGGCAGGGGAGGTGATCCTCAAACCTCAAGTGAAACGATCCTCAAACGGTTTTATAATGAGCCTGATTGAGATTAAAACTCTTTTCAAAACCTATGAGAGCGGAGAAGAGAAGGTATGCGCTCTGGTCGATGTGGGCCTTCGTATCGGGAGGGGAGAATTTATCTCTGTGATGGGCCCCTCCGGTTCGGGGAAATCGACCCTCCTCACCATTCTCGGCGGGCTCAACCATCCCACGGCCGGTGAGGTCGTTGTCGATGATATTTCAATCTATCAACTTCCCCTGGAGAGGTTGGCCGATTTCAGAAGGGAGTATCTTGGGTTCATCTTTCAATCCTTCCAATTGATTCCTTACCTGACCGTGATTGAGAATGTGATGCTTCCGCTCTCCATTACGGAGAGATCGAATCGTGAACAGGGCAGGATGGCCGGAGAGATATTAGAGAGAACCGGTTTGAAGGGGAAGGAGAGGAGGCTTCCGGATCAACTCTCCGGAGGAGAACAGGAGCGGGTAGCGATTGCGAGGGCTCTGGTCAATGCGCCGCCCATTCTTCTTGCGGATGAGCCGACCGGAAACCTTGACACCCGGACCGGAAAAGAGATCATGGAGTTGTTCAAATCCCTGAACGCAGAGGGTCAGACGATCATCATGGTAACCCATAACCCGGAAAATGCCGTTTTTTCTTCGAGGACGATCTCTCTTCGAGATGGCCGGGTGGATGGAAATTAAGGACCTAAATTGAGCGATTCATCCTATCTCACAAGGGGGGACAGAGATGCCTCAACCCCTTTTAGAATGCGATACGTTATAAATTTAGGGAATGGGCCTCGAACTTTCACCCAACGGGTGATGATTGGGCAGGCCTCATGGTTGATTCAACTCATCAAAGGTGATCGCTCTAAAAGGCTTTTCGGCCTCCCTGCCCCCCTTGTGAGGGATGAAAAGATCGCTCAATTTAGGAAGGATTTAAAATACGTATTCGATCAAACCTGAAATTCTCAACCTTTCCACATCTTCGGGACGATCCACATCCCATTGCTGAGGAAGTTCCCGCCAGTCCAATCTCGATTGGCGAAGCCGCTCCCTTGTCTCTTCTAAGACAGACCCCGTTCCCCAGGAAATTCCCTCAAAGAGCGCTGGTTCATATTGACGAAGGCCGATGAGAACATAACCTCCATCTTCAGCCGGAGCAATAACCACAGGGGACTCCTGTTCTAATGCTTTTCCTGCCTCTTTTAAATCGTCTGAAGTGAGAGAAGGGCAATCCGTGCCGATTAGAAGAGCCATCGGAACTCTTTTCAATATTTCATTAAAGGCGTGTGCCATCCGTCTGCCGAGATCGCCTTCTGTCTGTTGATGGAGCTCGATTCGAAACTTTTCAGCGCATCGAAGAAAGAAGGGGTGCTCTTTCGAGGGCGAACACCAGAGTTCAACAGAACCCGCTTTTGATCCAACGGCGATATTCAGTGTATGCAAAACAAGTTTTTGGTAAAGGGTTGTTGCGGATTCAACATCCATAGAGGAAAGCAAACGGGTCTTTACCTCTCCCGGGATGGGCGCCTTTGCAAAGACAATAATGCGACAATTCGTTAAATTCGATGTCATTTGTGTTATTCGAGTGTTGGATAATAAAACTTTGCCAGTCGTTTCGGGTTAACTTTAAAAAAATAGGCAAGCCTCAGGAACCACATGAGAAGGATGGTGCGGAGGAGTCCTTTCTCTTCCCAGCGGCGGCTGGAGGTAAGAACGGGTTGATAGAGACAGAGGGGTCGGTCGTATTTCTTTAAAATCTTGCACAAGGCGACATCTTCCATCAAATTGATCTCCGGGAAACCACCGATCGCCTCAAAGAGTTCTCGTTTGACAAAGATAGCCTGATCTCCCGTGGCGATGCGCGAAAGCCGGGACCGCCAGTTCATCAGGATCTCAATGATGCGGAGCAGGGGGTGTTTTCCTGAGAGTTTCACATCGAAACGGCCCCATCTGCTCCCCATACTCTTCATCCCTTCGATGATTAACCGGTCAGCCCTTGCGGGCAGGAAGGTGTCGCCATGTAGAAAGAGAAGGATTTCATGGCTCGCCGATTTCGCTCCGTCATTCATCTGGCGGCTCCGGCCCCGTGACTTCTGAATGATCTTGTCCGCGTAAGGCTTTGAAAGAGTGATGGTATTGTCATGGCTTCCGCCATCGACGACAATCACCTCATGGCCTGCCTCCCGAAGGGGCTGAAGGGCGATGAGGGTTTGCGCAATCGCCGATGCTTCATTCAAAACCGGAAGGATGATGGATATCTTCGTCATTTTAAATCAGTCGGATAATCATTCGTCTAATCGTTTTATAGTTGACTATATGACGATGTGACTATCAGACGATTAGACTATTGAGTCATTGGACTACTCAAAACTCCTGTGCAACTGGATCCCTGGCCTGCGGTGCAGCCGTAACAGTGGTCCAGGAGCGGGATGGGGTTTCCCTTCAGATCAATCCCCTTCAATTCGGAGAGATGGACCCGCGACCTTCCTTCCAACAGGAGGGGAAGGCCGAGCGCCTGATTGAAATCGCAATCATAGACATAACCCTGATAGTCCACGCTGATAAGCCTCCGGCACATCACGGATTCGAGATTCCCGTCCTGATGCGCCCCCTGGAGAAGATTCATATACCTTAAACGCTCGCCCCTCGCCGTCAATAGTGTTTCAAAACGATGGACGGGCATATTGGTGATGGTATAGAGATGGTTGAAGACAATGCCATACCGGTCTCCCAGTTCTCTCCTGTAATCCTCTTCCAAGAGGGTTTGGGGAGAAGGAAGAAAAGAACCCAGCGGATTATAGACCAAATTGAGGGGGAGTCCCGAATCTTTTTGGCCATAACCCAGCTGATTGAGCTTTCTTAAGGCACGGAGACTGGCCTCGAAAACGCCATTGCCCCGTTGACGGTCAACATTCTCTTTCAGGTAACAGGGCAGGGAGGCGATGATCTCCACCTTCTGATCGGCGAGAAATTCTTCCAATCCCTCCATTCCGGATTCCTCGAAGACGGTAAGATTACAGCGATCAATGACATGGATGCCCATCGCGCGGGCAGAACGGATGAGGCGTCTGAAGTGAGGGTTTAGTTCCGGAGCACCACCGGTTAGATCGAGGTGACGGAGATTCGATGAGGCAAGGAAAGCAATCACCTGATCGATGGTGGTGCGATCCATCATCTCCATCCTTTCAGGACCGGCATTGACATGGCAGTGGATGCACCTCTGATTACACCGGTAGCCAAGGTTCGCCTGTAAAATTTCAAGACAGGTTCGTCTGATCACTGGGAAACCGGTCATCTCAAATCTCCTTCTCTTTTTTGATCGATCGAAACTTTTTCACAAAGATGGGAATGAGAGCAAAAATGCCAAGCAGGATCAGAGCGCTCAGGGTTTTAAATGAAAGGAGTTGATCGGGTGACTCAATCCGGCCGAGGGATTGGCCGAGATTGGCAAAGACGAAAGCGCCCGGGATAATGCCGATGGCTGTGGCCAGCACATAGGTCTGGGCTTTGATGGGGGTGAAAGCTGTGGCCAGATTGATCAACCAGAACGGAAAGAGAGGAACGAGCCTTAAAAAGAGAAGGTAGTTGAAATCATTTCTGTGAAATTCTGACATCAGTTTCTTAGCCGTCGTCCCCATTCGCCGGGAGACAACCTCGGCAAATACATAGCGTGCGGCAAGAAAGGCAAGGGTGGCGCCCAGGGTCGCTGAGAAGAGGATAATGGCTGTTCCAACCCACAAACCAAAAAGAAACCCTATCGTAAGGGACAGAATAGTTGCAACAGGAAGGCTTAAGGCTGTTGAGGCCGTATAAACGGCCATGGCTCCAAAGAGGATTGACGAATAATGATTGAGGGTGTAGGCCATCAACCTGTCTCGATTGGCCTTGAGCGCTGAGAAATTTAAGTGCTGGTCACCGCCTAAAAAGAAGAAGGCGGAAAACCCTCCGACAAAGATCAGGAGAATGAGGATCTTCTTCCACGAGATGGAAGGCCTGGATTGGTCTTGGGGAACTCGAGACATATGATTGAATATTAATTGGACATGGTTACAAATTTCAAGCCATTCATTATAATCACCCCCGTTCCGCTAATGGAGGCCTATGGATATACCTTGCAGTTGCAAAAACGGCCACGGGTAAACCGCTCTTCAAGGTTTCTGACGGCGATTAAGTTGACATGTTAAGGGAAACGGTAGACCTCACCTAAGGTGAACTCCGGCAAGGACTTGGGATGTGTGTGCTTATTCGCTAAAAGGTTCGCCCGTCAGGAGTTTTAAAATAGCGGGCTTTCCGGTTCTTTTATGTCTAATGCTATACCGATCACCCTGAGGCTTTCGAAGGGTGAAAGGTCTTGAAACCTGTTCTGTATAATTCTTTCCAAATGGATGTAATTAAAGGTTTATGAGATATTTAAAAAATTTCTAAAAAATATCTTGACAAATACAATAAAGAAATATATATTGAAAGTAACATTATTCAGGGGACAACATGAGATTATCTACACAGAGTCGTTATGGAGTAAGGGCAATTTTTGATATTGCTTATCATTCCGAGGGGTTAGACACGCAGGTTAAAGACATTTCAAGACGGGAGGGAATCTCTCCGAGGTATATAGAACAAATATTTCAGAAGTTAAAAAAGGGAGGAATCATTGGCAGCAAGAGGGGTCCATCAGGAGGTTACTTCTTAAATAAGAAGCCTGAGGAAATTACCGTCGGAGAGATTGTTCGAATTACCGAAGGGGGTATCAACCCCGTGCTTTGCGTCAGCCCTGAGGATTCAAGCAAACCCTGTGAGAAGTCAGGAGAATGTGTCACGCAGGTTGTCTGGAATGAAGCAGGAAGTAAGCTCAGAGAATATTTTGATTCGATAACGATCAGGGATCTCTGCAAGATGGCCAAAGAGATGGGATTAAAGAAAGAGTTAGATAAAAGATTTATGTACTATATCTGAAAATTTTTTAATTTTAATCTTGACATAATTTATAAACTATAGTATTATTCTTTGCAAAAAGAGGAAAAAATGGGAAATATTTTGTTTTATCAGATAGTTAATAATATGATAATGTAAAGGGGGATAAGGACGAGTATGCCTGATTCCCCTTATTTTTAAAAATATACTTGATAAAAATAATAAGCTATAAATTAAATTTAATACGAAAATAAAAGGTGAGAATATGAGTTATATAAAAGGTTTAAAATGCAGGGAATGCAAAAGGGAGTATTCGATCAAGCCAGTTCATGTTTGTGAATTCTGCTTTGGTCCCTTAGAAGTTGTTTACGATTATGAAGAGATCAAAAAGAGTGTGACACGTGCGAAGATTGAGGGAGGGCCAAAGACGATGTGGCGGTATAGAGAGCTTCTGCCTTTGGATTCTGATCCCACCGTGGGAAGAAATGTTGGTTTTACTCCGCTCATAAAAGCAGAGAGACTGGCAAAAGTCTTAGGCGTGAAAGAGCTCTACCTGAAGAATGATGCGGTCAATCATCCCACCCTCTCGTTTAAGGACAGGGTGGTCTCTGTTGCGGTTTCGAAAGCCAAAGAGTTTGGATTCGAGGTTATCTCCTGCGCTTCGACGGGAAATCTTGCCAACTCAGTGGCTGCCCTGGCTGCAGAGGGGGGTCTGGAGAGTTTCATCTTTGTTCCTCATGATCTGGAAAAGGGGAAGATCCTGGGGACATTGATCTACGGGACGCACCTGATCGGAATCACAGGAAGCTATGATGAGGTCAACCGGCTCTGCAGTGAGATCGCGGAGAATTACAGATGGGCCTTTGTCAACATCAATCTTCGTCCCTTTTATGCGGAGGGGTCGAAGACCTTCGGATATGAGATTGCAGAACAGATGGGATGGAGGACGCCCCGGCATGTGGTTGTCCCGATGGCCGGAGGGTCGCTCATCACAAAGATATGGAAAGGGTTCAAAGAGCTGGAAGGGATCGGCCTGCTTGATGGAGTCGATAGCAAAATCTATGGGGCTCAGGCATCAGGGTCGAATCCCATTGTGGCCGCTTTTAAAGAAGGGATCGACTGGATTAAGCCCCAGCGGCCTAAAACCATTGCCAAGTCCCTGGCCATCGGGAACCCTGCGGATGGTTTTTATTCGCTGAAAACGATACGGGAGTCGGGAGGGTCGGCAGAGGATGTGTCGGATGAGGAGATCGTGGAAGCCATGAAACTCCTGGCCCGGACAGAAGGAATCTTCACAGAGACAGCCGGCGGAGTAACGGTCGGAGTGACGAAGAAGTTGATCGATCAAGGGATCATTCCAAGAGATGAATCCATTCTCATCTCAATCACAGGCAATGGCCTGAAGACTCAGGAAGCGATTCAGGATAGGGTTGGCCGGCCCCTGATTATTGAGGCGAAGTTCTCGGAGTTTGAGAAGATCGTAACTCCGAATCAGAGGAAGTATCGAGAATCAATCGTTCAGGCAACGATTTAAGATTGGAGGATGAAAAGATGAACATTCGAGTCAGAATACCGACGCCGCTTAAAAAGCTGGCCGGAGAACAGGATATCGTTTTAGCAAATGGGAATACGGTTGGAGAGGTGATCCAGTGGCTGACTGAAACCTATCCGGGGCTGAAGGAAAGGCTCAAGGATGAACAGGGAGAGGTGAGGCGATTCATCAATATCTATGTGAACGATGAAGATATCCGGTTTGTCCAAAACCTCGAAACCCCTGTAAAAAACGGGGATCAGATCTCAATTATTCCAGCCATTGCCGGAGGCTCATCGCTGAAGAGGAGGGTGACCCTTACCTTTCCTCCGGAGAAGGTCAAAGAACCGGTGATCTATAATATCGGCCACCGCTTTAAAATCGTCACCAACATTCGGAGCGCCAATGTTACAGAGAACGTAGGCTGGGTCACCCTGGAGATCGATGGAGAAGAGGGAGAATACCTGAAGGCCATCGGTTACCTGAAGGAGATCGGTGTAAAGGTGGAGCCGGTAGAGAAGGATGTTATTGTATAAATTTCGGATTGCGGATTTCGGATTTCGGATCGGACAATCAACAATTCTTCTCTGAAATAGGGATATAGGAGAATGATATGGGAGAGAACATTAAGAAAATATTCTGGAAAGTGGCTGGGCCGCTTCTCCGAAGAGCTTTAAAAGAGAAACATAAGGACGTCTCTGAAATATCGATTCAGGAAGTAAACCGCCTTGTTAAAAGGGGAGAGAGCATGGTTCTTCTCGATGTCAGGGAAAAAGAGGAATTGGCTCTGGGTTATCTTAAGGACTCTGTTTTCATTCCCCGGGCCAGCCTGCCGGAGAAAGCAGAGACCCTGCTTCCCGATAAAGACGCTCCCCTTGTTGTCTACTGTGCGGCAGGAGTCCGGTCCATCCTGGCAGCCAAGACTTTGAGAGAGATGGGCTATCAACATGTTTCTTCAATGAGAGAAGGCATTGAGGGGTGGAAAAAAGCAGGATATGAAGTGGCAAGCAATACAGGATTAACTACTGAACAACTTACCCGATACAGCCGCCATATCCTTCTGCAGGAGGTTGGAGCTGAAGGGCAGGCCAAGCTCCTGAAAGCGAAAGTCCTTCTGGTTGGCGCAGGAGGCCTGGGCTGTCCGATAGGCCTCTATTTAGCGGCGGCAGGAGTGGGAACACTGGGAATCATCGATGATGATCGTGTGGATCTGACCAATCTCCAGAGGCAGATCCTGCATCGCACTTCTGATGTGGGAAGGCCAAAGGTCGAATCGGCAAAAGAGGCGATTGCAAGGATCAATCCCGATGTAAAGGTCATCACCTATGCGGAGCGCCTCACTTCAGAAAATGCGATTAAGATATTTGAGAATTACGATATCATTGTGGACGGATCGGATAACTTTCCGACGAAATACCTGGTCAACGATGCGGCCTTCTTTACTGGAAAGCCATTTGTCTTTGGGGGTGTATTTCAGTTTGAAGGACAGGCGAGCGTCTTTGCCCCAAAAGAGGGAGGCCCCTGTTTGCGGTGCCTCTTTCCCGAGCCCCCTC